>NZ_JBHZEN010000103.1:0-4498 GCF_050958625.1 Amycolatopsis sp. 3B14
TGCGGGCCGGGCCGGGGACGGGTTCATCTGCACCTCGGGCAAGGGCATGGAGCTCTACAACGACAAGCTGATGCCGGCGGTCGCCGAGGGCGCGGCGGCGGCGGAGCGGGATGTCGCGGGCATCGACAAGATGATCGAGATCAAGATGTCCTACGACCGCGACCACGCCAAGGCCCTGGAGAACACCCGGTTCTGGGCGCCGCTGTCGCTGACGCCGGAGCAGAAGCACAGCGTGTCCTCGGCCGAGGAGATGGAGCGGCTGGCCGACGAGCTGCCGATCGAGCAGGTCGCCAAGCGCTGGATCGTGGCCTCCGACCCGGACGAGGCCGTCGCGCAGATCAAGCCGTACCTGGACGCGGGCCTGAACCACCTCGTGTTCCACGGCCCCGGCCACGACCAGGAACGCTTCCTGACGCAGTTCGCCGAGGACGTCCTGCCGCGGCTGCGCGCCCTCGGCTGAACGACGGTCTCAGTGCATGACGACGACCTCGTCGCGAGACACGGTGACTCCGGGACGCACGAAGAGCGCGGCGACGAGTCCGGCGAGCGCGGCGCCCATTGCGACGAGGAGAGCCGAGCTCATGCCGGCCAGGAAGGCCTCGTGGCTGGCGTCGGTGATTCGCGACGTCAGGGCACCGTTCGCGCCAGGAGGCACCGGCGCGATGCCCTGGGCGACCTTGTCGGCGTCGGCGGCGACGGCCTCGGCCACGCCACCGTGCACCCCGTTCGCCGCCAGCTCACACGAAAGCCGGGACTGGACCGACGAGGACACGACAGTGGACAAAACCGCGGTCCCGAGGACACCGCCGAGCTGCGACGCTGTCTGCTGGAGACCGCCCGCCACGCTGCTGAGACGTTGGTCGACATTTCCGACCAGTGCCTCGGTGCTGGCCACGGAGACCAGCCCCACCCCGGCGCCCATCCCGACCAGCCACGGCCACAGGCCGGCGTAACCGGTTCCGGTTTCCAGCTGGGACAGGCCGAACGCCGACAGCGCGATCGCGGCGGTACCGGCGAGCAGGGCCGGTCGTGGGCCGAAACGGGCGTTGAGGCGGCCGACGAGAGCGGACGCCACGCCGAGCGCGACCGTCAACGGCAAAACCTGTACGCCCGCTTCCACCGCGTCGGCACCCCGGACACGCTGGAGGTAGAGGGTGACGAAGAACAGCGTTCCGTAGAGCGTGAAGAAGGCGAGCACCACCAGCAGTGCTGCGGCGGGAACCGTGCGGTTCCGGAAGATCCGCAGATCGAGAACAGGCTCCTTGGCGCGGCTTTCTCGCAGGCAGAACACGACCGTCAGCGTCGCGGCCAGGGCGAAGAAGAGCAGCACGATGCCCGCCGAGCCGGCTTTCTCGATCTCGAGCACCGCCCACGCCAGCGACATCATGGCGGCGGCGAGGAGGACGGCTCCGGGCACGTCCAGTCGCCCGTCGGCCTGCCTCTTCGGCGTTCGCGGAAGGTGACGCAGGCCCAGCCCGATAGCGATGACGCCGATCGGGGCGTTGATGAAGAACACGGCTTCCCAGCCGTAGCTCTCGACGAGCAGGCCGGCGATCACCGGGCCTGCCGCGGCAGCACCAGCGGTGCAGGTGCTCCACACGGCCAGTGCCCTGCTCAGCGCGGCTCCGGCGAACGCGCCACGCAGCAAGCCGACGCCGGCGGGCATGATCAACGCTCCAGCCAGGCCCTGCGCGACCCGCCAGACGATCACCAGTTCGACGGATGGTGCGAGGCCGACGAGGACGGACGCCGCCGTGAAGGCCACCACTCCGGTAAGCCAGAAACCTTTGCGGGAGAAGCGGTCGGCGGCTCTGCCGAAGATTACGAGGGTGGTCGCGATCGCGAGCAGATAACCGTTGGTAACCCATTGCAGGTCGGTCAGGCTCGCGTCGAGCTCGGCGGACAGCGCCGGGTTCGCCACCGAGATGACGGTGCCGTCCAGCGCCACCATGGCGGCGCCGAGGCTGACCACGGCCAGCGTGAACGTCGGTTTTCCGATCGGCACGACGAGAAGACTCCTTCGAATGTGTCAGTGAGTGCCATATAGGCGTTCACTGTCAACGTAGCAGACATGGCATAGTTGACGGCAAGCGTCACGAAGGAGGTGCGATGACGGGGTTGAGAGAGCGGCAGCGACGTCGGACTCAGCACGACATCAGCACGGCAGCGCTCGAGTTGTTCGAGCGGCACGGTGTCGAGGGCACGACAGTCGACGACATCGCCGCGGCGGCGGAGGTCTCGCCCCGCACGTTCTTCCGCCACTTCGCGACGAAGGAGGACGCGGCGCTGCTGATTCACCGCGATTTCGCGGAGGCGCTGGAATCGCGTCTTGGCGACGGGGACTCTCGTGCGCCGCACGAGGTGCTGGCACAGGTTTACGCCGAGGTGCTGGAGTCCTACGGAGACGGCAGCAGTCCCGAAGCCCAGACGATGATGCGCGTGCGCAGGTTGATGGCGGCGAACCCGGTCCTGAACGCCGCGGGATTGCGGCTGGACGCCGAACAGTCGCGACGGCTCGTCGAACACATCGCGCGAGCTACCGGCACCGATCCGGATCTGGACCTGGAGCCTCGCTTGGCCGTGGAAACGCTGGCCGCGGCTGTCCGGGTGACGCTGGAGGTGTGGACGGCCCGCATCGAGGCGGGCCGTCCCTCCGATGCCCGTGCCTTGTTCGCCCAGGCCCTCAAGCGCCTGGGGGTGTGATCACAACCGTTCGATGATGGTGACGTTGGCGGTGCCGCCGCCTTCGCACATGGTTTGCAGGCCGTAGCGGCCGTTGCGGCGTTCGAGTTCGTGCAGGAGGGTGGCCAGCAGCTTCGTCCCGGTGGCGCCGATCGGGTGGCCGAGGGCGATGCCGCCGCCGTTGACGTTGACTCGGTCGGGTTCGGCGCCGGTTTCGTCGAGCCAGGCCAGGACGACGCTGGCGAAGGCTTCGTTGACCTCGAAGAGGTCGATGTCGTCGACGGTGAGGCCGGTCTTGCGGAGGGCGTGGATGGTCGCGGGGATGGGTCCGGTGAGCATCCACACCGGGTCGGCCGCCCGGACGGAGATGTGGTGGATCCTGGCGCGTGGGGTGAGTCCGTGTTCCCGCACGAAGGACTCCGAGGCGATCAGCGCGGCGCTGGCGCCGTCGGAGATCTGGCTCGCCACGGCCGCGGTCAGGCGAGAACCCTCGGAGAGCGGCTTCAACCCCTGCATGCGTTCCAGGCTGGTGTCGCGGCGCGGGCCTTCGTCGATCGAGAAGTCGTCGACCGGCGCGATCTCTGCGGTGAAGCGTCCGGTGTCGATGGCGGCGAGGGCGCGCTGGTGGCTGCGCAGCGCATAGGTTTCCATCGCTTCGCGGGTGATGTCCCAGTGTTCGGCGATCATGTCGGCGGAGCGGTACTGGGACACCTCGACGCTGCCGTAGCGTTCCTGCCAGCCTTTGGAGCCGGAGAACGGGTCGTCGAAGCCGTATTCGCGGCCGGCGAGCATGGCGGCGCTGATGGGGATGCGGCTCATGTTCTGCACCCCGCCGGCGAGTACGAGGTCTTGGGTTCCGGAGAGCACGGCTTGGGCGGCGAAGTGCACGGCTTGCTGGCTGGATCCGCATTGCCGGTCCACGGTCACCCCGGGCACGTGGTCCGGGAACCCCGCCGCCAGCCAGGCGGTGCGGGCGATGTTGCCGGACTGCGGGCCGAGCGTGTCCGTGCAGCCGAGGATCACGTCGTCGACCAGGTCCGGGTCCACCCCGGCCCGCGAAACCACCGCGCGGATGATGTGCGCGGCCAGGTCGGCGGAGTGCCACCCGGACAGGGCGCCGCCACGCCTGCCGACGGGGGTGCGGACGGCGTCGAGGAGAAAGGCTTCAGGCACTTGGGCTCCCTAGGGGTGCTGGCTGGACACGGACACGACCTCACCGGTCAGGTAGGAGGCGTAGTCGCTGGCGAGGAACACCATCACGTTGGCGACTTCCCAGGGTTCGGCGGCGCGGCCGAACGCTTCCCGCTGCTCCAGTTCCTGCAGCAGTTCGTCGCTGGTCACTTTGGCGAGGAACGGGTGCATCGCCAGACTCGGTGCCACGGCGTTGATCCGCACGCCGTGCTCGGCGGCGTCCAGGGCGGAGCAGCGGGTGAGGGCCATCACCCCGGCCTTCGCCGCGGCGTAGTGCGCCTGCCCGGCCTGTGCCCGCCATCCGATCACCGACGCGTTGTTGACGATCGCCCCGCCGCCGCCCTGCGCGACGAACTGGCGCAGCACGGCGCGTGTGCAGCGAAAGGTGCCGGTCAACGTGATGTCGAGAACCCGGGACCACTCGTCGTCGGTCATCTCCAGCACGGAGCGGGTGCCGCCGAGGCCGGCGTTGTTGATCATCACGTCGATTCGGCCGAACTGCTCCACCGCCCCGGCAATCAACGCCTGGACCTGGGATTCGTCCGTGACGTCGCAGGTGATGGCGTGCACCTTGCCCAGTTCGGCCAGCTCGGCGGCCTTTTCGGCGAGGCGGCGTTCGTGCCAG
>NZ_JBHZEN010000104.1:0-2685 GCF_050958625.1 Amycolatopsis sp. 3B14
GGTGGTCGAAAGGTGACCATTTGAGCGCGTGAGGCGCTTTTTCCGCGCGACAGCGCGGGGGGCATCCACCTCGGGGTGGGGCACGGCCGTGGCAGGCCGCTGGGAAGATGGCTCCATGACCGAACAAGATGTGGCGTCGGCTGCTGCCGCCACCATCGCGGAGCGCACCGGATTCGCCAAGCACGACATCGCGGTGGTGCTGGGCTCCGGGTGGCGTCCCGCGGCGGACGTGATCGGCGAGCCCGAGGCGGAGATCCCGCTCGGTGAGCTGCCCGGCTTCGAGACCCCGACCGCCGTCGGACACGGTGGCACCGTCCGCTCCGTGGACGTGGACGGCAAGCGCACCCTGGTGCTCCTGGGCCGCACCCACCTGTACGAGGGCAAGGGCGTGGGCCGCGTCGTGCACAACGTGCGGACTGCCGCTGCTGCTGGGGTGAAGTCCGTTCTGCTCACCAACGCCGCCGGCGGGTTGCGGGACGACTACCAGGTCGGCCAGCCCGTGTTGATCTGCGACCACCTCAACATGACCGCGACCTCCCCCATCACCGGCGCGAACTTCGTCGACCTGGTCGACCTGTACTCGCACCGCCTGCGGGACCTCGCGCGCGAGATCGACCCGAGCCTGACCGAGGGCGTTTACGCGGGCCTGCCCGGCCCCCACTTCGAGACCCCCGCCGAGATCCGCATGCTGCGCACGCTCGGCGCCGACCTGGTCGGCATGTCGACCGTCCTCGAAGCGATCGCCGCCCGTGCCGCCGGTGTCGAGGTGTTCGGGCTGTCCCTGGTCACCAACCTGGCCGCGGGCATGACCGGCGAGCCGTTGAGCCACCAGGAGGTCCTGGAGGCCGGACGCGCGTCGGCCGAGAAGATGGGCACCCTGCTGCGCCGGCTCGTCGCGCGCGCATGAGCCGCCTCACCCCCGAACTCCGCGACCGCGCGATCCGCTGGATCGCCGACGACGTGGACGCGGCCGCGCGGCAGGAGTTGCAGGCCGTGCTCGCCGCTGCGATGAACGGCGCCCCCGATGCGGTGACCGACCTGGCGGACCGGATGGCCGGTCCGCTCGAGTTCGGCACCGCCGGGTTGCGCGGCCCCGTCCGGGCCGGACCGAACGGCATGAACACCGCCGTCGTCGTCCGCACCACGGCCGGGGTCGCGACCTGGCTGACCGCGCACGGCAAGGCAGGCGGGATCGTCGTCGTCGGCCGGGACGCCCGGCACGGCTCGGAGGAGTTCGCGACCGCGGCGGCCGAGGTGCTGCACGCGGCCGGGTTCGACGTCCGGGTCCTGCCCCGCCCCCTGCCGACACCGCTGGTGGCGTTCGCGACGAAGCACCTCGGCGCTGCGGCAGGCATCCAGATCACCGCGTCGCACAACCCGCCTGCCGACAACGGCTACAAGTTGTACGACGACGTCGCGATCCAGATCGTGCCGCCCGCCGACGCCGAAATCGAGACGGCGATCGCCGCGGCCCCCGGCGCGATCAGCGTGCCCCGCAAACCGGGGGCGACCGTGCTCGGCGACGAGATCCTCGACGAGTACCTGTACCGGGTGTCGCAGGTCCCGCGGTCGCCGCACCGCGGGCTGCGGGTCGCCGCCACCGCACTGCACGGGGTCGGCGCGGAGGTCCTGCGTGAGGCGCTGTCCCGCGCCGGCTTCACCGACGTGCACCTGGTCGCCGAGCAGTCGGCTCCGGACGCGGACTTCCCGACGGTGTCCTTCCCCAACCCGGAAGAGCCGGGCGCGACGGACCTGCTGCTCGCGCTGGCCGCGGAGGTCGACGCCGACCTCGCCATCGCACTGGACCCGGACGCGGACCGCTGCGCCGTCGGCGTGCCGGACGCGACCGGTGAGTGGCGGATGCTCCGCGGGGACGAGACCGGGGTCCTGCTTGGCGAATACGTCCTGTCGACGACGAGCAACCCGGACCCGCTGGTGGCGACGACGATCGTGTCGGCCGCGATGCTGGGGGACATCGCCCGGGCCCACGGCGCCCGGTACGCGGAGACCCTGACGGGCTTCAAGTGGCTGACCCGCTCCGGCGACGGGCTGGTGTTCGCCTACGAGGAGGCTCTGGGGCTGTGTGTGAACCCGGACTTCGTGCGGGACAAGGACGGCATCGCCGCGGCGACCCTCGCGTGTGACCTGGCCGCGAAGGTGAAGGCCGAGGGCCGGTCGCTACTCGACGAGCTGGACCGGCTGTCCGTCGCGCACGGGGTGTACGTCACGGACCAGGTGTCGTTGCGGGTGACGGATCTGTCGGTCCGCGGGCAGCTCATGGCACGCCTGCGGAAGTCGCCGCCGACCGAGCTGGGCGGCGCGGCTGTGGAAATGGAGGACTTGTTGCCGGAGACGGATGCGTTGCGCATCGCCGGCGGTGGGTTGCGGGTGGTGATCCGCCCGTCGGGCACCGAGCCGAAGTTGAAGTGCTACCTGCAGGTGACGCGCCCGGTGGCGGACGAGGCGGCTCTGGCTGAGGTGCGAGTGGATGCGATGTCGACGATGGCGATGTTGCGCACCGATGTGGAGGCTCTGCTGGCTTGACCGTGCGGTGCTGCCCACTCGTCCGGGGCAGCACCGCACGCACCCGCAAAAAGCTCGAGGCCCCGGGAGAACCTTTGACAGTTCTCAACCGGGGCCTCGAGTATCAAGTTGTGTTCGGCGGTGTCCTACTCTCCCACACCC
>NZ_JBHZEN010000105.1:0-10742 GCF_050958625.1 Amycolatopsis sp. 3B14
GAAAGATCGGGTTCGGGAGGGACTCTCTCGATCGGGGCGTAGCGAAGCGAAGCCGGCGATTGAGAAACCCGCGTAGCGCCTACTCAAGCATTGACCCCACCATCAACAGTGATCACCGACCCGGTGATGAACGCCCCACCAGCCCCGGCGACATGCGCAACGGTCGCCGCCAAATCTTCCGGCGAAGCATGCCGCCCAACAGCCGACAGCGCGAGAGTGCTCGCCGCCCGCGGCCCGTCCGCCGGGTTCATGTCCGTGTCGGTCGGCCCCGGCTGAACCACCACCGAAGTGATCCCGCGCGACCCCAGATCACGCGCGAACGCCCGGCTCATCCCCACCACGGCGGCCTTAGACGCCGCGTAGGCGCTCATCCCCGGCCGCGCCACCCGCTCGCCGAGCGTGCTGCCGATCGTGATGATCCGGCCACCGGCCGGCAGATGGCGCACCGCGGCCTTGGTCGCGACGAACACCGCCCGCACGTTGACCGCCAGCGTCCGGTCGAAGTCGGCGAGGCTCATCTCCTCGATCGTCCCGCGCGGGAAGATCCCGGCGTTGTTGACCAGCACGTCCAGCCCGCCCAGCGCTTCGGCGACCTGGTCCACCGCCGCGGTCAGCGCCTCGGCGTCCGCGCTGTCGGCCTGCAGCGCCAGCCCCTTCCGGCCGAGGCTCTCGATCGAGGCCACCACCTCGGCCGCCCGCGAGGCGGACTTCTCGTAGGTGACCGCGACGTGCGCCCCTTCTGCCGCCAGCTTCCGGGCGATCGCCGCCCCGATGCCCCTGCTGCCCCCGGTCACGAGTGCGACCTTGCCGTCCAGCGAACCCATGAGCCCTCCATTTCTGTAGTGATCGGCACAGAAGTTAGGGCGACTTCTGTGCCGACCGCTATAGAATGCGAACCATGTCACCACGCGGCCGTCCGAGGGCCTTCGACCGGGACGCGGCCCTGGATGAGGCGATGTACGTCTTCTGGGAGCGCGGCTACGAGGGCACGTCCTTGTCCGACCTGACCGCCGCCATGAAGATCGGCTCACCGAGCCTGTACGCGGCCTTCGGCGGGAAGGAGGCGTTGTTCCGGGAGGCGATCGAGCGCTACCGCGAGCGGTTCGGGCACCGGCCGCCGGAGGGGGAGACCGCGCGCGACGCCGTCGAGGCCTGGTTGCGGGAGAGTGCCCGCGGGTACGTCGAGGAGGGGCACCCGCGCGGGTGCATGGTCGTGCTGGCCGCGCTCAACTGCACGGAGCAGAACCGGCCGGTCCGCGAATTCCTCGCGGCGAAGCGGCGGAACAACCTGACCGGAGTGGCGGCCCGCTTGCGGCGCGCGGTCGCGGAGGGGGACCTGCCCGAAGACGCCGACATCGAGGGAATCGTCCGGTTCTACGGCACGATTCTGCACGGGATGTCGATTCAAGCGCGAGATGGCGCCGAACTCGCCGACCTGGAAGCGGTCATCGACACGGCGATGTCCGCGTGGCCGCGATTTCTGGGAAAAAAGACGGCACCCGGCTGACGGGCGTTCACCCGGGTGCCGTCCGCCTTTTCCGTTCCGGCTACTGGCCGGAAAGGGTGAGCTGCGGTTTCCCGGTGCGGATGATCGTCTCCCGCTCGGCTTCCGACAGCCCGCCCCAGATCCCGTACGGCTCGTGCACCGCGAGCGCGTGTTCCCGGCACAGTCGCAGGACCGGGCAGGACTGGCAGATCGCCTTCGCCCGGGCCTCCCGGCGCGCTCGCGCCGGCCCCCGCTCGCCATCCGGGTGGAAGAACGCGCCGCTGTCCATCCCCCTGCACGACCCCCGCAGCTGCCAATCCCAGATATCGGCGTTCGGGCCCGGGAGCCTACGCGTGTCTGCCATCGTGACCGCCCTCCGATTCGGTCGTGCCACCCCTGCTTAGCCGCCCGGCGATTACTCCGAATGGCGCAACGGCGGTAACGTTAGAAGCGCGCCAATAGTTGTTCAAGGGAATCCCGCTGATTCAGCCGTTAGGTTTCCCCCGGATGCGTGAGATCAGGGCCGTAAACAGGGGAAATGACGAAACCGATTCAGGTTGCCCCGTTCGAGTGGTACCGGGATATTGGGTCGGGTGAGCCGTCCCAGGGGTGCCGGTCAGGCCGAGCCGACGATGCCCGTGGCCGCCGTCGCCCGGCGGCTCGGGGTCGCGCCCTCGACCCTGCGCACCTGGGACCGCCGCTACGGCCTCGGCCCGAGCAGGCACACCGACGGCAAGCACCGCCGCTACTGCGCCGCCGACATCGGCCGGCTCGAACTGATGCAGCGCGCGCTGCTGCGCGGCGCTTCGACCGCGGAGGCCGCTCGCTACGCGCTCCAGCAGATGCCGAAGTCGTTCGGCGCCGCCCCGGAGATCGCGGCCCAGCCGCTGCCGCCGCCGGCCGAGCAGCTCAGCGCCGCGCAGAACGGCGCGGCCGCCCGCCGGCTGCGTGCGGCCGCGGTCGCGCTCGACGGCCGCGCGGTGCAGCAGACCCTCGACGACGCGATCGGCAGCGTCGGCGTCCTCGACGCATGGGAGGGCGTGATCGCCCCGGTCCTCGACGCCTGCGGGGCCGGCTGGCCGGGCACCCCGGCCGGAGTCGAGGTGCAGGCGATGCTGAGCGAGTGCGTGCTGGCCGCCGTAGTGCGCGCGACGCCGGTGCTCGACCACCCGCGCAACCAGCGCCCGGTCCTGCTCAGCCGCGTTCCGGACGAGCAGGACGCGTTGTCGCTGCACGTGCTGGCCGCGGGCCTCGCCGCGCGGCGCATCGGCTCGCAGCTCTTCGGGCTGCCACTGCCCGGTCCCGCGTTGTCCGCGGCTGTCCGGCGCAGCTCACCCGCGGCCGTGGTGCTCTGGGCCGACCGCGCGGGCAACGCCGATCCGGAGCTGTTCCCCGAAGTGTCCCGCGGCGGCCTGCGCAGCCGCCTGTTCGCCGCCGGCCCCGGCTGGCGCGCCCCGGAGCTGCCGGATCGCGTCGAACAGCTGTCCGGACTGCGGACGGCGGCTGACCGGATCGAGTACGTCCTGGTAGGGAAGTAACGTGCACGAGATCGAACTCCGACGAGCGGCCTTCGGCGACCGTCCGGCGCCGCCGCCGGACGTGCTCGCCGCCGCTGGCCCGCCCAGGCGGCGCCTGCTCGGCGCGATCGTGCTCGGCGCACAGGGCCGCTACGCGGCTGCCACCACCCTGCTCGACGAGCTCGCCCGCGACCGGGATCAGGTGGTCGCCGCACTGGCGCTGGCCACCCTCGCCTCGCACCGCCGTCAGCTCGGCGGCCACGCCGTCGCCCGCGGGCTCGACGGCGCCGCGCTGCGCCAGGCCGTCATGGCCGTGTCGGAGCCGGACCCGGACGGCCTGGACGCTCGCGGCGCGCTCGCGGACGCGCTCCTCGGGCTGGCCGCCGACCATCTGGGCACCGGGCGGCTCACCGCGTCGCGACGCGTCCTGGACCGAGCCGCGGGCGCGGTGGACAACTGGCGGACCCGGACCCGGCTCGGCTGGGTCACCGCGGAACTCGCGCTCGCCTCGGGCGACGCGCAGGCCGCGGTCGGACCGGCCGAGGTCGCTCTCGACGAAGCCACCGCTGCCGGATCGATCCGGCACACGGTCAAGTCCCAGCTGGTGCTCGCCGCGGCGCTGGGCACCATCGGGCAGAAGCGAAGAGCCGGGGAGCTCGTCTCGGGCGCGCTGGCGGACGCGGACAAGTACGAGCTGTCCTCGCTCAGCTGGCCCGCCGGGCTGATCGCGGCCGATCTGTGGCCCGCCGACGCGGACCGCCACCGATCGCGGACGGCCGCGGTGTTACACGCAGTGTTACTGGGCTCCGATCCCGGAGGGAGGCGGCTGGCGCATGGTTCTCCGTGGGTACCGGTCTGACCCCGGGTGCGGGGCTCCCGCCGGCCATACCGACATCCGGGCGAAGAAGTTCCAAAAAAAGCCACCGGATCGTGTCAAGGTACGGCCTCAAGCGTCCGATAGGGGATATGGAATGTCACCCGGCTGCAGGAAGGAACACCCGTGACGACGGTCTTGATCTGCGACGACCGACGCAGTGTCCGCGAAGGGCTCACCCGCGTGATGTCTGCTGTCCCCGGTGTCAGTCGCATCGACTGTGTAGCGCACGGTGACGAGTTGCTGGCCCGGTACTCGCGGCAGCCGGTCGACGTCGTGCTCGTCGGCACCCAGCGCGCGATGCCGGCCGGGGTGGAGGCGACTCGGCGGCTGGTGTCCGCCAACCCTCAGGCCAACGTGATCGTCTTCGGCGCGCCGGACGACGCCGGCAGCATCGCCGCCGCCATCGCCGGCGGGGCCCGCGGCTACCTGCGCTGGGACGCGTCCCGGCCGGAGCTGGTCGCCGCGCTCGCGCACACCCTCGCCAGCACCTCGGTGCCCGCGCCCCGCCAGCCCGCCGACCCCGGCGTGCAGCTCACCGAGCGCGAGCTGCAGGTGCTGCGCGGCATGAGCCAGGGCAAGAGCAACGGCCAGATCGGCCGTGAGCTGTACCTCTCCGAGGACACCGTGAAGACCCACGCGCGCCGGCTGTTCCGGAAGCTCGGCGTGCGGGACCGTGCGCAGGCCGTGGCGCACGGCTTCCGCCGGGGTCTGGTCTCCTGACGCGGACGCGCGGATTCAGCGAGAAATTTTCGTGTTTCCGCGCGCCGCTTCGCTCGATCGCCCCCCTGCGAACCACATCCGTGCGATACTGGGCGGCCTCGGTTCGGCGAGGCCGGCGCGGCTGTAGAGCCGACCACGCATACGCGACACCGGCGTCGCCAGGTACCGTAGGCCTCACCGGTGTGAGCGATGCGGGGATTGCCGCGCCGTTAATTTTGCACGCCTACACGTAACGCTGGGACTGTTGTCTGCGATGGCCAATGTGGGGGACGGGCTGGATGAGCCAGTCGCCGCCGCTGTCGAGGGGGATCCCCAGGCGGTGGAGCGGCTGCTGGCCGCTATCCGTCCCCTGGTGGTGCGGTATTGCCGTGCCCGGGTCGGACGACAGGAGCGGTCGTTCGCCTCGGCAGACGACGTTGCCCAGGAGGTGTGTCTAGCAGTGCTCACGGCGTTGCCTTCGTACCGTGACCAAGGGCGCCCGTTCCTGGCCTTTGTGTACGGCATCGCCCAGCACAAGGTGGCCGACGCGCATCGGGCCGCCGCGCGCAACCGGGCCGAGCCCGTCGCCGAGATCCCCGACGAGATCGAGGGCGACATCGGGCCGGAACAGCGCGCCTTGCAGGGGGAGTTGAACGAGCGCATGGCACAGCTGCTCCGGGTTCTGCCCGACAAGCAGCGGGAGATCGTGGTGCTGCGCGTGGTCGTGGGCCTGTCCGCCGAGGAGACCGCGGAAGCGGTCGGCTCGACGCCGGGTGCCGTCCGCGTCGCGCAGCACCGCGCGCTGGCCCGGCTCCGCAAGGCGCTGGCGTCCGAGGAGGTGGCCTGAGTGACCGATCGCGAAGACGTCAGACGTGAGCTCGACGAGCTCGAGTTCGAGTCGACCCTGAGTTCGTCGCGGGCGGAGTTCGAGGCGGACCTCACCGCGATCCGCGCGGACGACGGTCTGCTGGACTCGCTCGGCGGGTCCGACCCCGGCATCGCCGACGACCTGGGTGACCAGGAACTCAACGCCCTGCTGCTGTCCTGGCGACGGGACATCGACAGCGAGCCGCTCGCCGAGCTCATCGACACCGACACCGCCGTCACGACGATCAAGACGGCCGCGCTGGCCCGCCGCCACGGGCAGCGGGCGCGCCGTCGCCGCCTGCTCGTGCCGGTCGCCACGGCCGCCGCCGTCCTCGCCATCGGGTTCACCGGCACCAGCATCGCCGCGCGGGACGCGCAGCCCGGCGACACGCTGTGGGGCCTGACCAAGGTGCTCTACGCCGACCACGCGCGGTCGGTCGAGGCCGCCTCCGCGGCCCGCATCGACCTGCAGCAGGCCAGCATCGCCCTCTCGCAGGGCCGCATCGCCGAGGCGCAGCAGGCGCTCGCCGAGGCCGCCGCGAAGCTGAGCCAGGTCACCGAGGAGGAGAACCTCAGCCAGCTGATGGCGGAGCACCAGCAGCTCGCGTCGATGCTGCCGGACTCGGGCACCACCACGCCGGAATCGCCGACCTCCCTGCCGACCTCGGCCGCGCTGCCGCCGCCTAGCTCGACGAAGTCGCCGTCCTCGTCGACCACGACGAGCCCGCAGCAGACCACGACGCCGACCCCGTCGGAGAGCAGCACGACCTCGCCGTCCCCGACGACCGAGAGCAGCACGACGCCACCCGGCGACGGCACCTCGGGCAGCACGGTGCGCTACGACACGCCGGACTCGGGCGCCGGCCAGGCGCCGGCCGGTGTGGACACCGGCACCAGCTCGAACTGATCCGTCTCATGAGAGGACCCGGCCGGGAGCGGCCGGGTCTTCGTCATGTCCAGGTCCCGCCCCGGACATGGCGAAGGCCCGGCCTCCCGCGGCCGGGCCTTCTCGTGGAAACAGTCAGTAGGCGCTTTCGGTGGTCGTGATCCCGTCCGCGAAACCGCGGCAGTAGTCCCAGCTCACGTAGTCAGCCGGGTTGGGGTCGAAGGCCGGCTCGTGCGGGCGCATCCGCCCGTCCGCGAGCAACTGCTCGAGGCTCGCGCGCAGCAGGTGCCAGTCGTGGAAGTGCGGTTGATCGCACTCACCGCAATCGACCACGATCCCGCGGACTCCGCGGGGCTCCAGCAGCGCCTGGTAGACCGCGAGGTCCGACAGGTCCGCCAGCAACTCGGCGCGCGCCTGCGCGTCCATCGGTTCGGCCAGCTCGTCGTCCCCGATGCCGGCGAGCTCCCGCGCGGGGTCGTCCGGGTCGTCGGCGAACGGGTCGGGGGGCAACACTTCGTGCGGCACGCGTCGCACCGTACCTGCCCGACCGGGTTGCTTGTCCAGGGCCTTTCAGTCCCTCCAAACAGGGGCGAGTTTCCCCGGTCACGTCTGGCCCCAGTCCGGCGGTTGCCGGGACGGGGGCCAGATACCATCGACGGAAGGTTCACCCGCCACCGCCAGGAAGGTCAGCCACCCACATGACGAGCGAGTTCGCCCCGGAAGACAAGTTCGCGATGCTCGGGTTGACCTTCGACGACGTGCTGCTGCTGCCGGCCGAGTCGGACGTCGTGCCCAGCAACGTCGACACGTCGACCCGGCTGTCCCGCAACATCACCCTGCGCATCCCGCTGGTCTCCGCGGCGATGGACACGGTCACCGAGGCCCGCATGGCGATCAGCATGGCCCGCCAGGGCGGCATGGGCGTCCTGCACCGCAACCTGCCGATCGAGGAGCAGGCCGCGGCGGTCGAGGTCGTCAAGCGGTCCGAGGCGGGCATGGTCACCGACCCGGTCACCTGCTCGCCCGACGACACGCTCGCCGAGGTCGACGCGCTGTGCGCACGGTTCCGCATCTCCGGCCTCCCGGTCACGGACGCGTCCGGCACGCTGGTGGGCATCATCACCAACCGCGACATGCGGTTCGAGCTGGACCACAGCCGCCCGGTCAGCGAGGTGATGACCAAGGAGAACCTGATCACCGCGCAGGTCGGTGTCACCGCGGACGCGGCGCTCGGCCTGCTCCGCCGCCACAAGATCGAGAAGCTGCCGATCGTCGACGGCGCGGGCAAGCTGCGCGGGCTGATCACCGTCAAGGACTTCGTCAAGACCGAGCAGTACCCGCACGCCACCAAGGACCCGGACGGCCGCCTGGTCGTCGGCGCGGCGGTCGGCGTCGGCGCGGCCGGTCACCAGCGCGCGATGGCGCTCGCCGACGCGGGTGTGGACGTGCTGATGGTCGACACCGCGCACGGCCACTCGCGTGCGGTCATCGACATGGTCGCCACGCTGAAGAAGGAGCTGGGCGACACGGTCGACATCGTCGGCGGCAACGTCGCCACCCGGGCCGGCGCGCAGGCGCTGGTCGACGCGGGCGCGGACGCGGTCAAGGTGGGCGTCGGCCCCGGGTCGATCTGCACCACCCGCATCGTCGCCGGGGTCGGCGTGCCGCAGATCTCCGCGATCTACGAGGCCGACAAGGCGTGCCGCCCGGCCGGTGTGCCGGTGATCGGCGACGGCGGCATCCAGTACTCGGGCGACATCGCCAAGGCCATCACGGCCGGCGCGTCCACCGTGATGCTGGGCAGCCTGCTGGCAGGCACCGCCGAGTCCCCGGGCGACCTGATCCTGGTCAACGGCAAGCAGTTCAAGACCTACCGCGGCATGGGGTCGCTGGGCGCGATGCAGTCCCGCGACGGGCGCAAGTCGTACTCGAAGGACCGCTACTCGCAGGACGACGTGCTGAGCGAGGACAAGCTGGTGCCGGAGGGCATCGAGGGCCGCATCGCGTTCCGCGGACCGCTGGCCAACGTCGTGCACCAGCTCGTCGGCGGGCTGCGTTCGGGCATGGGCTACGCGGGCGCGGAGACGATCGAGCAGCTGCAGAAGGCGCAGCTGGTGCGGATCACGGCCGCGGGCCTCAAGGAGAGCCACCCGCACGACGTCACCATGACGGTCGAGGCGCCCAACTACACCTCTCGGTGACCCCCTGCGCGCGGGTCACACCGATGGCCTAGCGACAATGGGCCGTCAACTACTGGCGGCGAGAAGGGACCTGACGTGCGCGATCTGGTCGAGATCGGCATGGGACGCACCGCGCGGCGGGCGTACGACCTCGATGACGTGGAGATCGTCCCGTCCCGGCGGACCCGGTCGTCGGCGATCGTGTCCACCGCGTGGCAGATCGACGCCTACCGGTTCGACATCCCGCTGGTCACCCACCCGACGGACGCGGTGGTGTCGCCGGACACGGCGGTCGAGATCGGCAAGCTGGGCGGGCTGGGCGTGCTGAACGCCGAGGGCCTGTGGGCCCGGCACGCCAACGCCGAACAGGCGCTGCTCCGCCTGGTGGACGCTGCGAAGGACGAGGACCGCACCGCGCTGGTCCGCACCCTGCAGGAGCTGCACTCCGCGCCGGTGCAGCCGGAGCTGCTGACCGAGGCGATCCGCCGGGTGCGCGAGTCGGGCGTGACCGTCGCGGCGCGGGTGAGCCCGCAGCGCGCGGCCGAGCTGACGCCGCACCTGATCGCGGCCGGGGTCGAGATCCTGGTCGTGCAGGGCACGATCATCTCCGCGGAGCACGTCGCCCACGACGACGCCGACCCGCTGGACCTCAAGGACTTCATCGGTGGCCTGGACGTGCCGGTGATCGCCGGTGGCGTGTCCGACTACCGCACCGCGATGCATCTGATGCGCACCGGCGCGGCGGGCGTGATCGTCGGCCACGGGTACACGCCGGGCGTGACGAGCACCGACCGCGTGCTGGGCATCGGGGTGCCGATGGCGACGGCGATCATCGACGCGGCCGCCGCCCGGCGCGACTACCTCGACGAGACCGGCGGCCGGTACGTGCACGTGCTGGCGGACGGCGGGATGACCAGCTCGGGCGACATCGCGAAGGCGATCGCCTGCGGCGCCGACGCCGTGGTGGTGGGCGCCCCGCTGGCCGCGGCGTCCGAGGCGCCCGGCCACGGCCTGTACTGGACCGCGGCGGCCGCGCACCCGAACCTGCCGCGCTCGCGGGTCGCCGCCGGGCCGGACATCGAGGTGGACCTGAAGACGCTGTTGTTCGGCCCGTCGTCCGACGCGGAGGGCTCGATCAACCTGTTCGGAGCCCTCCGCAGGGCGATGGCCAAGACGGGCTACTCGGACCTCAAGGAGTTCCAGCGGGTCGGCCTCTCGGTGCGCGGCTGACGGTCGCTGGTCCGGAGCGCGTCACGGCCGCGTCAGCGTGCCCTCGACGAGCGTCGTCTGGCCGGTCACGTACTCGCTCCACACGCCGGCCGCCACTTCGGACCCCGGCTTCGCAAAGCTCTGCACGAAGCTGTGTCCGTTGTGGACCGCGCCGAACGTCACGGCGAACGCCGACGTGCTCGGCCGGTCCTGCGGCGGCGTGTCGTTCGGCGGCACGATCTCGTTCAGCCCCCAGCCGTAGTCGTCGCGGTAGTCGCCCGCCACGCGCTCCAGCGTGTTCTCCAGGATGGCCCCGCTGACCGGGATGTGGATCAGCACGCCGCGCCTGCCGTGGTCGAACGTGGTGTTGAAGACCAGCACCTCGCCCGCCCCGCCGCGGTAGAACTCCGCCCGCCCGGAGCCGACCAGGGAACCGTCCGGGCACGCCGCCGCGCCCTGCGTCTCGATCACCGACCGGTCGCACGTCGGGAACAGGTGCGGGTTGAAGCGCACCGACCGGTCGAACAGGAACACGAACTCGCGCGGGGCGGCCGGCTCCACGCCGGTCGTCGTCGAGCGCCGGGCGTCGAACGTGATGGTCACGCCGAACCGCGAACCGCCGTCCGGGGCGTACACCGCGGTGCCGGTGTCGATGTTCACCGGCCCCGCCACGTCGGGCTCGTACGGCCGCTGCGGGCCGTAGGGCGTCGGGTGCGGGTGCGTCTCGGCAGCCGCGGCCGGGGCGATGGTGAAGGCGAGGGCGGCGGCCATCAGGCCGGCGAGCAGACGTGCACGCATGATCGGTTCCTCCCAGTCTGTCTGTTTTCGACGTGTCTCGAATAGTCCTCCGGAGCAGTAGAGTCTTCGTTAAGTGTCGAAGAGAGCTGAGAACATCGTCAGGAGGACAAGCCCGTGCCACTCGGCCGCTGGTCCGGCATCGCGCACCCGGAGCTCGACGAGATCACCGTCGACGACGTGCTGCACGCGCTCGCCGACCCCACCCGACGGGCGATCCTCCGCC
>NZ_JBHZEN010000106.1:0-37418 GCF_050958625.1 Amycolatopsis sp. 3B14
GGGAAAGCGTGCCTTGACACCCCTGGTCGGCGACTAAAGATCGGCTGTGGATCGGGGGCGGGGGAGGTCTGGTTGGGATAGTCGCTTGCTTTTGGTTGCCGGGTGGCGGTGGCGTTGATGACTTCACTCCACGCGCTATGATGGACGAGACGGTATCGTCCCGACCATCTGAGAGCGTTGTCGTGACTCTCTCCCCTGAGGACCGGCGCCGTCGCGCGCATGAGGCTCTGGATCGGCTTCACGAGCGCGTGCTGGCGCACGACATGGACGGCTTCGCCGACGTCTTCGCCCCCGGCGGGGTCATGGAGTTTCCCTTCGCGCCGCCCGGCTGGCCCATCCTCCGGGGCCGGGAGGCGGTCCGCGAGTACGTGCGCGACTACACCGACAACGTCGACATCACGGCGATCACGTCCCAGACCCGCCATGAAACCACCGACCCGGACGTGCTGATCGTGGAGTGGGAGGTCGACGGCACGGCGCTGCGCACGGGACTGCCCTACCGGATGCGGTACGTCAACGTGGTCCGGGTGGGCGCCGAGGGTATCGAGTCGCTGCGGGACTACTGGAGTCCGCTCGCCGCCGGGCACGCTCTCGGGCGGCTCGGCGAGCTGGTCGCCATGCAGGAGGGGGCTCAGTGAAAGTCCTGGTCACAGGCGCGTCCGGGAACACCGGGCGTCCCCTCGTGCGGTTGCTCACCGAAGCCGGGGTGACGGTCCGGGCGGCGAGCAGGCGCACCGGGTTCGACTGGTCCGACCCGGCCACCCACGACGCCGCCGTGGACGGGGTGGAGCGGATGTACCTGGTGGCGCCGGTCGGGGTCGCCGAGCCGGAGCCCCTGGTGCGCCCGTTCCTGGAGCGCGCCCGGGAAACGGGAGTGCGCCGGGTCGTGCTGCTCAGCTCGTCGGCTGTGGCGACCGGCGATCCGGGGCTGGGCCGGGTGGACAGCGCCGTACGGGAGATCATGCCGGAGTTCGCCGTGCTGCGGCCGTCGTGGTTCATGCAGAACTTCACCGGCGACCACCCGGTGGCCGAAGGCATCCGGACCCGCGGCGAGATCGTGACCGCGACCGGCGAGGGGCGGGTCGCGTTCATCGACGCCGCCGACATCGCGGCCTCCGCCGCGGCGCTGCTGCTGGCCGACGAGTGCGGCCGCGACGAACACGTGATCACCGGCCCGGAGGCCATCAGCTACGCCGAGGCCGCCGCGATCTACAGCGAGGTGACCGGCATCGAGGTGCGCCACACCAGCGTCGGGACCACCGACCTGGCCGACCGGTTCGTGGCGGCGGGCTACCCGGCCGACTTCGCCGCCGCGCTCGCCGCCCTGGACGAGGGCATCCGGCACGGCAGCGAAGACCGGGTGACCGGCACCGTGCACCGCTTGACCGGCCGCCCGCCGAAACCGCTGCGCCGCTTCCTGGCCGAGCAGCTCAGGCGCTGACGCGGCCCAACTAGGCTGGGCACATGGATTCTCCCGCCGCCGGCCTGACCGAACTCAGCCGCGGACTCGCCGGATACCTGGGGGCAGTCGCCGAAGCCGTCGGCGTGCCCGCCGAAGCGACCTCCTTCGAGCTCAGCGACACGGCCACCGCGTACCTGGGCCTGACCCGGCGGTGGCCGACCCGGCCGGGCGAGGACCTGATGCTGGTGTGGAGCGAAGGCAGCGGCTGGGCCGTGGCCGTGGAGACCGGGCCGGGCGAGACGCCGATGGTGCTCGCCTGGTTCGCCGGGGACGACGTGGTCCCGGAACCGGCGGACGTGGCGCGCTTCGTCACCGGGGTCATCGCCGCGGACCGCTCCGACGCGCCCCGCCCGGTGTTCGCCGTGGACGTCGGCCGCAACGAACTCGCCGCGCGGCTGGCGCGATACGTCGAGACCTAGGCGGGCGGCACCACCACCAGCACGAGGCGGTCACCCGCCGAGGTCGTCACATCCACCGTGTCCGAATCCTGCCTGCGGTAACCCACGACCGGGACGAGCGAGCCGCGCCGGTCGAAGTGGCGCACCGAGGGGTCCCAGGCGGTCGTGTGGTAGGCGATCCGGTCGATCGGCCCCAGGCGGGCTGCCAGCACCGCACGCAGTGCCGGCAGCTCCGCGGACAGGTCTCGCGACCGTGGCCACCAGGCCCCGTCGACGTACCCCGGGGTGGGCACCGACGGGTTCTGACTCGCTCGGAGTTTCAGCCGCGGCGGCCCGGCGGCCATACCGGCCTTCGGGGTGGTGGTGCGAACGTGCGGGCCCGACGACATGCCGGTGCTCCTGCCCCCGGCCCGTGACCGGGTCGGCGTCAGCGGCCGAGAACGGCGCCGGCTTGACCGCCCGCGCGCGGGTTGCTCTCGACCCCCCTGACGCTACACCCTACGGCGCCCGATGGCGGCATCCGCGGGCGGATTTCCGTGCACCGACACCGGAAAGGGGGACGACGGGCATCACCCACCCCAGGCGCATTCCGTTGTCCACAATGTACCCGGAACGGCATCAGGAACCGGCGTGCTCGGCCAGGACCGCCGCCAGCGAACTCATCCCCGCGCGCCGCGCCAGCGCCCCGACCTCGGCCACGGTCCCCAGGGCGAGGCCCAGCCGGCGCGCGAGCCGCACCACCCAGTCGCCGACGTCCGTCCGGCTGGCGGTGACGTAGGCGTCGATCCGCCGCAGGAACGCGTCCTCCCGGATCCGCGCGTCCTCGCACCACACCCCCAGCACGCCGGTGCCCAGCGGCACGAACGAGCCGATCCGGCTCAGCGGCACCCGGCCGGACGGCCGGAACGCCGTCGCGGGGAGCGTGACCTGCCAGAACCCGCGCTCGGTCTGAACCGCCCTGACTCCGTGGACGCCCTTGTCCGCCAGCCAGTCGGCGATGCGCTGCTCGTGCCGTCCCGGCTGGACGGCGAGCGCTTCCGACTCCACCAGCCCGGTGATCTCGGGCAGCGAGCCGCACAGGTCGCTCAGTTCCGGGTCCGCGGTGTCGGTGATCTGGCTGTAGACCAGGTAGCGCGGCGCGCGCCGGGCGTCGGCCGCGCGGACCAGGTACACCGGCAGGTACACGCATTCCTCGCCGAGGCTCTCCGGCTGCTCGACTCGGAACGGCAGGTTGTAGTGGTCCCGGTCCGACCGGCCCTCGAGGTCGCGCAGCGCGTCCCGGCGGAAGCCGCGCGTGCTGGTCAGTTTCAGGAACCGCGGGTACGGGTGCGCGGCCGTGGCCGCGGCGGCTTTGTCCGCGGTCAGGAACGTGACGGTGCCAGAGTCGTAGTAGCCGCGGCTGAACGGCCGTGAGGAGAACGCGTCGAAATACATCTTGCGCCGGTCCTCCCGCGTGGTCACGTAGCAGACCTGGTCCCGCTGCGACCGCAGGGCCAGCTCCGTGAGGGCGAGACGGCCGTCCCGGACGGTGACGTGCCCGATGGCCGACAGCACCCGGACGGCGCGGTCGACCAGGGGCTCGTCCAGGGCGAAGAACCGCGACAGCTCGGCCACCGAGGTCAGCCCGCCCTCGAGGATCCCGCGCTCCAGGAAGCGGTCGATGAGCTCGTAGGGCCTGCCCTCGGTGACGGTGGCGCGCACCTCGACCTGCCACACCGGCAGCAGGATCGCGAAGATCCGCGACGGGGTGAGCCCCTGTTCCCACGCCGCGTCGTCGAGCGCCCGCTCTTCGGGGTACAGCAAGGGTTTTCCGCTGCCGGTCATGCCAGTTCCGCTCCCGCTTCCCGCCGCTGCTCCAGCACGGCCATGAGCTCCCGGTGGTGCCGCACCTCGCCGTGGGCGAGCACGTGCGCGCGCAGGAGGTGGGCCAGGTCGCGGAACCCGCGGTCCCGCGCCCGGCACAACATGTCCATGTCGCCGACGAGCACCAGCTGCCGCCGGGCGCGGGTGAACGCGACGTTGGCCCGCCGCAGCTCGTCCAGGAACCCCACTTCGCCGGCGCGGTTGCTGCGCGTGAACCCGTAGAGGACCACGTCGCGCTCGCCGCCCTGGAAGGCGTCGACGGTGCCCACGTGGTGGTCCACCGTGTCCAGGTCCGGGATGTCCCCGGTGAGGAGCTGGGCGATCAGCCCGCGCTGCGCCCGGTAGGGCACGATCAGCGCCCAGTCCGCGCCGAGCCGGTGGTAGAAGGCGGCGAGCCGGGCCAGCAGCCGGGCCTCCGCGTGGTTGACCGTCCCGCGCGTCGCCCCGCGCCGCACGGGCGTTTCCGACCGGTCCCGCACCGGCAGCTGCGAGGTGTCGGCGAAGACCAGCGGGCCGGCGAACAGGGGGTCGTTGTGCACGCGCTCGACGTGCGTGGTCAGCCGCCCGCCGTAGAAGGCCGCGGAGGCGAAGTCGGCGATCACCTTCGGCATCCGCCGCTGCTGGGTCAGCGCCACCACGTGGCTCGGCGGCAGCGCGTGCCGCTCCACCAGGATCTCCAGTGCGCTCTTGGTGACGAGGTCCCGCACAGCGGGATCGCCGGTCTCCTCCGCCCACGCCAGCACGTCGCTGCCGACGATCGGGGGAAGCTGGCGGTGATCGCCGACCAGGACCGCGCGGTCGGCCCGGACCAGAGGGACCAGCACGTCCGCCGTGCCGATCTGACCGGCCTCGTCGATGATCGCCAGATCGAACGTCTCCCCGGCGATCTCCGGACGGGACGCGGCTCCGGTGCAGGTGGCTCCGACCACGTCGGCGTACCGGACCAGCTCCGGGTACAGCTGCTCGGTCGCCCCGGACACCGCGGTGCGCCACTCGTCGAGCAGCCGGGCGCGGGCGGTGAGGCACGCCAGCCAGGGCCCGAGCCCGGCGTGGACGTCGGTCAGCGCGGCCGGCAACGCAGCGGGATCGCCGGTGTCCGGCGGAACCGGCACCGCGTGGACGGGCCCGAGCGCCGCCCGGATCGCGTCGAGAGCCTGACCGGCCTCGGCCGCCCGCCGGCGGCGTGCCGACACCGCCTGGTCGAGCACACCGGCCGCCGCGATCACCTGGGGCGCGTCCCGGGTGGCCAGGTCGAGGGCGGCGGCGGCCTCGTGCAGGCGGCCGCGCAGCGCGGCGGCCTCCTGGCCGCGGGCCGCCAAGTCCGCCCGCAGCCGGTCGGCGCGGTCGCTCCGCCGCCGCGCCATCCACGCGGCCCACCGCCTGCTCCACGGCCCGCCTCGCTGCGCACGCTCCTGGCGTTCGAGCAGGCTCCGGAGCCGGTCGGCGCGTTGCGCGGCCGCGCGTTCCCGGTCGCCGAGGGCGCGGGCGAGGTCGTCCACCCGCTGCTGAGCCGGCCCGCCCACCGACCGGCGAGCGGCATCCAATGCCTGTCCGGCGCGGGCTTCCACGGCCAGGTCTTCGCGCAGCGCGGCGATTCGCCGTCCGAACTCGCCGGCCCACTCCTGCGCCACCGGCACACCTTCGTAACCCTGCCGCGCGACCGCCGTGGTGGCGATGATCTCGGCACGCAGCTCGGTGGCCAGGTGTTCCAGCAGGAACGTGCGGCCCTCCGCGTCGACCTTGCCCTCGCTGCCGACACGGACCACGACCACGTCCCGGGGCAGCTTGGCCAGGACGTTGTCCACCGCCCGGTTCGTGAACGACGCGATGAGCGTGCGGCCGCGGTCCGGCGACAACGCACGGGCCCTGGCGATCTCGCTGATCGTGCGCGTCTTGCCGGTGCCGGGCGGGCCCAGCACCGCCAGCACGTCGCGGACCCCGAGCGCGGCGCGGAACGCGGCGAGCTGGTCGGCGTCGAGGGCCTCCGCAGGCTCGGCGGACACCACCGTCAACGGCCGCGCGTCGTGGTCGACGAAGACGGACATCAGGTTGCGGTTGTGTGCTTTCCGCGACCGCAGGAGTGCGACGGCTTCGCGCTGCTTGGCGTAGACGACCTCGTTGGGCCGGTCCTGGAGCTCGCCCTGCGGCGCCAGCCGGTTCCAGTCGAGCGGCTGGTCGAACCGCACCGTCACCAGGTCGTCCTGGACCCGGACCACTTCCCCGCGTTGTTCCGGCTCGCCACGGAGCCGGACGAGCCGTCCGCGCACCGGCATCCGGTCCCCGGCGATCCGGAACACGTAGACCGGCGCGCCGCTGAAGCGCCGCTCCCCCACCGGCTCGGCCGAGCGGTACGGGTACCTCGCCGGCGAATCGTCGTCGCGCGCGGCGAACCGGCGCGTGGTTTCGATGAGCTCGTCGAGAGTATCGAGGAACCGCTCGTGCGCCGGTGAGATGTCCGGGGCCTGCCGCCGGTCTCCGCGCGCCCGCACCAGCGCGTCCCATTCCCCGGTGAGCCGCGGCCAGTGCGCACTGCTGCCGGGCGGGATCTGCGGCAGCTCGAACACCGCCCGCCATCGGGTGCGGACCAGGAGGTGCCCGTCGGCGAGGCGGTCGTGGTCGCGCATCCGGAGCGGATCGATCCCCACGACCAGGTAGCCGTCCCCGTTGCGGGTGGGGAACAGGGTGACCACGTAGCCGTAGGTGTGCAGCCGCAGGCTCCGGTCGCCGCCGGGGCGGCGCGGTTCGGCGACGGTCACCGGCACGCCCTCCTGGCGGACGGCCAGATCCCGCAGCACCTGGTCCAGCCCGCTCGGCAGACCGGGGTGGTCACGGCCGGCCCTGGCCAGCTTGGTGTGCAGCTCCCTGGCGGGCACGAGGACGGCGGGCGTGGGGAGTTCGACTGTGCGGAACAACGGGCGGGTCCTCAGGCGGGGATGGCGGGGAGAGTCGAAAGAGCCGCGATCAGCGCGCTCATCGCGGGGCGGGCGGCCGGGTCGGCGGCCAGCGCGGCGTCCAGGACGGCGGCGGCGCTGTCCGGCAGCGCGGGCACCCGGCCCCGGATCGGCAACGCCACCGCCGGGCTGGGCGGGGTGCCGGTGAGCAGGTGGCAGGTCACGGCCGCCACCTGGTAGACGTCGGCGGCGGCGCCGGTGAGCCGGGAACTCCCGCGGCGCTGCTCGGGCGCCCGGTACCGGTCGGGTCCTTCCCCCGACGTGGGCGCGGAGGCGGCGAGGCCGAGGTCGACGAGCGCGAGGCGGCCGTCGTCGAGCCGGATGATCCGCTCCGGCGCCAGGTTCCGGTGCGCGGCGCCGGTGGCGTGCAGCGCCGCGAGCGCGCCGCAGAGCCCGGCGACGCCACGCAGCACCTGCCGCATCCGCCACGGGTCGACGGACTCGCCGGCAGCCGGGATGTCGGTGGCGAGCGTCTCGCCCGGACCGCCGAGGCTCCGCGACGTCGGCCAGCGGGTGGCGAGTGTCGCGAGGTGACCGTCGCGGAAGAAACCCAGCGGCCGCGGCAGTTCCGGCGCCCGGCCGTCCAGCACGGTGAGGATTTCGTGCTCCCGGGCCAGTGCGGCGACCGCCGCGTCCGCCGCTCCCGTCGGCTGCCGCACCGCCACCTGCCGGAGCCAGGCGCTGCCGTCGTCCGGCGGCAAGGCCGAGGCCCGCGCCTGGCGGCAGACGGCCGAGTGGTCCCGGTTCGGGTGTTCCGACCAGTGCTGCCCGTCCACGAGCCGTCGCACCCCGCCGAGGTCGACGACCGCTCCCACGGCCAGGACCCGGTCGGTCGGCGGCGCGGCGGCGCGGTGCACCACGACGACCGGGTCGACACCCGGCGCGGGCGGGGTGAACGTCCCGAGCGGGGGCTTCTCGTGCAGCGGCGCGCCGGTCAGGACGCGCAGCAGGTCCTCGGCTGCGTCGCGGGTGAATTCCGGGATCGAGTAGTAGTCCTGGGACGACGAGCACAGGCAGTCCGGGATGTCCTCGGGACGGCCGCCGGGCAGGACGACGGGCAGCACCCGCCGGGTCGACTCCGGGATGTTGCGGGCGAGGTTGTCGCGGAGCATCGCCGCTTCGAACTCACGGGTCCGCCCCTCGGTGCGCTGCCGCCCGCCGTCGGCCACGCGCTTGTACTCCGGCGAGGCGATGGCGAGCACGAACTCGGCTGTCCGCAACTGGTCGACGGTCCACGCGATCCAGTCGCGGCGCTCGGTGGCGTGCCACTCGTCGTGTTCGGCATCCACACCCAGCCCGGTGCGCAGGAATGCCGCGAACTCCCGCACCGACCTGACGTGTTCCGGCGAATCCCGCGTGTAGGAGACGTACACCCGCGGTGAAATACCGACGGTACCCGGATTCCGCACGTTCGCCATCCTTTCCCGGATCCCGACCGCCCGTACGTTCTCACGGGAAACGCCGCCCGCGCAGGCGAATGGGCAAGCTGTCCACTATTTGTCCAGCGCGACTTCCGAACCGCGCCGGGAAAAGATGCTCTATCGTTTCCCGGTGGGTTCGACCGTGACCGTCTTCATTTCCTACGCGCATGACGACGAACAGCACCGCGCGGCGGTGCGCGAATTCGCTGCCTCCCTGCGCGCACAGGGCATCGACGCGGACATCGACAGCTGGGCGGACACCGACCGCCGCGACTGGCAGGCCTGGGCCACGGAGCACATCCTGAGCGCCGACTTCGTGCTCGTCGTGGCGTCCAAGGTCTACCGCGAGATGGGCGACGGCCTCGGGCCCGCCGACCGCCACCGCGGCGTCCAGGCCGAAGCGGCGCTGCTGCGGGACCTGCTGTCGGCGGACCGGGGAAAATGGACCAAGAAGATCCTGCCCGTGATCCTGCCGGGGCACCGCACCGACGAGATCCCGCTCTTCCTGCAGCCGAACAACGTGGACCGCTACGACGTCAGCTCCCCCGCAGGCATGGAGTACCTCCTCCGCACGCTGACCAGACAGCCCGAACACGTCCGCCCGCCCCTCGGCCCGCCCGTTGTCCTGCCACCGCGATCAGGCCCCGGCGCGGTCCCCGTCGGTCGGTCACCGCAGTGGAGGCGGCTCGCCCGGCCCGCGACCGTGCTCTGGGTGCCGGATCTCTTCGCCAACCGCTACCGCCCGCAGCGGGCCACGGTCGAACTGCACCTCGCTCCCGTCGAAGACGGCGACCGGCTCAGGATCCGGCGGCTCCAGCAGCTCGCCGACGACCTGGCCGGCCGTGGCCGGGCGCAGGGCCTGTTCACCCACGCCCAGGCTCTCGACACCGGCTTCTCGGACGAACTCGCCTGGGCGTGCTCGCGTGAGGGCGAAGCAGGTCTGGCCGTGCACCGGGACGGCCAGCGGTCCTGCTGGTTCGGCTTGCCGGCGAGGTCGATCGGCTCGGTGCTCGACGAGAACGACCTGACCGGCCGGCTCGCGGAGATCCTCGGCCTGCTCCTCCGCGTCGACGTCCCGCTGCCGCGCGACCTGGCTCCGGCGATCGGACTCGACCACGCCACGTTGGTCTATCTCGGACGGCTGGACGAACCCTCGCGCAACTCGGTCACCGTGCACGGGTACGACCGGGTTCGCGTGGATGCGGAGGAGGCGCTGGCCGTCGCGGACCTGCGCTCGTCGGCTCACGACATCGCCGACGAGCTGGTCGCCCGGCTCGTTCACCGGCTCCGCTCCTGACCGGGCTCCTCCGCGATCATCCGCCGCAACCTCGTCAGCGCGCGGTGCTGGCTGATCCGGACGTTGCCGGGCGTGATGCCCATCGACTGGGCCGTCTCGGCCGTGGACAGCCCGGCGACGACGCGCAGGGCCAGGACCTCCCGCTGGGCCGGCGGGAGTCGCGCCAGCAGGCCGTTCAGCCGTCGTCCGAGGTCGAGGGTGAGGACGTGCTCCTCGGGATCGCGCCAGACCGTCCCGTTTTCCGGCAGCTCCGCCACCGGCTCCGAACGGTCACGCGACACCAGGCGGTAGGCGTCGGCCACCTTGTTCGCCGCGATCGCCCGCACCAGGAACAGGAACGAGCCACCCCGGTCCTCGTAGCCGGGCAGCGCTTTCACGACCGCCAGGCACACCTCCTGCGCGACGTCGTCGGCGGAGAGGTAGGACAGGTCACGGCCGCCCATCCGCGCCCGGCAGTACCGGGCGACCACCGGTTTGACGAGTGTCATCAACGTGTGGACCGCGCGTTCGTCGCCCCGCCGGGCGGCCGCGACCACCGGGTCGAGCACGTCCTTTTCCAGCCGTCCCTCCGGCCTCGGGAGATCCGCGAGAACCGCGTACTCCTCGGTGGGGGCGGACGGCGGCGGATCGACGGCGGTCACCGGCGGCGAAACACTGGCGGTCACGGCTCGGCCCACCACGACGCCGGGGCGAGTCCGCTTCCCGGGCCACCCGCGGCACCACTGGCGATGTCCATCTCTGTCTCCCTGGTAACGAGGACGGGTGACAGGTTGATCGGGGTGCCGCGGTTCGGCGTTGCGGTGGCGCGGTTGTTGTCCTGGATTTGTCCGTTCGGCGGCTGACCGGCCGCGCCACGACAGGTCAATTCCGGGACAGTTCCGGAAAGGTGTAGCGGACGGGCAGCGGATGCCGATCCCAGCGCCGTGGTTCTCCCGGATCAGTCCGTGCGGCGCCCGAGGCTCCCGCCCCGCTGCGACGTCTTCCTGACCTTCCCCCACGCCGACCTCGGCGCCCTCGCCGGGGCGGCCGGGCTCGAGCAGGAGTTGCGCGAGCGCGGGTTGACCGTGCGGTTCGACGACGATCCGGACGGCCCGGACGTGGTCACCGCCGCGACCGCGGAGGCGCTGGCGGGCGCTCACCTGTTGCTCGCCGTGCATTCGCGGTCCCGGCCGTTGAGCGGGCCCCGCCAGTGGGCGCTGATCACGACCTTCCTGGCCGCGTCCGGTGGCGGCTCGCGCCGGGTGCTGGCCCTGTCGGCGGACGGGGACGTCGCGCACCTGGTTCCGGCGGAACTCGCCCAGTGCGTCGTCCCCATGCCCGGGAGCGCGGCCGAACTGGCCAGGGTGGTGCGCGAACGATGGCCCGGGGAAAGCCCTGCGACCGATCAGTTCGCAGGCCGCCACGAGGTGTTCTGGAGCATCCACAAAGCCCTCTGCGGCGCCCGGTTCGCCGTCGGCGCGGCGCCGGCCACACCGGCCGCGGTGATCTGCGGAGCGCCCGGATCAGGCAAGACCGCCACGGCCGAGCGGTACGCGACGCTCTTCCGGGACGCCTACCCCGGCGGAACCGTCCGCACCGGACCGTTCGGTCACCTCGATCCGGCGGACTTCCTGTCGCTGTTCCACCTCACCCTGTCGGCCACACTGTCCCAGCGGTTCGCGGTGGACACGACCGGGCTCACGCTCCCCCAACTGCGACGGCTCGCCGCCGAACGGATCGACGAGCCCACCCTCGTGCTCGTCGACGACGTCCCCGCCGGCTTGCCACCCGCTGTCCTGGACCAGATCGTGCTGCCCACCGCGCGGGTGGCGACCCTGGTGACGGCACGCGTGGCGCAGCCGGCCTGGGCCGCCGCCCCGGCGATCGGCCTCGCCGGCCTGGCGCCATCGGACGGCCTCCGCCTGTTCGACGGCATCCGCCCGCTGCGCGCGGACGAGCGTGATGCCGTCCGCGGGCTGGTCGACCGCTGCGACGGGCACCCCTTCGCGATCCGCGCCAACGCCCACCTCCTCCGCGGCCGGTCGGGCACCCTGGACGCGGAGGTGCTGGCGGCCCGGCCGAGCACCGCTCCGCAGGCGATCCTCGACCTGATCGGCGAGCTTCCGGCGGTCGCGCGGAGGCTCGTGCTGCTGGGGACCGTGCTCGCGCCGGTCCCGATCCCCACCGGCTTCGCCGCCGAAGCGCTCGGACTGTCCACTGACGCCGTGACCGCGGCGGCCGGTGAACTCGTGGCACGCGGCCTCGCCCGGCCCGACCCCGGCTGCCTCCGGCTGCACACGCTGGTTCTCGAAGTGGCCCGCAGCGCGTTCCCGCACGCCGAGCCGGATGCCCTGGTCACCGGCGCCGCACTGCGCCTGCCGGCGGACGATCCCCGGCACCGGGTGCTGCTGCTCCAGCACGCCAGGGCACTCGCGGAGCGGACGACCGGGCCCAGGGCGGCCCTGCTGCGTCCCGTCGCGGCCGCCTACTCCGCCCTCGGCGATCACGCGGCGGCGGGCGAAGTGCGCGCCGCGATCCTGGCAGGCAACGCCACCGCCGCCGACTACGCCGACGCCGCCCGCGTGGAGATCGACTGCGGCCTGTACGCCCAGGCGGTCCGGCACGCTCGGCACGCAATGGCGGCCGCCGCCGACGAGACGGTCCGGTACGAAGCCGGCCTGACCGCCGCCGAGGCCCTGGACTGCCAGGGTGACTACGCCGCGGCGGACGAGGTGTTCTGGCGGCACGACGCGATCCGGTGGCCGCGTGGGCCGGAACAGCGGCTCCGCGCGATCACCGCGCTCGCCAGGGCCCGGCGGTTCCGGGGCCGCCCGGACCGCGCCCTGCCGTTGTTCGACGGGGCGCACGGACTCCGCGCGGACGCCGACCGCACGGCGGCGATGGAACTCGAGCACGCGCGGAACCTGCTCCTGATGGGCAGATCCCGTCCCGCCCGTGACCTGGCGGCCGACGTGGCCGGCGCGTACCGGCGACGGGGCCGCCACCACCACAGCGGTCATGCAGAAGCCCTGCTGCTGTGGGCGGACGCGGCGCTGGCGCTGGACATGGAGCACCTGCGCACACCGGACGAGCCGGCCGTCCTGCGGGACCTCACGGCGAAGTACCGCGAGCAGGAGGGCGCCGGCAGCCCGCTCACCCTGGCCGCGTCGGTGCCACTGGCCCGCGCGCTGACCGCCGCCGGCCGCGCCGAGGAGGCGCTCGAAATCCTGTCCGGCACCGAAACGGTCCTCCTCGGCGAGTTCGGTGACGACAACCCGCTGCGGTACCGGGTTCGCCACGCGATCGCGTCGAGCCACGGGCGGCTGGGCGACTTCGGCCGTCAGGCCCGGGTTCTGGACGACATCGTGGCCGGACAGGGACGGCTTCTCGGCCTGCGACACCCCGAGACCCTGGCGACCCGCCTCGACCTCGGCATGGCACTGGCCTTGGCGGACCCCGCGTCGCGGAACCACGCCACCAGGATCGTGGACGAGGCGGCCGCCGACGTGCGCCGCACCTTCCGAGCGCCTCGCGCACTGTCCGCAAAGGCCAGTGCGGCGCGGGCCGCGGTACGGACGCGGTGAACCCGGTCAGCCCGCGGCGACGGGGCGCCAGCGCACGCCGTAGGCGAAGCCGGGCACCAGGTGGCGGAACTGCTCGTGGACCTCGCCGGCCTCGTCGGGCTCGATCGGCGTGCCGCGAGCGGAGTGGTCGCGGGCGTCGTCCTGGAACGCCTTGTCCAGTCGCACGACCTCGGCAGGCAGCGGCCGGGCGAAACGGATGTGCAGGTCGAACAGGTCGCAGGGGTGCCGCGGCACGCACACGTAGTGGGGCTGGCGCAGGCCCGCGCGGAACCGCAGCGCGATGTCGTGCCGGTCGCCGCGGCGGAGGCGGCCGGGCGGCCGGAGCGCGAGACCGATCCGGTCGCTCGACTCCATACGCCGCCCGGTCAGCACGCCCCCGTAGAACACGTCGACCTGCAGGTCCGTCTCCCGCAGTGGCGTGGTGTCCGGCCCCGCCGAGGTCAGGGTCAGCGCCAGGTCCAGCTCGTCGATCTCGTCCGCGTCGACGACCACCCGCCGGAACTCGAACGCCTCCGGCACCGGCTGGTCGAGCGCGAGCGCCACGCGGAGCTCCTCGGTGTGCCAGCTCCGGCTGGGTGCCGGCGCCTCCGCGGGCTCGGCGCCGGCCACCGCGAGTTCGGCGAGCCGGTCGATGCCCTCGTCGATGCGCCGCCGGACCGTGCGCGCGTCCCGGTCCAGCGTCTGCGCGGCCCAGTGCACGCGTTCCTGGTAGAAGGGGTGCCGCGCCTGCTCGTGCAGCGCGAACGCGGCCAGCAGCGACGTCCGCAGGTCGTCCGGCAGCGCCCCGATGAGCGTCCCCAACCGGTCTGACACCTTCTGCCGGACCACCGCGGCATTGTCCGCGGCGGAAATGCCGCACACCGCGTGCAATGCCGGTCCGACGCGGTCCGCCAGCCGGTTCGCGGAAACCCCTCGCCCCTTTCGCAGAATCTTCAGCTCCGCAGCCACGTCCGTCGTGCTGACGCTCACCCGTCCTCCCGCAGTTTCCGGCGCGATTCCACATCCTGGCCAGCCCAGCGCGCGTTGTCCAGCAGCGGCTCGCGGGGCCGCGCGATCGTCACCGCCCGTTTTCCGTTTCCCACTGACGCCGGAAACAGGAAACTCCTTGTCGGGCACACCCCGGGAATCGCATTCTTGGTGAGCCGCCGGAAATCCGCGGCAAAACCCTTCGAACCACGGAATTCCGTGTTCTCGAGTGCCGCCCCGGCACGTCCTGGAAAAGGAGACGAAAATGAAAGTCGTCTGCTCGTTTTCGCTGCTCCTGCGAATAGCGTTCTGGTTGACGGTGCTGGCCGTCGTGCTGGGCGTGTCGCTGGGACACCGGCCCGCGGCGGCGCCCCTGAGCCACCCGGTCTCCGTGGTCGGCGAGTCCGGGGAGGAGGTGCCGCAATGCAGACCCACGCCGTCGAACTGATCGTGACCCTGCTGACCATCGTCTTCGGCTGAGGCCGCGATGTGGTGTGAAGACCGGCTGTGCGCGCAGCTGCCGGCCGGGTCCGCGGACCCGGCCGGCCACCCGGGCGGACGCTGTGCGCGGCGCCTCCGCCGGGCCATACTGATCGTCCGACAGGGGTGGAGCCTGATGACCGAGCGAGCGACATTCGGCGCCGAATTGCGCAGGCTCCGCCGCGCGGCGGGAATCTCGCTGACCGAACTCGCGGACCGCGTGCACTACAGCAAGGGCTACCTCAGCAAGGTCGAAACCGGCCGGGCCGCCCCGAATCCCTCGCTCGCCGCACTGTGCGAGGCCGAACTCGGCGCGCCGGGAGCGCTGACCCCGCTGCTGCCCGGTGCGGCCCCTCGGCGCCGCACCCGGCCCGACCCCCACCCCTCGGGCCTGCCGCCCGCGGTGAGCACCTTCGTCGGCCGGGACGAAGAACTTTCCAGGGTGCGCCAGGCGCTGGAGGCCGACGGCGGCGTCTGCGTGATCTCGGGTCTGGCCGGTGTCGGCAAGACGGAACTCGCGGTCCGATGCGCGCACCGGTTCGAGGCGTCGTTCGCCGACGGCTGCCTGTTCGTCGACCTCCGCGGGCCCGGCGGCAGAGCGGCGGAGCCCCCGGAGGTGCACGACCGCCTGCTCCGGGCCCTCGGTGTGCCGCCCGAAACGATCCCGGCCGACCCTGACGACCGCGCGACCCTGTACCGCGCCCGGCTGCGGGGCCGCAGTGTCCTCCTCGTCCTGGACAACGCGGTGAGTTCCGCGCAGGTCCGGCCTCTGCTGCCGGCCGAGCCGAAATGCCGGGTGCTGATCACCAGCCGGTCCCGGCTCGCCCCGCTGGACGAGGCGGCGCAGGTTCCGCTGGACGTGTTGTCCCCCGCCGCCGCGGCAGAGCTCTTCAACTCGGTCGCGCGCACCGAGCCCGGTGACACGGTGACGCGGATCGTGAGCCGCTGCGGACACCTGCCGCTGGCCGTGCGCATCGCCGCCGCGCGGCTGCGCACGCGTCCGGCGTGGGACGTGCGGGAACTGGACCGCAGGCTCGCCGACACGAACGCCCGCCTGCGCGAGCTCGACGACGGTGAACGCAGTGTGCGTGCCGTGTTCGAAGTGTCGGCACAGCAGCTTGCCGCCGACGAAGCCCGGCTGCTCGGCCTGCTGGCCCTGCACCCCGGACTCGAATTCGACCTCGGATCGGCGAGCGCGCTCGGCGGCCACGAGGACCACGAGACCGACCGGCTGCTCGATCGCCTCTACGACGCGCACCTCCTGAGCCAGCCGTCCGCGGGCCGCTACGCGTTCCACGACCTGGTGAAGTCCTTCGCCCGCGAGCACATCCTCGCCACGCTCGACCGGCCGGACGTGACGCGGGCACAGCGGCGCCTGCTCGACTTCGCCGTGCGGACCACGCAACTCGCGGATCGCCTCATCGCGCCGCTGCGGTTCCGGCCCACCGTCGAGATGCCCGGTAACGCACCCGCGCCCGCGGATCTGGCGACGGAACAACAGGCGCTGGACTGGTTGCGGCTCGAATGGCGCGCCCTCGCCACGCTGTGCCGCGCGGCCGGGGAAGACGGTCACCACGCGCGGTGCTGGCAGCTCGCGTACTTCCTGCGGAACTACTTCTTCCGGATCAAGGCCTGGGACGCCTGGTGCGACACGCACCACGCCGCCCGCGCCGCCGCGGAGGCGGCCGGTGACCGGTGGGCCCTGGCCGCCACCACCGCGAACCTCGGGGTCGGCCTGATCGACCGCGGTGACATCCGGGACGCGTCGGAGTGCTACCGGGAGGCGCTGGCGCTCTACCGTGAGATCGGCGACGAACACGGGGAGAGCACCGTGCTCGCCCACCAGGCGTGGGCCAGGCACTACCTGGGCGATCACCGGGGAGCGCTGGCGGACCTGCGCGAGGCCCTGGAGTTCTACGAACGGGTGGGCAACGCACGCAACGCCGCGATCACCCGCCGCGGCATGGCGCTGGTCCTGACCGCGCTGGGGCGGGCCGCCGAAGCGGCCGAGCTCGCCGCCGCCACGCTCGACGTGTTCGACCGGCTCGACCTCGGCTTCGACGCCGCGATGACCCTCAACTGCCTGGGGTGGGCGTACTTCCACCTCGCCGACCACGCGCGCGCCGGCGCCGCCTACCAGGACGCGCTCGCGCGGGCGGAGGCCTGCGGAAGTCCCCACGAGGTTGCCCGCGCCTACACCGGTCTCGGCAACATCGCCAGCGCACGCGGTGACCACGAGCAGGCAGTCGAATGGTGGGAACTGGCGGACGAAGCACACCCGGCCCTCGACCCGCTCATCATCGGCGAGGCGCGGGTGCGTGGGGCGTGACCGGCACGCCGTCAAGGCAAGAGGGGTGCGACGCGTCGCGCCGCACCCCTCTTGCCGGGTCGTTCGTCAGTTCTCGGCCGCCGCGGCGGCGGCCTTCTCCTGCTTCGCCTGGCGGCGGGCCTTCGCCGCCAGGATCGCCGGGCTGATCTTGCCGGTCTCGGCCGGCTTGCGGGGCTCCGGCGCGTCCGGGATCTCGTCCGCGGGGGTCTCGTCCACATCGGACTCCTCGACCGTTCCAGCGTCCACGATCTCGGCGCCCGGAGCGTCCTCATCGGACTCCGTGGTCGCCGCTTCGTCGTCCGTCCCGGTCGGCAGCAACGGGAGGGCGGGCGGGTGGAGCTCCGGGGTGCGCGCGGCCTGCTCGGCCGCCGAGTCGATGATCTCGCCGATCCGCACCAGCTGCGCGAGCAGCGTCTGCCGGGTGCCGCGCAGGCGCTCGACCTCCTGCTCGGCCCGGCGGATCATCGCCAGCGCCTCCTCGTTCGCCTGCTTCGCCAGGTCTTCACGCTGACGGCGGGCCTCGTCGGCCTGGTCCTCGTACGCCTTGCGGATCTCCGCGGCGTCCTTTTCGGCCTGTTCGCGGATCTCCCGCGCCTCCACCTCGGCCTGGGCGATGATCCGCTCGACCCGGGCGCCGATGTTGCCGGAGCCCACCACCTGCAGCGGGACCGACGTGTCACCGCCCAGCTCGGACAGGCGCCGCTCCTTCTCCTCCAGCTCGCTCGCCAGGTGCCCGGCCCGCGCGCGCAGCCGGCGGATGTAGGCGTCGACCTCCCGGCGGTCGTAACCACGCAGAGCCGCCGAGAAGTTGATCTCGCGCTCGGCCAGGATGTCATTGCCACCGCTGTTGACCATGTCCCCGAGTCTCGATCGCGCCACCCGGCCCTGCAAACGGCTGTTCCCCGTTCGGCTGAAGATCAACGGGTGCCGGCTGCCCTCGGCGCACCGCCACCGGCCATCGCACCGTGACGACCGCGCGTTCCGCACACTCCGTTCGTGCGGACCGCGGCCCGGAACGCCCGGAAGCGACTGCCCGCCGTGAGCACCAGGCCCGCATCGGTCACCGGTACGGGTGGTATCACGCTTCCGGCGAGACCGATGCCGGCCGGCGGAGCACCTTTCGTCCCCCGGCCCTACCGCGCCGGCGTGAGCCGGAGGACAGTGGGGCCAGGTCTCGTCATTGCCCGGGCAGCGACGCCGACCAGGTCCCCGGTGGTTCAACCCGAGTGCCCCGGGGGCCGCCTACCCGGCGCCCTCCACGACCGGCGGCTTGCGCACCAGCGCCACCATCGCGGCGCTGAGCAGGCCGGCGACGGCGAACACCGCGAACCCGAGCCCGGACAGCCGGCTCGCCACCAGGACGCCGCCCAGCCACGGCCCGAAGACCGCACCGAACCGCCCGATGCCGGACACCCAGCCCAGCGCCGTCGCGCGCACGCCGGCCGGGTAGTGGGCGCCGACGCTGGAGTAGATGAGCGTCTGGGCGCTGAACAGCCAGCCGCCGGTCAGGAACACCACGACGTAGGTCAGCGGCAGCGGCATCCGGACCGCCAGCAGCGCCACCCCTGCCGCCGTGAGCGTGAACCACAGGATCGCCACCGGCCGCGCCCCGAACCGGTCCGCCAGGCGCCCCGCGACGAGCATGCCCGCGATGCCGCCGATGTTGATCACCAGCAGGAAGCTGACCGCGGACCCGAGGTGGTAGCCGTTGGCGCGCATCATCGTCGGCAGCCAGGTGTTCACGCCGTAGACCAGCAGCAACCCGCCGAACGAGGCGATCCAGAACAGGATCGTGGTGAGCGCGACGGACGAGGTGAACAGCGCGCGGAGGCTGCCCGGCCGCCGCTCGGTGCGCTCCGGTTCGAACGGCTCGATCGCGACCCGGTAGCGGTCGGCGATCGCCTTCGCCGTTGCCCGTTTGCCCCTGGCCAGCAAGTAGGTCATCGACTCCGGCAGCATCAGGTGGACCACCGGCAGCACCACCAGCAGCGGCAGCGCGCCGAACCAGTACACCGACCGCCAGCCCAGCGACTCGACCACCGACATCGCGAGCGCGCCGGCGATCGCGCCGCCCGCCTGGTGCGCGGTCATCACGATGGTGACGCTCAGGTTCCGGCGCCACGGCGGCGCGTACTCCATGACCATCGCGATCGCCGACGGCAGCAGCCCGCCGAGGCCGACGCCGGCCACGAACCGCGCGGCGCCGAACACCTCGACCGACGGCGCCGCCGCGCAGGCCGCGGAGGCGAGCGAGAAGACCACGACACCGGTCAGGATGATCTTGCGCCGGCCGATCCGGTCGGTGACGATCCCGGACCCGAGCGCGCCGAGCAGCATGCCGAACGTGGTGAGGCTGCCGATCGTCCCGCCGGTCACGGCGGTCAGGCCGAAGCCCTCGTCGGCGAGCACGCCGGGCAGGGTCGCGCCGTAGACGAACAGGTCGAGCCCGTCCAGCAGCACGAGGACCCAGCACAGGGCGGTGACCCGGAACGACAGCCGGGCGACCGCCGGATCTCTTTGTTCCAACACGGACATCGGTGTCCCTCTCGTCGTCGAGGCGGTTGACGGTGACGGGCAAGGTACTCCGCACACGATCGTGCCCACAAGATTGTTGACAATTTTGGCCGCAAAAAGCATCCTGGCTTGAGCACGACCCGAAGCGAGGAGAAGAAGCCATGCCACAGCCGGCCACCGGCGCCGAGGAGGTCCCGGCGTGAACAAGGTGATCGTCACCGACCCGCCCCGCGCCGACGGCGACGACGTCGCCGCGCTCGCGGAGTTCGGCGTCGCGACCGTGCACGAGGCGCTGGGCCGCACCGGCCTGCTCGGCCCGGACCTGCGGCCGATCCAGGACGGCGCCCGCATCGGCGGCACCGCCGTGACCGCCCTGTGCTGGCCGGGCGACAACCTGATGATCCACGCCGCGGTCGAGCAGTGCCGCCCCGGCGACGTCCTGGTCGTCACGACCACGTCGCCCTCGACGGACGGGCTGTTCGGCGAGCTGTTCGCCACCGCCCTGCAGCACCGCGGGGTCCGCGGGCTCGTGATCAACACCGGGGTGCGCGACGTCGCGGAGCTGCGCGCGATGGGGTTCCCGGTGTGGTCGGCCGCGGTGAGCGCGCAGGGCACCGTCAAGGCGACCGCGGGCTCGGTCAACGTGCCGGTCGTGATCGGCGGGCAGGTCATCCGCCCTGGCGACGCGATCCTCGCCGACGACGACGGCGTGCTGTGCGTGCCACGTGAACTCGTCGGCGAGGGGCTGCGCGCGTCGCGGGCCCGCGCGGACAAGGAAGAGGCCACGCGGCAGGCGTTCCGCGCCGGCGAGCTGGGCCTGGACCGCTACGGGCTGCGCGAGAAGCTCGCCGACCTCGGTGTCCGGTACCTGACGGCCGAGGAGTACGCGAAGCTGGAGCGCGAATGAGCGTGCGGTGCATGCTGATGCGGGGCGGCACGTCCAAGGGCGCCTACTTCGTCGCCTCGGACCTGCCCGCCGATCCCGCCGAGCGCGACGACCTGCTGCTGCGGATCATGGGCACGCCCGACCCGCGGCAGCTCGACGGGCTCGGCGGCGCGCAGCCGGTCACCAGCAAGGTCGCGATCGTCTCCCCCGCCGAGGGCGACCGGGACGTCGACTACCTGTTCCTGCAGGTCGGCATCGAGGATGCGACGGTTTCGGACCGGCAGACGTGCGGAAACCTGCTCGCCGGCGTCGGTCAGTTCGCCGTCGAGCGCGGCCTGGTGCCCGCCCGTGGCGACCGCACCAGCGTGCGCGTGCGGATGGTCAACACCGACTCGATCGCGGTCGCAACGTTCGCCACCCCCGGCGGCCGGGTCGACTACCAGGGCACGACCGCGATCTCCGGCGTGCCCGGCACCGCCGCGCCGGTCGAGCTGGAGTTCACTGGCACCGAGGGATCGGTGTGCGGCAGCCTGCTGCCCACCGGGAACGTCGTCGACGAGATCGGCGGCATCCCGGTGACCTGCGTGGACAACGGGATGCCCGTCGTCGTTGCGCGCGCCGCCGACTTCGGGATCACCGGCTACGAGGCGGCGGACGAGCTGACCGGGCTGGCCGACCGGATCCAAGAGCTGCGGCTGGAAGCCGGGAAGCTGATGGGGCTCGGCGACGTCAGCGGCGCGTCGGTGCCGAAGACGACGCTGGTGGCCGCGCCGCGCGACGGCGGCGCCATCTGCACGCGGACGTTCATCCCGCTGCGCCCGCACCCGTCGATCGGCGTGCTGGGCGCGGTGAGCGTGGTGACCGCGCTGATGCTGGACGGCGCGGCCGGGCACGAACTGTTCGCGGCGCCGCCGCCCGGTTCGCCGGTCGGCGTCGAGCACCCGAGCGGCACGCTGGAGGTCGGGGTCGAACTGGCGCCCGGGCCCCGCGTGGTGCGCTCGACCGTCATCCGCACCGCGCGGAAGTTGTTCGACGGCACCGTTTTTCCCCGTCCCTGACACATCCTGGAAGGCACCGATGCCCCACCTCGAACCCTCGCCCCGGCACGAGATCGCGCACCTCGGCCACGTCGAGCTGTTCACCCCGGAACCGGAGAAGAGCCTGGCCTTCTTCGTCGACGTCCTCGGCCTGACGGAGAACGGCTCGCGGGGCGATTCCGTCTACCTGCGCACGTGGGACGACTACGAGCACCACAGCGTCAAGCTGACCGCCGCGAAGACCTCGGGCGTGGGGCGGACCGCGATGCGCGCGTCGAGCGAGGAGGCCCTGAAGCGGCGGGTCGCGGCGATCGAGGAACGCGGGCTGGGCATCGGCTGGGCCGACGGCGACACCGGGATCGGGCCGACGTACGTGTTCCGGGACCCGGACGGGCACGAGATGGAGATCTACTGGGAGACCGAGAAGTACGACCCGCCCGAGCACCTGCGGCCGTCGCTGAAGAACCAGGCCCAGGCGTACCCGGCGCGCGGGGTGTGCGTGCGGCGGCTCGACCACGTCAACTACCTGGCCCAGGACGCGGCGGCGAACGGCGGCTTCATCTGCGACGCGCTCGGCGGCCGGGTGACCGAGCAGATCCAGCTGGACAGCGGGGTCATTTCCGGGCAGTGGACGCACTTCGCGCAGAAGTCCTACGACCTGGTCTACACCAACGACTGGACGCGCTCGTCCGGGCGGCTGCACCACATCGCGTTCGCGACGGACACGCGGGAGGACATCCTGCGGGCGGCGGACATCGCGCTGGACAAGGGCGTGTTCATCGAGACCGGGCCGCACAAGCACGCGATCCAGCAGACGTTCTTCCTGTACGTCTACGAGCCCGGCGGCAACCGGATCGAGCTGTGCAACCCGACCGCGCGGCTGATCTTCGCGCCCGACTGGGAGCCGGTGACGTGGACCGAAGCCGAGCGGGCGAAGGGCCAGGCGTGGGGCCTGAAGACGATCGAGTCGTTCCACACGCACGGGACGCCACCGGTGGCGGGTTGAGGCTGTTGTTGGGCCGGGTCCCATAGCCGGCGCACAGGTTGTTCTGCGGGTGCTCTCAGGCCGGCGGGTCACGATGTGAGCCGGACAGGAGGACGCCCGTGCACGACGACAAGCCCCGCGACGAACCAGCCGCTGACGAAGCGACCACGCTCGCCGAGGTGCCTGGCGCGCCTTCCGCAGGTGGGGCGACCGCGCCCGAGCAGGCACCGCACGCGGCTCCCGCCGGGGATGGGGCCACGGCGGCGGACCCTGGCGCCGCAGCCACCGGCGGGGCTGCTGCCGCGCAGGCACCGCGCCCGCCTGGGGATGCGACTGCCCCCACGCAGGCGCCCCATGCCACCTCCGCCGGTGGGACCACCACACCCGCGCAGCCACCGCACGCGGTTTCGGCCGCGGCGGCGGCACCTCCTGCCGCGGCTGCCGCTCTTCCCGTCGTGCCATCCGGCGCTCCCCCGCGGCCCGACAAGCGGCGCCTGGGAATTGGCGTCGTGGCCGGGGTCGCCGCGGCTGTGCTCGTCGTCGGGGGCGTGGGTGGCTTCGCGATCGGGCGGGCGACCGCGGGTTCCGATGACGGCGGGCGCCCCGGCTACGGGCAGTTCGACCGGATGCCGCGCGGCTACGGTGAGCCGCCGGGCTTCGGGGAGCGCGGTCAGTACGAGCGCGGGTCGGACAACGGCGGGTCCAACACCTGAGTCTTCGCCCCACGACCGGGTGGAGCGCCGCAAGCCGGGCTCAGGACGCGGGCGTCACCGGGGCCATCCAGATCCCCACGATGGCGTCGATCATGCCGGTCGCCGCGTCGTGCCAGTTCTGCCTGGGCGTCGCGGTTCCGTCGGCGAGCGCGCGCTCCCGCTCCGCGTTCATGTGCACCAGCAGCTGGCGCATCATGGCACTCCGCTCGGCGCGCACCTCCGGCGGCAGCTCCGGCAGGCACCGCTTCAAACCCTCCAGCGTCTTCACCATCGACGGCGAAGACAGGGCGTCGTCGGCGAAGATGTCCCGCAGCGCGGGGTCCGTGGTGACCTGCGCGCTGAACCGGGCGAACCAGGTCGGGTTTCCCAGCGCCGCCAGGTGTTCCGCGGCCGGCCGCACCATGCACGCGATCCAGTCGCGCGGGTCGTCGGACTCCCCGGCCTCGGCCACCATCCGGTCGCGGATCCGCTCCATCTCGGCGGTGTGCTTGCGGACGATCGCCCGCACCAGGTCGGCCTTCGTGCCGAAGTGGTAGCCGACCGCGGCCGTGTTGCCCTGCCCCGCCGCCTCGCTGATCTGCCGGTTGGACACCGCGTACACGCCGTGCTCGGCGAAGAGCCGCTCGGCCGTCGTGAGGATCGCCTCGCGGGTGGCGGTGACGCGGTCGGACCGGGCCGTCTTCGTCGTCATCGTCACCACCCGCCGGTCCAAGGACGGGCCAGGCGGCCCGTGTCCAGGCATTTTACCGATCACCCGTAATCACCCTAACCAGGCCTGCTAAGCTAAGTCAATCGATTGATTTAACTTCGACCGGAGGCCCGGCAATGCCCTCTGCCCCTGCCCGCCACGCGGGCGACCCGGCGCCACCCGTGGCCCGGACCGGCCGCGTGGTCGCCGTGCTGGCGTTCACCGGCATCGTCGTCTCGCTGATGCAGACCCTGATCATCCCGCTGGTCCCCGAGTTGCCCGGCCTGCTGGGCGCGTCGTCGGCGGACACCGCGTGGGCCATCACCGCCACGCTGCTCGCCGCTGCGGTCGCCACCCCGACCGTCGGGCGCCTCGGCGACATGTACGGCAAGCGGCGGATGCTGCTGGTCAGCGTCGTCCTGCTGATCGCGGGATCGGTGACCTGCGGACTGTCGAGCAGCCTGGTGCCGATGATCGTCGGCCGCGCGCTGCAGGGCCTGGCCTCCGGCGTGATCCCGCTGGGCATCAGCATCATGCGCGACGAGCTGCCCGCCGAACGGCTCGGCTCGGCGACCGCGATGATGAGCGCCTCCCTCGGCGTCGGCGGCGCGCTCGGCCTGCCCGCCGCGGCGCTGATCGCCGAGAACGCCGACTGGCACGTGTTGTTCTGGACGGCCGCCGGCCTCGGCGTGGTCGCGTTCCTGCTGGTGGTGTCGTTCGTGCCGGAGTCGTCGGTGCGCACCGGCGGGCGGTTCGACCTGCCCGGCGCGCTCGGCCTGTCGGTCGCGCTGCTGTGCCTGCTGCTGGCGATCTCCAAGGGCGCGGACTGGGGCTGGGGCGACGGGCTGACCATCGGCCTGTTCGTCGCCGCCGTCGTGGTGCTGCTGGTGTGGGGCCGGTGGGAGCTGCGTGCGCGGGAACCGCTGGTGGACCTCCGCACCACCGCGCGCAGGCAGGTGCTGCTGACCAACATCGCGTCGGTGGTGTTCGGGTTCGCCATGTTCGCGATGTCGCTGGTGCTGCCGCAGCTGCTGCAGCTGCCGACGGCGACCGGGTTCGGGCTCGGCCAGTCGATGCTGGTGGCGGGTCTGGTGATGGCGCCGTCCGGTCTGGTCATGATGGCCACCGCGCCGGTGTCGGCGAAGATCTCCCGGACGCGCGGCCCGAAGGTGACGCTGATGCTCGGCGCGCTGGTGGTCGCGATCGGGTACGGGCTCAACATCGTGTTGATGGGCGAGGTCTGGCAGCTGCTGATCGCCTCGTGCGTCATCGGCGCCGGGATCGGCCTGTCCTACGGCGCGATGCCCGCGCTGATCATGTCCGCGGTGCCGGTGTCGGAAACCGCGTCGGCGAACAGCCTGAACACGCTGATGCGCTCGATCGGCACGTCCACCTCCAGCGCGGTGGCGGGTGTGGTGCTGGCGCAGATGACCGTCTCGCTGGGGCCGGTCGCCGTGCCGTCGCAGGACGGGTTCCGGGTGGTGCTGGCGATCGGCGCGGGCGCGGCTTTGGTGGCGCTGTTCGTCGCCGCGTTCCTGCCCGCGCGGCGGCGGGCCACGGCCGGGCGGAGCGTGTCGGGCACCGTGCGCGGAGCGAGTGGCGCGGCGGTGGTCACGGTCACCGCGCACCGCGCGGACGGGAGCGTCGCGGCGAGCGCGGCGGCCGGTTCGGACGGCGGGTTCGCGCTGGCGGCGCTGCCCGCGGAGCCGCTGACGCTGGTGGCTGTGGAGCACCCGGCGGTGCACGAGACGGTTTCGGTCGGCGCCGGGACCACGCAGCGGCACGACATCGACCTGGGCGCGCGGGAGGGACGGGCATGACCACGACGGCAGAGGTGACGCTGAGCGGACGGGTGCGCAGTGGGCGGCGGGCGCTGCCGGACGTGACCCTGACGTTGACCGACCGGGTCGGCGCGCAGGTGTCCCGTGCTCGCACCGGCGGGGACGGGTCGTTCCGGCTCGGCGGGCTCGCGCCCGGCAACTACGTGCTCATCGTGTCGCGCGCGGGGTTCCAGCCGCAGGCGACGGTCGTCACGCTCGAGGCCGGGGCGGTGCCGTTGGACGTCACGCTCGAACCGGCGACCAGCGTGCGCGGCGTGGTGCGGGACCGGCACAGCGGGCGGCCGATCGCGACGGCGGCGGTGACGGCGGTCGGTGCGGGCGGCGAGGTCATCGCCAGCACGGTGTCCGATCCGGACGGTGGCTACCGGATCACCGGCATCGACACCGGTGAGATCACGCTGGTGGCGGCCGCGCCGGGCGCCGACCCGGTGGCCACGGTGGTGCCGCTGGGCGGCGCGCGGGAGCACGAGGTCGACCTCGAGCTGGACACGCACAGCACCCTGACCGGCACGGTGACCGCAGGCGGCCGCCCGGTCGCCGGATTGGCGCTGGAGCTGCGGGAGGCGTCCGGCCGCGCGGTGGCCACGGCGGTGACGGACGCGGACGGGACGTACCGGTTCGAGCGGGTGACTGCCGGGCAGTACACGCTGACGAGCACCGCGGGGCGCCCGGTGGTGACGACGATCCCGGCGGACGCGGTGACCGCGGAGCTGGTGCTGGAACGTCCTTAGTGGAGGATCGCGGCCGGGCTCGCGTAGCCGGATCGAGGCATTTGGCGCCTTTGGGTAGCAGCGATGGCGCAAGGTGGGCGGCCACCGACCGGTGACCGCCCTCGCTGTCAGCGCCACGTCGTGCTGCACGAGGTCACCGCGGGCGGCGTCGAGCGCCCCGACGGTCGCGTGGCTCTGGTGGTGCAGCACGACGCGGTGCCGGCGCTGCTGCCGGTCACCGTGCGGGAGACGATCTCCCGGAAACCGTCCTCAGCCGGGACAATCTGCTCGACCCGTGGCACTGTCGACCAGGAAGGAGCAGCCATGAATCCGGAGACAGCAGCCGGGGTGTTCACCGCGGCCAGATCGGAGTTCGCCGCCTGGTCGGGCCGTCTGTGGCGGCCGCTCGGCGAGATCCTCGCCGCGGTGGCGCGGCCACGGCCGGGCGAGCGCGTCCTCGACGCCTGCTGCGGCACCGGCGCCTCCGCGATCCCGGCCGCCCGCGCGGTGGGCCCCGACGGCGCGGTCGACGCCATCGACGTCGCCGAGGGGCTGCTCGACGAGGGGCGCCGGGAGGCGGCCGCCCTCGGGCTGGGCAACCTGCGCTTCACGGCCGCCGACGTGCTCACCTGGCCGCACGACGGCTACGACGTCGTGCAGAGCGCGTTCGGCGTGTTCTTCTTCCCGGACATGGACGCGGGCAGCCGACGCCTCGCCGGGCTGCTCAAACCCGGCGGCCGGTTCGCGGTGAGCACCTGGCGGGCCGACGGCATGTCCCGCATCGTCCCGATCGGACGCGCCGCCGCGCTGCCCGACCGCCCGGAACTGGAGGACGCGCCGCCGCGGCCCAACCACAGCGCCCGCGTCGACACGGCGGGCAAGCTCGCGGACTGGCTGTCGTCGATCGGCCTGCGGGACGTCGAGGTGCGGGAGGTCGCCTACGTGCAGCCGCTGCACCCGGAGGACGCCTGGACGTTCTACCTCGGCTCGTCGATGCGCGGCTTCGTCAGCGGCCTGTCCGCCGAAGCGCTCGACCGGGTCCGCGCCCGCTTCTTCGACGGGCTGCGCGAGGCCGGGCTCGACACGCTCGACGCGGGCGCGCTGATCGGTGTCGGACGACGGCCCTAAACCCACTTCGCCGTCATCACATCCGGTGAATCCGCGCCAAGACACCTCCCAGGAGGTTGAACCCTGTTCAGACTGTCCGCGGAGGTGGTGGCGTGGCGGACCGGGCCGAGGTGGACATCCGGACGGCGGTGGTGGACGACGAGGTCGTGCGCGTGCACGTCGCCGGGGAGGTGGACCTGCTGACGCTCCCGTCGCTGGCCGAGGCGCTCGCCGCGGCCGGGCGGCTCTCACCCCGGCTCATCGAGGTCGACCTGTCCGCTGTGGACTTCCTGTCGGTGTCCGGCGCCGCCGAGCTGGCCGAAACGGCGGCGCGGATCCCGGTCCAGGTCGGACCGGCCAGCCACGCGTCCAGGGTGGCGCTCGCCGCCGCGGGACTGGACCACCTGCTCGCCTGACAGGACAGTGCCGGTGACAGGACAGTGCCGACCCTCCGAAGAGGGCCGGCACTCGAAGTGTGGTCCGGATCAGTACCAGTGTGCCCTGCCGCCGACCTTCCGGCCGGTGCCACCGAGGATCGCCAGTGCCGCACCCACGACCAGGAGAACGATCCCGATCGTCCAGATGATGTTTATGCCGGTCAGCAGACCGACGATGAGCAGGATGACGCCAAGAACGATCATGGCAACTCTTTCTGCCTGCAGGACGGGCCGCGCCGCCGGTCCTGCTCCGATGGGGACCAGCCAGCGATACCCGGACGGGTGATCAGGCAAACCCGGTACGCCCCGGTACGAAGCGAAGTTGCTGCGTCGCGACCACACCGTTGCGCCACGTAGACCAGCGAACCGGTCAGTACCCTTCCGCTCTGCCGTTGCGGCGCGGGTCCGCACAGGACCGCAGCAACCCGCCGTCCAGCGTGATGCCCTCGAAGTTGCCGGTCAGCGAATGCCACGGCCCGAGATCACGCAGCCACAGCCCGCGTTCGGCGCACCGCCGGCGGAACTCGCGGTCCACGCCCGGCGCGAACCCGTGCTCCAGCGTCACGCCCGGCAACCACCCGGAAGCCGGTTCGTGCGGCCGCACCCCGAAGCGCGGCGCCGCCACCGACTCCTCGATGGACATCCCGAAGTCCAGGAGGTTCACCAGGTTCTGCAGCACGCACGCCACCAGCGACACCGACGGCGAGCCGGACGCGACGACCGGCACGCCGTCCCGCAGCACCAGGTTGGGCGCCAGGTAGACGGTGGCCCGCTCCCCCGGCCACGGCATGCCGCGCTGGAAGAACGACCCCCCGCCGGAGAGCTGGAACCCCTCCGCGAACAGCCCGTTCACCCACGGCGAGGCCATGTGGGAGTGCGTGACCGAGGCGATGTTGCGCTGCTCGTCCACCACGGTGACGTGGATCGTCCCGGGCACCGGCGCCGGCACGGACGGCGGCAGCGTGCCGAGCCGGTCCAGCCGCCGGGCCGCGAAGTCCTTGGACAGCAGCGTTTCCAGGTCGGCGGCGGCCGTGCGCGGTGGCGCGTAGTACACCTCGTTGTGCACGGCGACCAGCAGGTCCAGTGTGTCCACGCACGCGTGCGCCGGGCCGCGCAGGTCCACCAGCTCCAGCATGTTGAGCGCCTCGATGAGCTGGCACCCGCCGTCGTCCGGCGGCGCGGAGGCCACGACCTCCACGTCCCGGTAGGTTCCGCGCAGCGGCTCGGACCACTGCGCCTCGTACGCGGCGAAGTCCTCGGTCGTGATGACCCCGCCGCCGCGGGCGCACTCGGCGGCGAACGCCCGCGCGAAGTCGCCCAGGTAGTAGTCCAGGTCCTCGTCCCGCAGCCGTTCCAGCGTGCGCGCCACCCGGTCCTGCCGCAGGGTGCCGCCCGGCGCGACCAGGGTGCCGCCCGGCAGGAACGCCTCCCGGGCCTGCTCGTGGCACCCGAGTTCGGCCCGGTGCGCGTACATCTCGCCGAACAGATAGGGGTTGACTGCGAACCCGTCCCGCGCGAGCTGCACGGCGTCCCGCAGCAACCGATCGCGGGACAGCCTGCCAAACCGTTCGTGCGCGGCACGGAAGGCAGGCCACCAGCCGGGGACCGGCACGCCCCGGCCGGTGGTCAGGTCGGCCCCGGTGAACCCGGGCAGCGGCGCGAGCGGGGCGGCGACGTTGCCGTTGAGGTAACTCGCCTCGCCGCTCGCGCCGTCCCAGTGCAGCATCTCCAGCCCGCCGGTCAGCGCCGTCATGTGTGGTTCGACCACCAGCTGGGCCGCCGCGGCCGCGAGCGCCGCGTCGGCGGCCGTGCCGCCGTCGCGGAGCACGTCGAGCCCGGCCCGCACCGCGAGCGGGTGCGAGGTGACCACCATGCCGCGCTCGGCCTCGACCGGCTCTTTCAGGCCATAGGCGGCCCGGCGGGCCAGCTCGTCCGCGGTGCGGGCGTCCATCAGGCCTCCGCCAGCGACTTGCGGCGCTGCTCGTCGACCGCGGCGGGCATCGCGAACAGGGCGACCAGGATCGAGACGGCGCAGATCGCCGTCATGTACCAGCCGAACGCGGCGTTGGTGCCGGTGACGTCGAACAGCCACACCGCGATCAGGCCCGCGGTCGAGCCCAGCGCGGTGGTGCCGATGTTGTAGTTCAGCGCCGACGCGCTCGCGCGCACCTCGGCCGGGAAGCTCATCACGTAGGCCGTGGTCAGCGGCGCGCCGACGAAGTTGTTGATGAAGGTGAACGCGACGACCGCGACCACCGCCAGCCACAGCGAGCCGGACCCGATGGCGAGGAACGTCGGCACGGTCAGCACGACGAACAGGCCGTAGCCGACCACGAGCGGGATCCGCGCGCCGTGCTTGTCGGCGAGCTTGCCGCCCCAGATCGCCGGGATCGGGCCGATCGCGTAGGTCAGCAGGGAGGCGAGCAGCGCGTTGTTCTCGGCGAACCCGGCCTTCACCATCGCGGTGACGAAGTAGGCCTGGATGACGAACGACCCGACCCGCTGCCCGGCGCCGAGACCGATCGCCCGCAGCATCGCGCCCCAGTGCTCGCGCACGGCGGTGCGGAACGGCGTCTGCTTGACCTTGCTGCGCTCGGCCAGCTCGGCCATTTCCTTGAACTGCGGGGTTTCCTCGACGTGACGGCGGATGTAGATGCCGACCAGCGCCATCGGGATCGACAGCAGGAACGGGATGCGCCAGCCCCAGTCGTTGAACGCCTGCGCCGGCATCACGGAGATCACCAGGTAGGACACCAGGGTGGCGAGCAGCGGACCGACCGAAGTGGACGCCACGGACAGTCCGGCGAGGTAGTTGCGCCGGTTGCCGCGCTCGTGCTCGAAGATGAAGTTGGCGGCCGTGGTGTACTCCACGCTCGCGCCGATGCCCTGCAGGACCCGGCAGAACAACAGGATCATCGGCGCCGCGATCCCGATCGCCGCGTAGGTCGGCAGCAGCCCGATCCCGGCAGTGCCGACGCTCATCACCGCGATCGTCAGCAGCAGCACGAACCGGCGGCCCTTGAGGTCGGCCAGCGGTCCCAGCACGATCGCCGCCAGCGGCCGCAGCGCGTAGGACAGCACCACGCCCGCGTAGGTCGACAGCAGCGCGGCGGTCGCGTTGCCCTCCGGGAAGAACTGCCGGGAGATGATCACGGCCAGGGTGCCGTAGAGGCCGAAGTCGTAGTACTCGACGACGTTGCCGAGCATCGCGGACATGATCACCTTGCGCCGCGAGCGCAGGTCCGTCGAGGCGGGCGCGGACGCCCGCGTGTCGTGGTCGGTCAACGGATCTCCTTGCGGTTTCAGGGCCGGAAGCGGTCCGGCCGGAAGGGCTCCAGCATCGGGTGGGGCTCGCCGGTGCGGATCTCGCCTGCCAGCAGCTCGCCTGCGATCAGGCCGAGCGTCGCGCCGGAGTGGGTGAAGGCGACGTGGCACCGCGGCACGGCGGACAGCTCGCCGAACACCGGCTCGCCGTCGCCGGGGATGGGCTTGCGGCCGAGCTTCCAGGACGCGGCGGTCAGCGTGACCCCGCCGTCCAGCAGCGCGGACGCCTCGGCGGCGAGTTCCTTGACCACCGACTCGTCGATCGAGCACGTGCCGTCGGCCGCCTCGGTGATCCGGTCCTCGTACCAGTGGTGGTCCAGCGCGAACGTGCCGCCCGGGTTGGGCCGCAGCGCGACGCGCGGGGTGTTCAGCACGGCCTTGACGCCGGTCTCGGCGGGTTCGGTGAGCACGAGCATCGACAGCGGGGACGCGTCCGGGATGGTCACGCCCAGCTCCGCGACGACGTCCGGGGTGGCGGCGCCGCAGGCCACCACGACGGCGTCGCCCTCGAACCGCTGTCCGCCCGCGGTGGTCACCCCGGTGGCCACTCCCCCGGCGGTCGTGACGCTCGCGCGCCCGGCCCCGGTGACGATCTCACCGCCGAGCGCGGTGAACTCCGCGGCCAGGTGCTCGATCAGGTGCGGCAGCGACACCCAGCCCTCGCCCGGGTTGTGCACGGCCACCTCGGGGAACGCGGCCGGGTCGAGCCCCGGGTGGTCCGAGACCAGCTTCGAGTCGTAGCCGTGCGCGACCTCGGCGCGGTGCCGGTCCCGCATCGCGTCCTCGTCGAGGCTCCAGTGCAGGCCGCCGTCGAAACGGAGCCACTCGCGCCCGGGGTCCTGCGCGAACAGCGTGCGGTAGCGGTCGATGCCTGCCATCCGCAGCGCGTGGTAGGCCGCCGAGCGGGTCCCGGCGGAGTTGAGCCAGGACAGCGACCGGCCGGAGGCGCCGTCGGCCAGCTCGCCCTCGGTCACCAGTGTCACCGCCACGCCGTCGCGCTGCAGGTGCGTGGCCGTGGAGACGCCGAGAACGCCCCCGCCCACCACGACGACGTGCTTACCTGCGGTCATCGGGAAAGATCCCCCTTCTGGGCGTGTGCCCGTTCGATGATGCGAAGGACGTCCACCGCGTCGCGCGGGTCGACCGGTGGTGCGCCGCCGGTGGCGATCGCGGTGGCGAGCAGCCGGTAGAACTCGCCGTAGTCCCCAGGTTCCGGCTCGACGCAGCGGGTCTCGCCGCGGACGCCGAGGGTGCCCCAGTTGTCCCGCGGCTCGTGCCCGAATCCGTCGTCGCCGGGCCGGGCGCCGTTCTTCAGCGCGTCCTCCTGCGGGTCCAGGCCGTGTTTCGTGTAGCCGGCCCGGTCGCCCAGGACGTGGAACCGCGGGCCGGGCAGCGCGGCGAGACCGGTCATGAACAGCCGCGACCGGGTGCCGTTTTCGTGGGCCAGCACCAGGAACGTGTCGTCGTCGCCGTCGCCCGCGCCGCGGCGGAGGACGTCGGCGTGCACGCGCGCGACCGGGCCGAACAGCTGGATCGCCTGGTCGATCAGGTGGGTGCCGAGGTCGTACAGGATGCCGCCGCCCTCGGCGACGCCCGCGTGCGCCTTCCAGTCGCGTGGTCCCTGCGGCTTCCACCACTCGAACCGGGACTCGAAGGTGTGTACCGTGCCGAGCTCACCGTCGTCGATCAGGCGCCGCAGGGTCCGGAAGTCGCCGTCCCAGCGGCGGTTCTGGAACACCGTGAGCACGCGGCCGGCGAGATCGGCCTGCTCGATCAGCGCCTCGCCCTGCTCGCTGGTCACCGCGAACGGCTTGTCCACCACCACGTGCAGGCCGTGGCCGAGCGCCTCCGCGGCGAGGCCGGCGTGCGTGGCAGGCGGCGTGCCGATGACGACCAGATCGACTTCACGGGCGAACAGCTCGTCGGGGGTGGCCAGGACCGTCGCGTGTGGATATTCGGCGCAGGCTTGTGCCGCCCGCTCCAGGTTTCCGGTGACGATGTAGTCGAGCGAGTAGTTCTCGTCGGCGGCGAGGAACGGGGCGTGGAAGATCCGCCCGGACACCCCGAAACCGATCACGGCGGTGCGGATCACGACTCCACCCCGTACACGGTCCGGGCGCGCTCGGCGGAGATCCGGCCTTCGGCGACGTCCCGGCGCACCTGGTCCGGGTCACGCTCGGACGGCGGCCCGTAGCCGCCCGCCCCGGCGGTCCGGATCGACACCCGGTCGCCGGGCTGCAGGCGGGTGTAGCCGTGCTCGACCGGTTGCGCCCCTTCGGAGAGCTCGACCCCCGCGCTCGCGCCAGGCCCGCCGCCGAACAGCCCCCACGGCTGCGAGCGCTGCCGCGAGGTGTCCAGCCAGAAGTGCACGTCGGACTCCTCGACGCGGACCGTGCGCCGGATCCCCATGCCCCCGCGCGTGCGGCCGTCGCCGCCGGAGTCGTCGATCAGCGCGTACTCCTCGACCACCAGCGGATACTCCGTCTCCAGCGCCTCGACCGGCAGGTTGCTGGTGTTGGTCATGTGCACCTGCACGCCGTCCATGCCGTCCTTGCCCAGCCGCGCGCCGCAGCCGCCACCGATCGTCTCCAGGTAGACGAAGTAGCGGCCGGTTCGGCTGTCCACGCCGGAGAAGTGCACGCCGGTGTTGGCGCCGTTGCTCGCCGCGGTCACGGTTTCCGGCACCGCGGTGGCGAGCGCACCGTGGATCAGGTCGACCACGCGCTGGCAGGTCTCGCTGCGGCCGTTGACCGCGGCGGGTTCGGTGCAGTTGAGCACCGATCCGCGCGGGGCGTTGATCGTGACCGGCCGGTGCAGGCCCGCGTTCGGGATGATGTCCGGGTCCACCAGGGTCTTGAGCGAGTAGTAGACCGCCGCGTACAGCGCGGTCCACACGACGTTGACGCTGGCCCGGACCTGCGGCGGCGCGGTGAAGTCGAACGTGACCTCGTCGCCGTGCACGGTGACGGTGACGCCGAGATCGAGTTCGTCGTCCAGCTCGGGGCAGTCGAAGCGGTCCGCGAAGGTGTACGTGCCGTCGGGGACCTTCGCGATGGCCGCGCGGGTCCGCCGCTCGGTGTAGTCCAGCAGCGCCGCGGCCGCCGCCACCAGCGTGTCGCGGCCGTACCGCGCGGCCAGCTCGGTGTAGCGGGTGACGGCGAGCCGGTTCGCGGCGATCTGGGCGCGCAGGTCCGCGCGGCGCTCGTGCGGCACCTGGCAGTTGAGCAGGATCAGCTCGAACAGGTCGTTCTGCAGCTCGCCCCGGCGCATCAGCCGCACCGGCGGGATGCGCAGGCCCTCCTGGAAGATGTGCGCGTGGCCGCGGTCGCCGAAGTCGGCGTGGTGGGCCAGGTTCGCCACCCACGCGGTGATCTCGCCGTCCAGGAACACCGGCGACACCAGCACGATGTCCGGCAGGTGCGAACCGCCGCCGGTGAACGGGTCGTTGCCGATGAACGTGTCCCCGTCCTCGATGGTCCCGGCCGGGTAGCGTCGCGTGATCTCGTCGACGATGCCCATCAGCGAGCCCAGGTGCAGCGGCGAGCCGCCCTCGTCCTGGGCGAGCATCCGCCCCGCGGCGTCGAACAGCGACGCGGTGCAGTCGCGGCGTTCCTTGATGTTGGTCGAGTAGGCCGCGCGCACCAGCGTCTCGCCCATCTCCTCCACAATGGACGACAGCGCGGAGCCGATCACCTCGACCAGCACGGGGTCCTGCATGGTCTTCCCTTCCGTGTGGGTCATCGGCCCACCGTCACGACGAGGTTGCGCAGCTCGTCGACGACGGCGACGTCGCCGGGGAGCAGCAGCGTGGTGGTGTCCATCTGCTCGACGACCGCGGGGCCGTCGACGCGGTGGCCGGGTTCGAGGAGCCTGCGGTCGTACACCGGGCATTCGGTGAACCCGCCGCTCTCGGGCAGGTAGACCTCCCGGGTGGCGCGGATCGCGGCGCTCGCGTCGGCGTCGCCGAGCGGGGCGCGATGCAGCTCGGCGCGGGACACCTCGCCGATCGCCCGCAGGCGGAAGGTGACCACCTGGACCTCGTCCTCGGCCGAGGAGTAGCCGTACATCCGCTCGTGCTCGGCGGCGAACCGCTTGGTCAGCTGTGCGACGGTGTCCGCGGTGACCTCGCCCTCCGGGACGGGCACCGGCAGCTCGTGGTTCTGGCCCGCATACCGCATTTCGGCGAACCGCTCGACGCGGCGGCGCTCGGCCGGGACGTTCTCCGCCGCCAGCCACGCCGTCGCTTCGGCCTCCAGCTCCGCGAACACGCCGGCGACGGTGGTTTCGTCGGGCGGCGAGATGCGGGTGCGCAGGAAGTCGGCGCGGATGTCGGTCATCAGCAGGCCCGCGGCGCACTGCGCGCCGGGCGTCTCCGGCACCAGCACGGTGCGCATGCCCAGCTCGCGCGCCAGGCGCACGGCGTGCAGCGGGCCGGCGCCGCCGAAGGGCACCAGGACGTAGTCGCGGGGGTCGTAGCCGCGCTGGACCGAGATGACGCGGATGGCGCGGGCCATGTTGGCGGTGATGACCCGCACGATCCCCTGCGCGGCGTCGAGCACGTCCATCCCCAGTGGACCGGCCACTGTGGACACGGCTCGGCGGGCCGCCTCGGCGTCGATCTTCATCTGCCCGTCCAGCAGGTACTCCGGGTTGAGGACGCGCAGCACCACGTTGGCGTCGGTGACCGTCGGTTCCGTACCGCGTCCGTAACACGCCGGGCCCGGATCGGCGCCCGCGCTGCCCGGGCCGACCTTCAGCGCGCCGCCCGCGTCGATCCACGCGATCGAACCGCCACCGGCGCCGACGGTGTGGATGTCCAGCATCGGCGCGCGCACCGGCCTGCCGTCGATCTCGGTGCCGCTGGAGGACTTGGGCACGCCGTCCTGGACGAGCGAGACGTCCGAGGAGGTGCCGCCCACGTCGAAGGTGATGATGTCCGGGTAGCCGGCCGCGCGGGCGATTTCCGCCGCGCCGACCACGCCGGTGCTGGGTCCGGAGAGGACCATGCGGGAGGGCATCCGCTCGGCCGTCTCGAACGGGATGATGCCGCCGTTGGACTGCGTGACGTGCGGGGTCGCGCGCAGGCCGAGCTCGCCCAGCCGGGTGCGCAGTTTCGCCAGGTAGCGCGCGACCACCGGGCCGAGGTAGGCGTTGACGACCACTGTGGACAGACGCTCGTACTCGCGGAACTCCGGCAGCACCGCCGAGGACACCGAGACGTGCACGCCGGGCAGTTCTTCGGCGAGGATGCGTTCCGCGGTCCGCTCGTGGGCGGGGTCGACGAAGCTGTAGAGGAAGCAGACGGCGACCGCTTCCACATTCTGCTCACGCAGCTCGCGGGCGAGCGCGCGGACCTGCTCCTCGTCCAGGGGGCGCTCCACCCGGCCGTCGTGGCGGACCCGCTCGTCCACCTCGAGCCGCAGGTCGCGCGGCACCAGGGCGGCGGGCTTGTCGGCCTGCAGGTCGTAGAGCGAGGGGCGGCGGCCGCGCCCCAGTTCCAGCAGGTCGCGGAAGCCGGCGGTGGTGAGCAGGCCGGTGCGCGCGCCGCGCTCGGTGAGCAGGGCGTTGGTGCCGACCGTGGTGCCGTGGGCGAAGTAGCCGACGTCGCCGAGGTCGCGTCCGCCGATCTCGTCGAGCAGCTGGGACACGCCCGTCACGATCGCCCGGCCGGGGTCGTCCGGGGTGCTGGACACCTTGCGCACGTAGAGGCGCCCGGTCTGCTCGTCGAGGGCGCAGACGTCGGTGAACGTGCCACCGGTGTCGACGCCGATCCGAAGTGTCATGTGCTGGGCCTCGCTTGAGTGAGAACCTTCTCAGTACCTGTTGGGTGAGAACCTTCTCAGTCGGTAGTAGTCTCAGTCAAGACTTGATTTGCAAACGGCTTGTTACCGGGGGAGGCGCGCAGGTGACCACGCACGGAGCCTCGCTGATCGACGTGGCCCGCGCGGCCGGGGTGTCCACGGCGACCGCGGGGCGCGCGCTCGGCGGGTACGGGCAGGTCAGCGAACGGACCCGGGAGCGGGTGCTGGCCGCGGCGGCCGAGCTGGGGTACCGGCCGAACGGGCTGGCCCGCAGCATGGTCACCGGCAGCACGCAGACGATCGGCGTGGTGGTGACGGACGTGGCGAACCCGTTCTTCGCCACCGCGTTGCGCGGGATCACCGACGTGACGTCGCCCGCCGGGTTCGAGGTGCTGCTGGCCAACACCGGCGGCGTGCTGGAGGCCGAGCAGCGGGCGGTCAGCGTGATGTCGGAGAAGCGGGTGGACGGTGTCATCGTCGCGGCGGCGCGCCCGGGCGAGGGGGCGCACCTGCGGCGGGCGATGGACGCCGGGGTGCCGGTCGTGCTCATCGACCGGCAGGTCAGCGGCGTGCCGGAGGCCGACAGCATCACCGTGGACAACGACCACGCGGCGGCGGAGGCGGTCGGGCACCTGACGGAGCTGG
>NZ_JBHZEN010000107.1:0-7731 GCF_050958625.1 Amycolatopsis sp. 3B14
AGGGTGGCGCTCGGTGGGAAGGTGTCGACGGCGTCGGCGATGGTCTGGTTCGGGTGGTTGCCGGCGGAGTCGGCAACAGCCTGGTCGAAGTCGACGTACTCGTCGGCGCCGAAGCGGGTGAAGTTGGCCCGGACGTCGTTGCGGCTTCTGCGCTGTCGAGGAGGGCAACGGTGGCTACTACATGCCCATGTTCGTCCGACTCGCCGAGGGCTACCAGCTCGACCAGCAGCTGATCGACGAGATCTCGCCGCGCCACGTGCCGGACGAGATCATCGCGGTTCCGGGCATCCCGCACACGCGAACGGGGAAGAAGCTGGAAGTGCCGCTCAAGCGGCTGTTCCGAGGAGAGGACGCGGAATCCGTTCTGGACCCGGCCAGTGTCGACGACCCTGGGCTCGTCGCTAGGTACTCCCAGTTCGCCAGCCGGCGTAGAGCACACCTGGACGGAATCCACGAGTAGCGGTCGCGCGATTCGCGGCGTCAGGTATCCGGCGAACGAGGGAAGGTCCGTGCCGCAGTTGCGCCCGCTCGCTGCGCTCTTGGTCAACGTCAATCTTCTCTGCCCCATCCGGCTGATCGCCGCTTTCACCGAACAGCTTCAAGCCCGCCCGCCGCAACCATCCTCAACGTCTCCTCTGGTGTCGCTTCCGTCCTCAGCATGTGCAGACCCAGGCCGCCTTGAACCTCCGCCAGTCTCCGATTCTGCCCGCGACCGGTGCGAAAAGTGGACAGACTTGAGCGAAGAACGGCTCGTCGGGCCGTGGCGCTCCGCCCTAACGTGATCGGCACCGGATCCGGTCGCGAACCGTGACGCGGACACCGGCCGAATGTCAGAGTGGACGGAGAATCAAGTGGTCAAGTCTTGGCTCTTTGAGATTTTCAGCTACCCGTACGATCCCGACCCTGCGAAGTTCGACCCGCAGTTGTGCAAGGATCTCTACGATTGGAAGCTGGAATCGTGGGTCGCCGCCGAGGACCTCGGATTCGACGGGGTCTTCTTCTCCGAGCACCACTTCACGCCGTACAGCATCAGCCCCTCGCCCAACCTGCTGGTGGCGACCCTGGCCCAGCGGACCAGCCGGATGAACATCGGGGTGATGGCGAACATCACCGCGTTCCACAATCCGCGCCGGCTTGCCGAAGAGGGCGCGATGCTCGACTACCTCACCGGCGGCCGGCTCGAGGTCGGCCTGGGACGTGGCGTGGACGAGCCCGAGTTCATTCGCGAAGGCGTCAAAATGGAGGAGACGCGCGCCCGGTTCGAGGAGTCCGTCGCGCTCATCCAGTCTGCCTGGACGGAACCCACCTTCACCTTCAAGGGCGAGTTCTACAACTACGACAACGTGAGTCTCTGGCCTCGGCCCTTGCGGTCCGAGCTGCCGATCTGGGTCACGGCGCTGAGCCCGCAGACCGTGAGCTGGGCGGCCCGGCAGGGTTTCCGGTTCACTTCGGTCTTCTCGCCGACCGACAACATGCGGACGATTTTCGAGCAGTACAAGAAAGCGGCCGCGGAAGCCGGTCGTGAAGCTGAACCCACCGACATGGGTGTGTGCCGCAACGTGTTCATCGCGGACTCCGAACAGGAGGCGCGCGATCTTGCCGAGCCCGCCTTCGACGCGCTGTTCGCGGCGTTCAAGGAAGCGGCTGTGTTCCACGACCTCGACAACGTGCCCGCCGGCTACGAGCACTACCAGTCCTTCTTCCGCCCCTTCGCCGGGGAGGACGTGTCGTTCGACGCTCTCATCGACATCGGCGCGATCTGCGTGGGGAGGCCGGAGACCGTCCGCGACCAGATCGTGAGCCAGATGGAGCACATCGGCTGCGGGAACTTCCTCAACTGGGGGTCGTTCGGCACCCTCACCAAGGAGCAGACGATGCGCTCCTACCAGCTGTTCGGCGAGCACGTGGTGCCGGCTCTGCGCTCCCTGAAGGTGTAGTCGTGACGTCCGAGCTGGCCTTGTGCTGCATGTCGCACACGCCGTTGCTGGGGTCGGGCGACCCGGGCGAGTCGGTCGTGCAGCGGGTCGACGGCGCTCTCCGCGACGCCAGGCGGTTCGTGGAAGCTTTCGACCCGGACCTCGTCGTCATCTTCGGCCCTGACCACTACCAGGGCTTCCGGTATGAACTCATGCCACCGTTCTGCGTCGGGTTGTCGGCTACAGCCATCGGCGACTACAACACCAGTCCCGGTGAGCTCGACGTGCCACAGGCACTCGCCGACGATCTGGTCGTCCACCTGCTGGCGGCAGATCTCGACGTGGCCATGTCGGAGAAGATGGTCGTCGATCACGGCATCGCCCAGCCGCTGGAAAACCTGTTCGGCTCGAGCGCGGCCAAACCCGTGATCCCTGTCTTCATCAACTCGGTCGCCGAGCCGCTGGGACCTCTGCGCCGGATCAGGCGCCTCGGCGCGGCGGTGGGCGAGTTCGTCCGGGACTTGGATCAGAAGGTTCTGCTCGTCGGCTCGGGCGGCTTGTCACACGATGTGCCGGTCCCGCGGCTGCGGCAGTCTCCACCGGAAGCTGTCGCCTACATTGTGGACAAGCGCCGAACGCCCGAGGAGCAGAAGGCGCGCGAGGAGGCGGTGTTTCAGGCCGGCCAGGCCTTCGCGCGCGGTGAGTCCTCGCTGCTGCCACTGAACCCTGATCTCGACGAGCAGATCCTTCAGCAGTTCGAGAAGGGCGACCTGTCCTGGTTCGACGCGATGAGCGTCGAGTGGCTCGGCAAACAGGGCGGCAGTTCGATTCACGAAGTGCGCTCGTGGATCGCGGCCCATGCCGCGCTGCAAACCGCAGGGCCTTACCGGACCGAGTCTTCGTTCTACCAACCGGTCCCCGAGTGGATCATCGGCTTCGCGGTGACCACCGCGCGACCACGAGAAACGACCAGGTGAGAGAATTGATTGAGAAAGAAGAAGTCGTCCGGACCGATGACGGGCCGATGACGGTCACGGTTCGCCATCCCGACGACAGTGGCCCGTTTCCCGTGGTCATCGTCTACCACGACGGACCGGGGCTGCGTGCGGACATCCACGACGTCAGCCGCAAGTTGGCGGGCGCCGGCTATTACGCTGTTCTGCCGGATCTCTACCACCGGCTCGGTCGTCAGATTTCCTTCGACCTGGCCGGTATCGGTCAAGGGCCGGGGTCACCGGAGTTCGACCGGCTGATGGCGGCGGTCACCTCGCTCAGTGATGACATGGTGCTCGCCGACACGGCCGCGATGCTGGAGGTCACGGCGAAGGACCCGGCCGCCGACATGAACGCCAAGGCCGCCATGGGGTTCTGCATGGGCGCGCGCTTCACGCTGCGGTTGCTCGCCGCCGACCCCGCGGGATACGCGGCAGGCTCGGCGCTGCACCCGTCGAACTGTGTGACGGATGACCCGGACTCGCCCCATCGGAGCGTCGGGAAGATCTCCGCCGAGCTGTTCGTCGGACTCGGCGCGGCCGACAAGCTTTCCCCGCTCGAGCTGAACAAGCCGCTGCGGGACGAGCTGGGGAGGCCGCCGGTGAAAGCGACTGTCGAGATCTTCGACGGCGCCGATCACGGCTTCATGTTCCCGCAGCTGCCTGCCTATCAGCAGCACGCGGCGTCCGTTTCGTGGGACCGCACGCTCGAGTTGTTCCACCGAACCCTGGGGAAGAGGTAGCGCCGATCATGCGATCTGCGGAGCTTGCTCCCGTGCGGACGGAGGACCGGGCCACCGGCGCGGACACGACGCACGTCGTGACGGCGGGAGACCCCGGTGGCGAACCGCTGCTGCTCCTGCACGGGACTGGACCGGGTGCGACGGGAGCGCTGAGCTTCCGGCCGCTCCTCCCCGGCATCGCGACGTACCGGTGCATCATGCCCGACCTGGTGGGATTCGGCCACAGCAGTCATCCGGAAACCCTGCCCCCGGGTCCGGGACCGTGGTTCAGGCGGCGCGTCGACGCGGTGCTCCGGCTGCTGGACGAGCTCGGACTGGATCGGGTTCACGTGGCAGGACACTCCTACGGCGCCCGCGTGGCGCTCGAGTTGGCCGTGCACGCACCCGAGCGGCTCGGGCGGATCGTCCTGATGGGCGCGGGTGGGACACCGGTCAAGGCCAGGCTGGGGACGCTCACCGCGTTCTACGAGAGCCCGAGTGAGGAGGCGATGCACGCGCTCGTGACCGCCCAGCTGTCTCGAGGCGATGTTCCCGGCATCGACGACTACGTGAGGGAGCGTTTCGCAGTCGCGGTCAGGCCGGAGGTGCGGCGGTCGTTCGAGGCCGCCATGGCGCCCGGCGAGCCCGCACCGGTCTACGACGAGTCGGTGCTCGCCGGCGTACCGCACCCGGTCCTCGCGGTGCACGGGAAGGACGACGGGACGATCTCGCCCGCCGCGGGGCTCTTCCTGGCCGAGCACCTTCCGCACGCGGACCTGCACCTGTTCGCGGATTGCGGGCACCTGCTCCAGTTCGAGGTGCCGGCCCGGCTCGGTGGCCTGATCCGTGAGTTCCTGGCAGCGGCGTAGGCGACGAGGAGGCAACCATGCCACCGGTCGAGACCGTCGGTGCACCGTGCCGTGCCACGAGCCTTGAGCCTGAACCCCGCGGCCGTGACAGGAGGCCTACGTTGATCGTTCCCGACCCAGACGAGACTGGCCCGCTACGGCGGGTCTATGGCACCTTTCCCAGCGGCGTGGTAGCCGTGTGCGCGCTGCGCGACGCCGCTCCGGTCGGCATTGTCGCGAGTTCGTTCGTCGCGGTCTCGATGAACCCGCCGCTGGTGTCGGTATGCGTGCAGCACACCTCCACGACCTGGCCGCTTCTGGCCGACCGTCCCCGGCTCGGGCTGTCGGTGCTCGGGACCACGCACGACCGGGCCTGCCGGCAGATCGCGTCGAAGACGGGGGACCGGTTCGCCGGGATCGGCTACACCGCGACCGGCGAGGGTGCGGTGCTCCTGCACGGCGCGGCCGCGTGGCTGGATTGTTCGATCGACACGGTCATCAGCGCGGGGGACCACGACCTGGTGCTGCTTCGCGTCGAGGCCATGCAGCCACACGAAACGGTCGCCCCGTTGGTCTTCCACGGCAGCCGGCTGCACGCGCTGTCCGCGTTGGCGTCCTGATGTCCGCCCAGCCCGCCCCCCGTTTCGCGGACGACCGGGTCGCTCACGCGGTGGCCGCATTGCGCGCCGGACGCCCGGTTCTCGTCGGTGGCGGCACCGAGTACGACGTCGTCCTCCCCGCGGCACTGGCCGAGCCGCGGTGGACCGCATGGACGGTCCGCCACACGTCGGGGATTCTCTGCGCACCCCTTCCGGCCGAACGTGCCGGCGCACTCGGCCTGCCCCCGATGGTCCAGGACAACCAGGATCCGCGAAGTCCTCGTCATACCGTCTCGGTTGACGCGGCACACGGCATCACCACCGGTATCAGCGCGACTGACCGCGCGCGCACCGCGCGGGTGCTCGCCGATCCGGCCAGCGGCCCCGCCGACCTCATACGGCCCGGTCATCTGCTGCCGCTGAGGGTCCATGCCAACGGTGTCGTCGTACGGCCCGAGCACGCCGAGGCAGGCGTGGACCTGTGCCGCCTCGCTGGGCTTCCGCCAGTGGCGCTGACCGCCCGGCTGGTCGGCGACGGTGTGGGGACGGCCGGTGACGAGGACGCGGCCCTGCTCGCGGCTCGGCACGACCTACCTGTCCTGCACATACCGGAGCTCGTCGAGCACCGGTTGCGCTTCGGAGACGGGGAGCGAGGACGCGTCACCCGAGTCACCAACGCCCGGTTGCCGACCGTGCACGGGCAGCTCGACGCCGTCGGATACCGCGACGAGGTCACCGGGGCCGAGCACATCGCGCTGGTCGGACGTCCGCGGACGAGTGTGCCGCTCGTGGCGGTGCACGCCGAGTGCGTCACCGGTGACATCTTCAAGACTACGCACTGTGACTGCGCTCGGCGTTTCGCTGAATCGGCGGCCATCATCGCCGATGAGGGTGGTGTGCTGGTCTACCTGCGCAGGCCGGGAGCGCGGGTGCTCGGCGCCCTCGACGGGCACGATTGGACGACTGCCGACGACGGCGCTGCCGGCGCGATCGTCGCCGACCTCGGGTACCGATCCGTCCGGCTGCTCACCGGGCCGACGGCGGCCCCGCAGCTTGCCCGGCCCGGCCTCACCGTCCTCGCGGTGCAGCATCGAGCCGCGAGCCTGGCCTGGTCGAACTTCGGCTGATGCGGTTCGTTTTCCGGACTGTCGACCGGAGCGCGGAGCACTACCATGTTGCCGAAGGCTGATCACCGACCATCCTTGCTGTGCCACCCGAAGCCGAGTGGGAGGTACTCGACGATGACGTCGAGGCACGCGTCCGAGGGCTACGCGCTCGCAAAACAGATCGCGAAGGGGCAACGAGCCACTTCGCGAGGCCTCCTGCGCACCGACGACCTCGATGAGGCCCGCGGTTTCCTCACCAGCGTGTACGCACCCCACCACATCACGGCGGTCGAACGAGGCCGATTCGGATTCTGCATGCGGGTGCTGAACGCCGAGCGGCTCAGGATCGGGTACAGCAACTTCAGGTCCGACGTCCGGCTGGACGTTCCGCCACCGTCGTTCTACGTGTTCTGCTACGCGCCGTCGGGATCCGTCGACGTCGTTTCGGGCCGTCGGTCCGCATCCGTTTCCCGTACTACCGCGGCTGTTCTGTCGCCCAGCGCGCCGTGGCGGTTCGAGCGCTGGACCGACGACAGTACGTTGATGGCGATGCGGATCGACCGCGCCGATCTGGAGGACGATCTGTCCGCCATCCTCGGCAGAAGGGTTGTCGAGCCGATCGAGTTCGGCGACAAGCTGGACCTCACCAGGGGGCGAGGCGCCGACTTCGCCCGTGTGCTGCGACTCCTGCAAGACGACGTCGGACAGCCGAGCCAGCTTGCCCAGCAGCATCCGGTCATGGCGTCGCACCTGGGTCAACTGGTGCGGTCGGCGCTGCTCATGTCGCAACCGCACAACTACTCGGACAAGCTCGACGAAGACCGGGGCTCGCGCCTTCCCGCCGCCATACAGAGGGTCGTCGACGTGATCGAAGACGACCCCATGCGGGTCGGCAGTGCGGCCGACATCGCGAGGATCGCGTGTGTCAGCCTGCGCGCGCTCGAAAAGGCGTTCGTCCGGGAGTTCGGCATACCGCCGATGGCGTACCTTCGGCAGGTCAGGCTCGCCCGGGCACGGAATGACCTGATCAACGGGGACCCCGATGCCCTCACCGTGTCCGCGGTGGCGCTCCGCTGGGGTTTCGGCCACCTCGGCCGGTTCGGCGCCGCGTATCAGGAGCGGTACGGGGAGCCACCGTCGCACACATTGCGGCGCGGGAACCGAGGACTCGAATTCGTGGTGTCGCGACCGCCCTGGTTCGAAGACAACCTCGACAACGGTGACGACGTGCGCCGATCTTGACGGCCAACCCGAAGGCTCAACCAGTTCCGGACGCGCACCTGGAGGGGCGGTCGGTCGCGGAGAGTGTCCATCGAGCCATTACATCTGGTCGGAACCGGTGGGCCGGGCGGGGCTCGAACCCGCGGCCAAGGGATTATGAGAGTGCGAAATCACCCGGCAGGAGGAGAACCTGCAGGCAGCGGAAGGCTGAGGTCCGTGAAGGTGGGCAGCGCTGGCATGAGGTGACGATCGTTCATGGACAAGTTCATGGACAGGATCCCGGGCGGGCCTCGTGCTTCTCGCGCTTCACCGGTCAGGGGAGAAGGT
>NZ_JBHZEN010000108.1:0-4157 GCF_050958625.1 Amycolatopsis sp. 3B14
GCGAGGCGGCGTTCGTGCCAGTCGCTCACGACGACGCTGGCGCCTTCTTCGAGGCAGCGTTTCGCCACCGCGGAGCCGATCCCGGTGCCCGCGGCGGCGGTGACCACCACGACCTTGTCCTTGAGCAGGTGGTGTCCGGGTGGGTAGGTGGGGATCACCGGGCCTCCTTGGGCAGACCGAGCACCCGCTCGGCGATGATGTTGCGTTCGATCTCGTCCGAGCCGCCGTAGATGGTGTCGGCGCGGGTGAACAGGAACAGCCGCTGCCACTCGTCCAGCTCGCCGTCGGCGACCAGCGACCGCGCCCCCCGCGCCCGCACCGCGAGCTCGCCGAGCCCGCGGTGCCACTGCGCCCACATCAGCTTGCCGACCGCGACCTCCGGCCCCGCCGCCTGCCCCAGCGTCCGCAACGCGTGTGCCCGCAGCACCCGCAGGCCCATCCGGGCGCGCTCCAGATCGGCCCGCAGCAGCGGATCCTCCCACGTGCCCAGCCGCTTGGCCTCCGCCTCGATCCCGTCCAGCTCGCGGCGGAACCCGATCTGCTGCCCCAGGGTGGACACGCCGCGTTCGAAGCCGAGGGTGGCCATCGCGATCCGCCACCCCTCACCCGGCTCACCGACCACCATCGCGGCGGGAGTCCGGGCGTCGTCGAAGAAGACCTCGTTGAACTCGCTGGTGCCGGTCAGCTGCTGGATCGGCCGCACGGTCACGCCGTCCTGCTTCAATGGCACCAGCAGGTAGGACAACCCGCGGTGGCGCTGGGACCCCCGCTCGGTGCGGGCCAGCACGAAACACCAGTCCGCCACATGCGCCAGCGACGTCCAGATCTTCTGCCCGTTGACCACCCACTCGCCGTCCCGCAACTCCGCCGAGGTGGACACCGCCGCCAGATCCGACCCGGCCCCGGGCTCGGAATAGCCCTGACACCACAGCTCCTCCACCGCCACGATCTTCGGCAGGAACCGCGCCCGCTGCTCCGGCGTGCCGAACGCGATCAACGTCGGCCCCAGCAACTGCTCCCCGATGTGGTTCACCCGCGCCGGCGCCCCCGACGCCGCGTACTCCTCGTGAAAGGCGACCTGCTCCTCCAGCGACAACCCCCGCCCACCGAACTCCACCGGCCAGCCCACACACGTCCACCCCGCCGCCGCCAGATGCCGCTCCCACGCCAACCGCAACTCGAACGCCTCGTGCTCGCGCCCCGGCCCACCCAGCCCACGCAACGCCGCGAACTCACCGGTCAGGTTGTCCGCCAGCCAGTCCGCGACCTCACGACGGAACCGCGTCAGCTCCAACGCACGCCTCCTTGCTGCCCGGCCCACCGGGCACCTAGGGTAATGAGAACACGTTCTAGTTTCCCGGTCCAGGGGAGGGTGCGGTGGGGCAGACCACGATCCCGGCCGTCGTCCGTGACGCCGCCGCGAAGTTCGGCTCGTCCGAGGCATTGGTCGACGGCGGCGTCCGGCTCGATTTCCGGCAACTCCTGGAACGTGTTCAAGCCGTCGCCGGGGCGTTCGCAGCGCGCGGGGTCCAGCCGGGCGACCGGGTCGCGATCAACCTGCCGAACACGCACCACTGGGTGCTGTCGGCGCTCGGTGCGCTGTACGCGGGCGCGGTCCTGGTGCCGGTCAACACCCGGTTCACCGCCACCGAGACGGTGGACCTGCTGGTCCGCAGCCGCGCCAAGGCGCTCGTCGTCCCGGCGGACTTCCTCGGCGCCGACCGGTACGCCGCGATCAAGGCGACCGGCGCCGCGCTGCCCGACCTGGGCACCGTCGTCCGCGTCCCGCTCGAACAACCGCACCGCCCCGTCCAGGGCACCCTCGGCTGGGACGAGTTCCTCGGCGAGCGTGCGCCCGCGGCGGACGTCGAGGCACGCGCGGACGCCGTCCGGCCCGACGACGTCAGCGACATCCTGTTCACCTCCGGCACCACCGGCCGCTCGAAGGGCGTCCTGTCGGCCCACCGCCAGGTGGTCGACGTGGCGGCGGCGTGGGCGGAATGCGGCCGGGTCACCGCCGACGACCGGTACCTGGTGATCAACCCGTTCTTCCACAGCTTCGGCTACAAGGCCGGGATCGTGGTCGCCCTGCTGACCGGGGCCACGATCGTGCCGCAGGCGGTGTTCGACGTGCGGGCGACGCTGGCGACGATCCGCCGCGAGCGGATCTCGGTGCTGCCCGGTGCGCCGACGATCTTCCAATCGCTGCTCCAGGAACCGGACCGCGGGGACACCTCGTCGCTGCGGCTCGCCGTCACCGGCGCGGCGACCGTGCCCGCCTCCCTCGTCCGGCGGATGCGGGCCGAGCTGGGGTTCGACACCGTGTTGACCGCCTACGGGCTCACCGAGGCGGTCGTGGTGACCATGTGCCGCCCCGGGGACGACGCGGAGCTGGTCGCGCGCACGTCCGGCCGGGCCACCGCCGGGTTCGAGGTGGCGATCCGCGGTTCCGAGGTCGTCGTCCGCGGGCCCAACGTGATGCTCGGCTACCTCGACGACCCGGAGGCGACCGCGCAGGCGATCGACGGACAGGGCTGGCTGCACACCGGCGACGTCGGCGAACTGGACGACGCGGGCTACCTGACCCTCACCGGGCGGCTCAAGGACATGTACATCTGCGGCGGGTTCAACGTCTACCCGGCGGAGGTCGAGCACGCTCTGACCGAACTGGACGGCGTGCGCGACGTCGCCGTCGTCGGGGTGCCGGACGAGCGCATGGGCGAGGTGGGCAAGGCGTTCGTCGTCGGCGCCGGGCTGACGGCCGAGCAGGTGATCGGGTTCTGCCGGGAGCGGCTGGCCAACTACAAGGTCCCGCGGCTCGTCGAATTCGTGGACGAGCTGCCCCGCAACGCTTCCGGCAAGGTGCTGAAGCGGCAGCTGAGGTGAGGAGAACGCATGACCGAGGACGTCGTTCGCTACGAACGCCGGGGTGCGGTGGCGGTGGTGACGATGAATCGCCCGGAGTACCGCAACGCGCAGAACTCGGCGATGACTTATGCGCTGGATGACGCGTTCACCCGTGCGGTGGACGATGCCGAGGTGAAGGTGATCGTGCTGGCGGGGGAGGGCAAGCACTTCTCGGCCGGCCACGACATCGGCACGCCGGGCCGGGACGTGGACCAGAGCTTCGACCGGCGGGCCGTCGTGTGGTGGGACCACACCACACGCGAGGGCGGGGATCAGCGGTTCGCCCGGGAGTCGGAGGTGTATCTGGGGATGTGCCGCCGGTGGCGGGAGATCCCGAAACCGATGATCGCGTCGGTGCAGGGGGCGTGCATCGCGGGCGGGCTGATGCTGGCCTGGGTCTGTGACCTCATCGTGGCCTCCGATGACGCGTTCTTCGCCGATCCGGTGGTGCGGATGGGCATTCCGGGCGTGGAGTACTTCGCGCACCCGTGGGTGCTGGGTCCGCGGGCGGCGAAGGAGGTCCTGTTCACCGGGGAGCGGTTCGGCGTGCAGCAGGCCCAGGAATGGGGCATGGTCAACCGCGTCGTGCCGCGCCCCGAACTCGAAGCGCGGACCTTCGAGCTGGCGGACAAGATCGCGCGGATGCCGCAGTTCGGGCTCGCGCTGGCGAAGAAAGCGGTCAACCAGGCCGAGGACCTGATGGGGCTGCGGTCCGGAATGGACTCGGTGTTCGGGCTGCACCACTTCGCGCACGCCCACAACGCCGAAACCTCCACCGACTCCCTCGGTGGGCAGGACGCGCGCTCGATGCGGGACGGGGCGCAGCGCTGATGGACCTCGACATCGACGCCGAGTCGGCGGCGTTCCGCGACGAGGTGCGGGAGTGGCTCGCGGCGCACGTGCCCACGCTCCCGTCCATGGACACCGCGGAAGGGTTCGCCGCGCACCGCGAATGGGAGGCGCAGCTGGCGGATGCCCGGTTGTCGGTGGTGTCGTGGCCGCGCGAGTACGGCGGCCGGGACGCGTCACTGTTGCAGTGGGTGCTGTTCGAGGAGGAGTACTACGCCGCGCGCGCACCCGGGCGGGTCAGCCAGAACGGGATCTTCATGCTGGGCCCGACCTTGTTCGCCCACGGCACGGCCGAGCAGCGGGACCGGATCCTGCCGGCCATGGCCCGCGGTGAGCAGGTGTGGGCGCAGGCCTGGTCGGAACCCGAAGCCGGCAGCGACATCGCCGCGTTGCGCAGCAGC
>NZ_JBHZEN010000109.1:0-20283 GCF_050958625.1 Amycolatopsis sp. 3B14
AGGTGGTTTTGCGGTAGGCCCGGGCGTTGTCGGTCAGCACCCGCTCGATGGTGATGCCGTGGCTGGCGAACCAGGCGTGCGCGCGGCGTAGGAAGGCTGCGCAGGTGGCGGCTTTCTCGTCGGGCAGGATCTCGGTGTAGGCCAGGCGCGAGTGATCATCCAGAGCGGTGTGCAGACAGAGGTAGCCGCCGCCGGCGGTGCGGACCTGGTTGGCTCGGCCTTGGGCACGGCCCAGGACCTTGTGCCCACCACCGTCGGGGATACGGCCGAGTTTCTTGACATCGACGTGTACCAGCTCGCCCGGAGTAGCGCGTTCGTAGCGGCGAATCGGCTCGCCGGTGGCGCGGTCACACGCGGCCAGCACCGGCACCCCGTGGCGCCGCAGGATCGCATGGGCGGTCGAGGGCGCCACCCCAGCCCGCACCGACAGGCGAACCGGGCCGATCTTGTGCTCCTGCCGCAACATCACGACCAGAGCCTCCACCTCAGGCGACGTGCGGTTCGGGCTGTGATGCGGCCGGCTGGACCGGTCGTTCATCCCCGCCGGGCCGTGCTGGCGATAACGGCCCACCCAGCGGGCCACGGTGGTGTGACTGACCTGAAACCGCTCCACGACACACAGGGCAAGCCGCAGCCTGCCCGTCGGGGTCAACGAGGCGTTACGGTGGACCATCGAGGACCTCCTGGTGTTCGGGTGTTGATGTCGCAATCCACACCGAACCCGGAGGTCCTCACCCATATCAAGATCATCCTCAGCGTGTCAGCCCATCACCAACGTCCCCGAACAGCACAGCTAGGGCGTCCCCCGGCTAGCGCGGGCTGGCGTCGTCGCTCCTCGGCGCCCGCCGCGTCATCGACCAGATGATGGCCGCTTTTCGCACCGATCGCGTGTCCTGCACCGAGCCAGCGAGACCGACAGCGTATCGGCCCTGCATGGTCCGCCGGCTCATCGAACGCGGCATCAACGTCAAGGGCTACTTCGTCCTCGGGTTTCCCACCGAAACCCGCGACGAGATCGACACCACCGTCCGCCTCGTCCACGGCCTGTGGAACCTCGCCGACAACCGGCCCGGCACCTTCCGCGCCTCCACCTTCGAATACCGCCCTCATCCCGGCAAGTCGTGGCCGCCACGGGTGAGCCGCTCGGCGAGGGCGCAGGTGAGGGTGGTTTTGCCGGTTCCTGCCGGTCGGTCGATGGCAACGAAGGCAGGTTGACGGCCAAGTCGCACGTACTCCTCGTCGACAACGGCAAACTCCTGCTCACCCGCCGCCGCAACACCAACCCCACCTTCAACGGCCGCCGGCACGGGTTCGCACGCGCACTGCCGCGTGGTTGACAGGGACCACCCCCGCAGCAGACACTGTCGCATATACGTCCTCGATGTTCCGATATACGACGGAGTGGTGGCCGCATGGGTGATCGTGGTGGGACAAGCGAAAGTCTCGTCGGGCTACGGGTCCTCGATCTGTCACGTGTTCTGGCCGGCCCACTGTGTTGTCAACTTCTCGGCGACCACGGAGCGGACGTGATCAAGGTCGAGCCACCTGACGGAGACGACACACGACGGTGGGGTCCTCCGTTCGTGGCAGACGACATGAGCGCTTATTTCAACGCGATCAACCGCAACAAACGCAACATCTGCTTGGACCTGCGGACCTCGCAAGGACATCAGGTGCTCGAGCGACTACTCGAGAACACCGATGTGGTGGTAGAGAACTTCAAGGCAGGAACGCTGGCTCGGTGGGGGTTCTCCGACGAGCGGATGCTGGAGCGTCACCCGCGCCTAATTGTCTGCCGCATCACCGGGTTCGGCGCTGACGGGCCGATGGGTGGTATGCCCGGTTACGATGCCATCACTCAGGCCTACGGCGGCGTGATGAGCATCAACGGCGAATCCGAAGGCCCAGCGTTGCGGGTCGGCGTCCCGGTGGTGGACATGGTCACCGGGATCTACGCGTTCAGTGGAATTTTGCTGGCGCTCAACGCTCGTCAGCGAACAGGTCGCGGGCAGGTGGTGGACTGCACGCTCGTTGATACTGCGGTGTCGCTGTTGCATCCACATTCCGCGTCCACTCTCGCCGACGGGCGGGTACCTGTGCGTACGGGCTCCGCCCACCCGACGGTGGCACCCTATGACACCTTCGAGGCGTCCGACGGGGCGGTGTTCATCGGCATCGGCAATGATCGCCAGTTCCGCATCCTGGTCGACCGACTGGGTATGCCCGGCCTAGCTGACGACCCGCGTTTCCGCACCAACGCCGACCGCCTGGGGAACCTGAAAGTCCTCAGCGAACTGCTGTCGGAGAAGATCGCCCCCTTGACGAAGAACGATCTCGCACAGGACCTCATCACCCGCGGGGTGCCGGCGTCAGCGATCCGCGACATCCGCGAAGTCCTTGACGATCCGCACGTCCGTCACCGCGAAATGGTCGTGGAGAGGGGCGACTACCGCGGCATCGGCTTCCCGATCAAGTTGACCGACACTCCAGCGTCGGTCCGAGAAACTCCTCGAGCCAAGGGGGCAGACACTCACACGGTTCTGACCTCTCTCGGCTACGACGACGTGACCATCAATCAACTGTTGTCCGCGCGAGTAGTCCTGCAGGACAGCCCGAATCCGAATGGCAAAGAGGCAGCGCATGAGTGATTACGTCTGGCGACCAAGCCCCGAGCGTATCGCTGACGCCAACGTCACACGCCTGGCGAACCGTCATGGCATCGACTCCCTCACAGAACTGCGTCGCCGCTCGGTAGCCGATGTGCAGTGGTACTGGGATTCCGCTATCGACGACCTCGCCATCCCGTTCAGAACCTCCTACCGCCAGGTCCTCGACAGCTCCCGAGGCATGGAGAATTCGGACTGGTTTGTCGACGGCGAATTCACCATCATCGATGCGTGCCTCACTCGGTGGGCGGACTCGATCCGTCCCGCGATTGTTCACGAAGCAGAGGATGGCCGAGTCGAGGAGCTTTCGTTCGCCGAGCTGTCGCGTCAGGTCGCCGCGCTCGCTGCAGGGCTGAGCAGTATCGGTGTGCGGGAGGGCGACAGGGTTGCACTCTACCTTCCGATGATCCCGGAGGCGGTCATCGCCTTCTACGCGGCGGCCAGGATCGGAGCCGTCGTGGTGCCGTTGTTCTCAGGATTCGCAGCGCCGGCGATCGCCGCACGCCTCAACGACGCCGGAGTTTCGGCAGTCATCGTCGCTGACGCAACCATCCGGCGAGGGCGAAGAGTCGACATGGCCGCAGAGATGGCGGCAGCGGTCGCCGCCGCGCCCTCGGTCACCTCGGTCATCACTGTGGCCAACGTCGACACAAGGGTCACGTTCGATGCCGAGGGTCTCGCAGTCACCAGCTGGTCCGAACTCCTCGCCGGCGAGGACGTTCACGACACGGCACGAGCCTTTCCCACAATGCAGACGCTGATGCTCGGCTACACCTCGGGGACGACTGGCACGCCGAAGGGGGCAGTTCACACACACGCAGGGTTCACCGTCAAGGTCGCCACCGAGATGGCCTACTCCTTCGACGTGGTGTCGAGCGATCGGGTCTGTTGGGTCACCGACATGGGATGGGTCATGGGACCATTCACAATCGTCGGGGCACACGCCAACGGCGCGACCCTGGTGTTGTACGAGGGGTCACCTGACGCGCCCGACACTCTACGTCTGTGGGACCTCGTCGAGCGGCACTCGATTTCGACACTCGGCCTGTCGCCGACCCTCGTTCGAGCATTGCGCGACACGCCCCTTTCGACGATCAAGAGCCGCGACTTGAAGTCAGTGCGCACCCTGGGCTCCACCGGGGAGCCCTGGGACCCCGATTCGTACGACTGGCTCGCCGCAGAGGTCTTCGACGGCCGGGTGCCGGTGATCAACATCTCGGGTGGCACCGAGGTCGGCGGGTCGTTCCTCGCTCCGTATCCGGTAGAGCCGATCGCCAGCTGCTCACTGGGCGGACCGTCGTTGGGCATGGACGTCGACGTTGTTGATGGCGACGGCCAGTCGGTGCGCGGCGGCATAGGCGAACTTGTCTGCCGTACCCCATGGCCATCCATGACCCGCAGCGTATGGCGCGACCACGACCGGTATCTGCAGTCGTATTGGTCGACCTTCGACGGGGTGTGGTGCCACGGAGATTTCGCGCTCGTCGACTCGAAGGACGGGGCGTGGTACATCCTCGGCAGGTCCGACGACGTGATGAACATCGCGGGTAAACGCCTGGCACCGGCAGAAGTGGAGTCGGTGCTGACGACACACCCGGCAGTGGCCGAAGCAGCCGCGATCGGGGTGCCTGACCCGAAAAAGGGTGAAGCTGTCTGGGTGTTCTGGGTTCCTCGCGAGGGGGCCGACGCCTCATCCGTCTCGGCCGAACTCCGTGCCGCTGTCGCCGAACAGGTCGGAAAACCGTTCGCGCCGAACGAGGTCATCGCCGTGTCGGAACTTCCCAAGACACGCTCGGCCAAGATCATGCGGCGGGCGGTCCGCGCGGTCGCGACAGGTGCCGACCCTGGGGACATGTCGAGTGCCGAGAATCCCGCGGCGCTGGACCGCATACGTGCTGCTCTCGCCGACGCGCACCGGCGAGCCTGAATCTCTGCGACAAATCACTCTGCCACAACCCATGCACAGAGAACGGGTGTAATACATGGATTTCGCATTGACCGAGGACCAGGTAACAATTCGGGACGCCGTCGCCGACCTCGCCGGCAAGTTCGATGATCGATACTGGGAACAAAAGGACGCCGCACACGAGTTTCCCCATGAGTTCTACCAGGCGTTCGCGGCAGGAGGATGGCTCGGAATCACCATTCCCGAGGAGTACGGCGGCCACGGATACGGCATCACCGAAGCCTCGATCCTGTTGGAGCAGGTCGCTGCCTCGGGCGCCGGAATGAACGGCGCGAGTTCGATGCACCTGTCGATCTTCGGAATGCATCCAGTGATCGTCCACGGCAGTGACGAGCTCAAGCAGCGCACGCTGCCCCGCATCGCCAGCGGCGATTTGCACGTGTGCTTCGGCGTGACGGAGCCCGGCGCCGGACTCGACACGACCAAGATCACCACGTTCGCGCGGCGGGAGGGTGACAAATACATCGTCAACGGCCGCAAGGTGTGGATCTCCAAGGCGATGGAGTCGGAGAAGATCCTGCTCCTGACCCGAACACAGAAGTTCGACGAGTCGTCCCGCAAGACTGACGGGATGACGCTCTTTCTCACCGATCTCGACCGCTCGAAGGTCGACATCCGACCCATCCGCAAGATGGGACGCAATGCGGTCACGTCCAACGAACTGTTCATCGACAACCTCGAGGTGCCCATCGAGGATCGAGTCGGCGAGGAGGGCGAGGGGTTCCGCTACATCCTCGACGGCCTCAACCCCGAACGAATGCTCGTCGCCGCCGAGGCACTCGGCATCGGACGAGCGGCCCTGCGGACGGCCGTGAAATATGGCAACGAACGCGAGGTTTTCGGCCGCCACATCGGTAAGAACCAAGGCATCCAGTTTCCACTCGCGGAATCATTGGCACGCCTCGATGCGGCCGAGCTGATGTTGCGTAAAGCGACGTGGCTCTATGACAACGGGATGCCCTGCGCCCGCGAGGCCAATATCGCCAAGTATCTGTGCGCCGACGCCGGATTCGAGGCCGCCGACCGTGCGCTGCAAACCCACGGCGGCATGGGGTACTCCGAGGAGTATCACGTGGCCAGGTACTTCCGGGAAGCACGCCTGACCCGGATTGCACCGATCAGCCAGGAAATGATCCTCAACTACCTCGGATCGCACGTCCTCGGCCTACCGCGAAGCTACTGAACACTCCTGTCACGCGGCCGTCATGACGGCCGATCAACCTGCGAAAGGAACAGGCCGGCATGGCTGGACTCTGGTTCGACGACCTGACCGTCGGGGACACATTCGACCACCCGATCCGGCGCACGGTCACCGAGACCGACAACGTGCTGTTCACCGCGATGACCCACAATCCGGCTCAACTGCACCTCGACGAGCAGTACATGGAGTCGTCGCAGTTCGGGACGCGCATCGTCAACAGCGCTTTCACCCTCGGACTCATGGTGGGCATCTCGGTCGGAGACACAACCCTGGGTACCGCGGTCGCCAACCTTGGGTGGGACGAAGTCCGCTTTCCCGCTCCGGTGTTCCACGGCGACACGATTCGAGTGACGACCGAGGTCATCGACCTCCGGGATTCGCGGTCACGCCCCGACCAGGGCATCGTGACTTTCCTGCATCGCGCGTTCAACCAGAACGACGAACTGGTGGCGTCGTGCAAGCGCACCGGCCTGCAGCGGCGGCGGCCCCGATGACCGAGGCCATGGCACCAACAACAGCGCCCGATACACCTCTGCGATCGCTTCTCTTCGTTCCCGGCGATGACGAGAAGAAGCTGGCAAAAGCTTCGAAGTCCGACGCCGACGCGCTGATCATCGACCTGGAGGACTCGGTCAGCGCGAGCCACAAAGAAGCCGCACGCGACATCACCGCAACACACCTGCAGCGAAACGTCGGCCCTGAGGGCCCGGCACTGTGGGTGCGGGTGAATCCGTTGAGCACCTCACTCGCTCTGAACGACCTCGCCGCGGTAGTGCGCTACGCCCCAGCCGGGATCATGCTCCCCAAAATCGACGGTCCCGAAGACCTCACCACACTCACCCACCACCTCGATGCCCTCGAAGCGGCATACGGACTTGCCCGAGGATCGGTGAAGATCATCCCGGTGGTCACGGAGACCCCCACCGCCGTGCTCCGGCTCGGCGAGCTCCGGCACGCGGAACTGGATCGGGTGTATGGATTCACCTGGGGCGCCGAGGACCTCAGTGCCTCGCTCGGAGCCGCGACCAACCGGAGGTCGGACGGCCGATGGGCAGACACGTATCGCCTGGCCAGGTCGGCCACGCTGCTCGCTGCGGCAGCAGCAGGCGTGCACGCCATCGAGACCCTGTACGTCGACATCGCCGACCTCGAGGGCCTGGCGATCGACTCCCGGGATGCTCGCGCCGAAGGCTTCACCGCCCGCATCGCCATCCACCCCGCCCAAGTCGGTCCTATCAACGACGCCTTCACCCCATCGGAGTCCGAACTCGAGCAAGCCCGACGTGTGGTCGAGGCGTTCGGCACCGGCGATACCGGGGTTGTGGCGCTCGATGGCCGGATGTTGGATGCCCCCCATCTACGACAGGCACGTCATATCTTGTCGGCGGCGCGCAGCGCCGGGATTGGAAGGACGAGTGGCCGTAGGTAAGCGCACGGCCGCCAACCATCGCTACCTCGGCGTCCCAATCGTCGACCACACGCCCTGGACGCTCGGTCGGCTCCGAGGCCATCGAGCAACCCCGGTGAGGGATCATCCGCACGGTAGTCCGGGCGATCTTTGGTTTTTACTTGCACTGAAAGGAACACGCGTGACAGGTGTAACCGTCCCTCCTGGGCTCCGGGTCTCCCTCCCCCGATTTGCGGAGTCTCAGCGCGACGCACTGGAGAACGTTCTCGAAGTCGTGACCGACCCTGGTGAGTACGAGATCCAATCTGACGAAGTCCTCGTCCGTGTCCGAGCCAGCAGTGTCACGTTCGCGGATCTGCTGATGCTCAGCGGGCAGTACCAGCACAAGCCCCGCACGCCCTTCACCCCCGGGATGGAGTACAGCGGCGAGGTCGTCGCCGTGGGCGGTGCCGCCGCGGCGGAGTTCGCCGTCGGCGATCGCGTGGTCAACGACTTCACGCATGCGGGTCCTCGGAGCACCGGTGCGTACCAGGTAAACGGCGGCTGGGCGTCCTATGCGGTCGCTCCTGCCAGCGCACTCCACAAGATCCCGGACACGTTCTCCTACGAGCAGGGCGCGAACCTGTTCGTCAACTACGAAACCGCCTACTACGCGCTGGTCAACCGCGCCCGGCTACAAGCCGGCGAGGTCGTCCTCATCACCGGCGCATCCGGCGCAGCCGGCATGGCGACGATCCAGACATCGAAGATCCTGGGCGCGAAGGTCATCGTGACCGGCCGTTCCGAGGACAAGCTCCGAACGCTGCACGACTGGGGCGCCGACTCGACCATCCATACGCCCGGATCAGACCCGGGCCGCTTCCGCGACCAGGTCAAGGAGTTCACTGGCGGCGCCGGCGCAGACGTCGTCATCGACACCGTGGGCGGCCCCACCGGCCTGGAGGCGATGCGGTCGCTCACCTTCGGCGGACGGCTGGTCATCGTGGGGTGGGCTGCCAACACGACCGTTGCTCAGGGAGGCGGCCGCGGGGGCTCGGACGGAGCCAACACGCTCCCGACGAACATCATGCAGATGAAAGGTCTGTATGTAATGGGGTCACCGATGGTGATCCATACCTTCCGCGACCCCTCGATCCGCCCCCCACGCACCGCTGCCATCCTGGACTGGGTCGCACAGGGCCTGGTGACCCCCTTCGTGTCCCATCGGTATCCACTCACTCGCATTCGGGACGCTGGTCTCGCCCGGCTGGCCGGCGACGTGACCGGCGGCTGCGTGGTCGAGCCGTGAGCCACAGCGGGACCAAGCAGTGACCCCCCGGCCATGACTAGCTTGAGTTTTACCTTCGGGTGGTGCTTGCCTACCCCTGTTGATCATGAACGCGGCCCTTGGTCGATCATTCCTTCTTGCGACGATTGGAAGATCGATCAAGAGCCGCGGTGATCAGTTTGCCTGATGCCAGTAACAGGTGTGCCAACGGGGAGCTGTCGAGGTTCCGGCAGCAGGTCTATGAGTCCTTGAACCGGCGGGCGGACGCGTTGTTCGAGCTGGTCGACGCGGTGTTATCTGCTGATGGGCCGCTGCGCTCCATCGCGGAGTTGTCCCTGGCAGGCGAGCATCGCCGAAGGTATGACAGCGGGTATGCCGCGCTCGCGCGCGGCGCGATGGAACACCGCGGTTGCAGACCGCGCTGAGTGCCGCGCCGATCCCGCGGGCCGCGGACGGGCGGCTGGTGCTGGCAGTGGATGTGACCTGCTGGTTGCGTCCGGAAGCGCACACCTGCCCGCAACGGATCCTGTGTCACACCTACGGCCGCGGCAAAGACCAGCACATGATGGTGCAGGGCTGGCCCTACTCCGTCGTCGTCGCGCTGGAATCCGGGCGCGGGTCGTGGACCGCGCCACTGGACGCGGTCCGGCTCGCGCCAGGCGACAACGCCGCGAGCGTGACCGCCCGGCAGATCCGCGGCGTGGTGGACCGTCTGGTCGCGGCCGGGCATTGGCGGCCGGGAGACCCGGAGATCTTGCTGGTCGCCGACGCCGACTACGACGGCCCCCGGCTGGCCAATCTTCCGATCACCGTGCTGGTGCGGATGCGCACTGATCGGGTCCTGTAACGCCCGGTCCCGCCACAGCCCCCGGCACGTTGGGCAGACCCCGCCGCCACGGCGACGAGTTCGCTTTCGGTGACCCGGCCACCTGGGGGCATCCCGACGTCGTCACCGAAACCACGACCCGGCTTTATGGACCCGCCCTGGTTCGAGCGTGGGATCGGCTGCAGCCACGGCTGACCCACCGCATCGCCTGGGCCGGCCACGACGGCACTCTGCCGATCATCGAGGGCACTGTGATTCGGCTCGAAGTTCAGCGGCTGCCCTCCGGGGCGATCCCGCAACCCGTGTGGCGTTGGCACTCCCGCATCGGCCTGGACCACACCGAGGTTGATCTGGCCTGGCAGGCGTTCCTGCGCCGGTTCGACATCGAGCACACCTTCCGCATGCTCAAGCAAACCCTCGGCTGGACCATCCCAAAACTTCGCTCACCCGAAGCGGCCGACCGCTGACCTGGCTGCTGCTCGCCGCCTACACCCAACTGCGCCTCGCCCGTGACCTCACAGCCGACTTACGCCGTCCTTGGGAGAAACCCCGACAAGCCAAGCGACTCACCCCGGCCAGGGTCCGCCGAGGGTTTCGGAACCTGCGTCCACAACTCGCCTGCCCGGCCGGCGTCCCGAAACCCTCGCGGCCCGGCCCCGGACGTCCAGCGGGAACACCCAACCACCAACCCGCGTCACGCCACGACGTCCACACCGCCACCAGCACGAACACACGAAATCCCAAGCACAGCAAGAACACCAAATCGAGCAACCCACGGCCCCGCCGAACCGGTTGAAACTCAAGCTAGGTGTGCCGTTCGGGGACGTTGGTGACACCGGTGTGGAGCCGGGTCGCGGGTGGCTGATTTCCGGCGGCAGTGGGTGGTCGATGGTAGTTGTAGTGGATGTTCCAGATCGGCCAGGATCCGGCTGTAGCGCTCGACTTTGCCGTTGTGGCGTGGGGTGTAGGGCGTGATCCGCTGGTGGCGGGCACCGCCCAGGACGGTGGCGAAGTTCGCGGGCGCGGTAACAGGAGCCGTTGTTGGGTACTAGGCGATGGATGTGGGTGATGCCGTGGCGGGCGAAGAACGCCCGCGCGCGGTGGACGAACCCGATCGCCGTGCGGGCCTTCTCGTCGGGCAAGGCTTCGGTGTAGGCCAGGTCCCGTCGGTCGCGCGGTCGACTCGATCGCCCGCGGTCCCGGCACCGGTATCCCGACACTCGTCCGCAATGACGAGCTGTCAGATCGCAGCGAGAGGCAGCTACTTGATGAGGAAGCCGGCGTCGACCGGCAAGGCCACGCCGGTCACGTACCGCGCGTCGTCAGACGCGAGCCACGCGACGGCGCTACTCACGTCCGATGCCTCGATGACCGGGATCGGCATCTGGTTGGCCAGCACCCCGGCCGCGTCCGGGTCCTTCGCGAGCCACTCCTGGACGACGTCGTTGTTCACCATCGGAGTGTTCACCCCGGTCGGTGCCACCGCGTTGACCCGGATGTTCTTCGGCGCGAGCCAGAATGACCAGGTCTTCATGAGACCGAGGACGCCGTGCTTCGAGGCGGTGTACCCGTCCTGGGCACCGCTCCCGTTGCCGCCTCGCCCGCTGAGCCCTTGGGTTGAACTGGTGAGGATGATCGAGCCGCCTTCACCCTGCTCGATGATCTGATCAACGCCGGCGTGCACGGTGTTGTACACACCGGTCAGGTTGACCGCGACAGTGTCGAGGAACGTCTGATACTGATCGCTCTCACGCACGGACTGCGGAGCGATGCCAGCGTTAGCTACGATGACGTCGAGCCGACCGAGCTGAGAGATCCCTTCGGCAACCGCACGGTTGACCGCATCCGCATCCCGCACGTCGGTCTGGCTGTAGACGATCTTCCGGCCGGTCGCTTCCACTGCCGCCACGGTCTCACGGAGGTCTTCCGGCGTGGCTAGCGGATAGTGAACAGTGTCGATCTGGTCGCACAGGTCGAGGGCGATGATGTCGGCGCCTTCCTCAGCTAGGCGAACCGCGTGGCTCCGCCCCTGCCCCCGTGCAGCGCCGGTCACCAGCGCCACTTTTCCCGCCAACTTCAGACTCATGTGAATTCCTTCCGATTCTTCTTCTCATCAGCGTTCGCAGCCCGCAAGGGAGGGAAGTGGGATTGCCGGGGCGATGGCCACCTCTTCACAGCGATTCCGGCATCCATCGGCAGAGTTGTTCCGTGATTTGTCGGCCGGACTCAGCTCCCGCCACTGTCCGATCGCGGTCGCTGCTTGCGAGATCAGGACATGACGAAGCCGGGATAGTCGTTCGCCGACTCCTTGAGAAGCGCGTCGCGATAGCGCTTGACACCACCGAGGTAGAAAAGCGGAGCGTGTGCCTTTCCGGGGATGTTGTCGCCCAGGAAGTAGTTGTTCCGGCCCTTCGCCACCACGGTGTCATTCAAGATTCCGGTCAGCGTGTCGCGCCACTCGTCCGATGCCTCTGCCGACGCGTTGCTCACCGTGAGCTCCCGGTCGCGCATATACCTGATGAGGTTGGCGATCCACTCGGACGCGTCCTCGATGACGACCGGTGCGTTCGCGAACGGCACGTGGGGCCCCAAGATCATGAAAAAGTTCGGAAAGTCGTTGACGGCTACCCCGAGATAGGTGGAAGGACCGTCCTTCCATTTGTCCGCGATCGACACCCCTCCGCGCCCACGGATGTCCATTCGGGTGATCGCGCCGGTCGCGGCGTCGAATCCGGTCGCGAAGATGATCACGTCGGCCTCGTGCACCTGCTCGCCGACCTTGACTCCGGTCTCGGTGATCTCCGAGATCGGCTCCTGACTCACGTCGACGAGTGAGACGTTGTCCCGATTGAAGGTCTCGTAGTAGAAGTGCCCGAGGGGCGGACGCTTCCCGCAGAACGGGTAGTCCTTGGGACACAACAATTCAGCAGTGGCCTCGTCTTTGACGATGGTACGGATCTTGTTCCTGATGAACTCGGAGACCACCTCGTTGGTGCGCTCGTCGGTGAACACATCATCGAACGTCTCGAACACAAAATGGAATCCGCCGATCTCCCATCCCCGTTCGAGGATGAGTTGCATCTCCTCCGAGGTGACATCATCGAATGTCCGCCCGGCCAGGCCGAGGTCGAACCCGAAGACCTGCTCCCGGGCCCGCTTCCAGATATCGGGATAACGTTCCCGGATACTCTCACGCTCGTTCTCGTGAAGAGTCGCATTACGTGCCGGTATGACATAGTTGGGTGTGCGCTGGAAAACAGTCACGTGGGCAGCGGTATGAGCAATCGTCGGGATGAGCTGGACGGCGCTCGCGCCGGTTCCGATCACCGCCACCCGCTTACCCGACAGATCGACGCCATCCTCCGGCCAGCGGGCCGTCATGTACCACTCGCCCCGGAAGTCGTCGACCCCTTTGAAATCAGGCTTGTACGCCGCCGAGAGCGGTCCGGTCGCGCTGACGACGAAGCGTGTGGTGACCTCTTCGCCACTGTCAGTGGTGACGACCCACAGCTCGCGCTCATCGTCGTAACGGGCAGAGGCCACACGGGTGCCAAGTGTCACCTGATCACGGAGACCGAACCTGTCGGCGACATGATTGAGGTAGGCGTATATCTCGTGCTGAGGGGTGTATCGCTCGCTCCAGGTCCAATCGTTCTGGAGCTCTTCGGAGAACGAGTAGGCAAAGATCCACGATTGGCTATCGGTCCGGGCACCCGGGTACCGATTCCAGTACCACACGCCCCCGATCTCCGGCGCTTCGTCGAAGCATCGGGCCGAAAGGCCTTGCTGCCGTAGATCATAGAGGTGACGCAAGCCCGCGAAGCCGGCTCCGATCACGACCACATCCACATCCACCGCCGGGCTTCGATTTTCCGCGACTGCGGACTTGCCTTCGGCAGCGACCATTGTGACGTCCTTTCCACATGCCTGGGTGCCGCGCTCATGCAGCTGTTCGGAGAGTTCCTAGGCCGATTGGGCGCACATGCCCTGCAGCCCTGGGAGACAAGCGTCGGCGGGTCCACGCCGAGTCGCACTGTTCGTATATACGTTGCTCTATGTCTTGTATACGGACAGCAGGGAGACTACGACATGGTCTGCGTCACGTCAACCGGGTCGGTCCGACTCTGATCGGCATGAGCCAGCAAGGAAGCTCCCGACGTCAGTACGATGTGTTCCTTCCCCAGAACGACATCTGATCAGGGCCGTCGCGACGGTGCGCCGAACACCGGCAGCCCAGCCCAAGCGTCGATCGGTCGGCGAAGTTCAACGACAACACCAAAGGCCGGAGCCCTGGGTACCCTGGTGGTCGATGCTCCGGGCATCGAGGCGCCGTCCGGGTCGGCGGGTCCTGAAGCGAGGGTGATCAGGGTGGTTTCCTTGACACACCAGCGCGCAGCGAGGCCGCGTTCGACGCTCGGCGTGTACGCGGTGGCACCGGGGGGCCACGCGGTCAAGTCCATACCGCCCGCGGGGACGGAAAACACGGCGATCGTGTGATCTCCCGAGGTACTATCCTTATCGATTACCTCAGGCTCGAACAACCCGGTAATCCCGCGTTGGGGACAAGCCTTCGAAGGTATAGACGACTCCGTCGACGAACCGAGGTGCTGTCGCAGCGGCCAGCGCTTGGAGCGACGCGGTTGAACGGCCTGTCCTTACCCCACATCAACGATCGAGGTGCACTGGCCATCACGCTCCTCGCTCTGGCCCTTGTCCGCGACCGGATGCCCGCCCCCAGGTCCTACCCTCGGCCGACGCTCGCCCTGGCCGCGGTGTCGCGGGTTTCGCGGATGATCTCGTCGATCTTGTCAGAGAATCGGGAGATGGGTCCGGCGACGGTAATGACGGCGCAGACTCGTTCGTTGTCGAAGACGGGGGCAGAGACAGCCTGCAGGTCGGGAAGGGTCTCGCCGGCGTTGACGGCGTAGCCGTCAACGCGGACTTTTTCGAGTTCCTCAAGCACTTGGGAGCGTTTGGCGACGGTGGGAACGTGCCGATTGAGGTACTTTTCGCGATATTTTTCCGGCGCGTGGGCGAGGTAACATTTCCCGGCGCTGGTGGGATAGAGGGGCCGTCGCACTCCGAGGACGGGGGTGTACCGGACGACGTGCGAGGATTCGATGGCCTCGGTATAAATGATACAGTCGCCGGCCAACATCACCAATGTCACCGTCTCGTCGAATTCCAGGTGAAGTGCTTCCATCGCGGCGCGTACACGTTGGTCCTGGGCGGATGGATTGATCAACAATGCCCGGACGGCGTTGCCCAAGGTGTAGCGACCGTCTTCAGTGGCTTGCAGGTACCCGGTGGAGACAAGCCCGTGCACAAGTCCGTGAACCGACGAGCGGGGCGCGTCGAGTTCGTTGACCAGGTCCGCGAGCCGGACACTGCTCTCGGATCGTGCAACGAATTCCAGAATTCCGGTTACTCGTGACACGGTCCGGTGCTCCTGCGAACCACTTGAAGTCGGCCCCGTCATTGCCTTCCCGTCCCGTGCTTGTTCTCCGGCGCCTGACCAACTGAGCACCATGCCATCGAGTGACATCATACGGTCTCAGGCTCGGAGAACGCTTCAATGACCCCGCGCGTGCACCAGCCCGTCCTCCGGCTGGGTGAACACCACTGGGTGTCGATCAGTGTTCGCAAGCGATCTATCCACCACACCTGATCAGCGTTTCGAGGCCGAGGGTCAACCAGCACAAGACCCAGGTGAACGTTGCCGCGGACACTTGACCCGGCCCAAGGCAGGGGCCTATCGTCCTCACGCGTTCATATATAAGACGATCCTGTTCGCATACCAGAACCTGGGAGGGTCAGCCTCGTTGCGTCACTTTTCGTCACCCACCAGGTCCTGGCCACATACCCAGCACAACAGGGCCGCCGCCGCGTCCGCCAACTCCGAGAGGGTTCACCATGAGCGCATCTGATCACCTGCGGGCTCAGCTGTTCATCGCCGGACAGTGGCGAGACGGCGGCGCGGGTACCGTCAACGATCTCGTCAATCCCGCCACCGATGAGGTGCTGGGAACCACACCGCGCGCCAGCATCCAGGATCTTGACGACGCCGCGAATGCTGCCGACGAGGCCTTCCGCGGATGGTCACGCACCAGCGCCGTCGAGCGGTCCGCCATCCTGAACAAAACCGCAGCACTGCTGCGTGAGCGCACCGAATCCATCGCTCGCGATCTGACAAGGGAACAGGGCAAGCCGCTGGCAGAAGCCGAGCTGGAAGTTGCCCTCAGCGCCGAAACCTTTGAATGGTTCGCAGCCGAGGCCTTGCGCTCCTACGGGCGCACCATGCCCGCACGATTTTCCGGTCAGCGCCAAATGGTGATCAATCAGCCGCTGGGGCCCGTGCTCGCACTTACACCGTGGAACTTTCCGATCCTGCTGCCCGCGCGCAAGATCGCCGCCGCCCTCGCCGCAGGGTGCACCGTTATCATCAAACCCGCAGAAGAAACCCCCAGCCCTACCGTGGCCATCGCTCAAGCTCTCCACGACGCCGGCCTTCCCGCCGGAGCCCTCAACGTCGTCCTCGGTGTGCCTTCGGAGATTTCTCGCCACCTCATTGCCGCGAAGGCGATCCGTAAGATCAGCTTCACCGGATCCACTACAGTAGGACGGCACCTCGCCGGACTCGCAGCGCAGTATGCCAAGCCCAGCACCATGGAACTGGGCGGCCACGCACCAGTCGTCATCTTTGCCGACGCCGACCTCGATAAAACCGTTGCCGCCTGCGTCGCTGGAAAGACCCGCAACGCCGGTCAGGTCTGCACCTCCCCCACCCGTTTCATCGTCCACGAATCCATCCGTGACGAGTTCGTGGCCCGCTTCGGCCAGGCCATGTCCGAACTCAAGGTCGGCGAAGGCCTGGATCCCGGCGCGCAGATGGGTCCATTGGCCAACGGTCGTCGCCTCGTCGCAGTCGGCGAACTCGTCGATGACGCCGCAGCACAGGGAGCTGAGATCGTCACCGGCGGCAGCCGCATCGGTACCACCGGGAACTTCTTCCAGCCCACCCTGATCGCCGATGCCCCTTTCACCGCCCGAGCCATGAACGAAGAGCCATTCGGCCCCGTCGCCCTGGTCAACTCCTTCACTGATGTGGAAGACGCGCTCGCCCAGGCGCATCGCCTAGACGTGGGACTGGCCGGATACGTCTTCACACAGTCTGCCGACACTGCCATGGCCATGGGCGAAGAACTGCAGGCCGGCGGCATCGGCATCAACTCCTTCTCCGTCTCCAGCATCGAAGCCCCCTTCGGTGGCCTCAAGGACAGCGGATACGGCTACGAGGGCGGATACGAAGGCCTCGATGGATACCAGCACCACAAGTACATCAACCACGTCGCGTGAGAATCCACCTGCCCGCACCCTCCGGACGATAGCTCTTCGAAGGACGAGATGACCTCCTACCGCACTCGGTCGATTCAGCTCCAGGACTTCGGTACCCCGCCGACGCTGACACAGCACGAAATCGACGCCCCGACCGGATCCGAAGTCCTCGTTCAAGTCACCGGAGCGGGGGTGTGCCACAGCGATCTGCATCTGCAGGACGGCTACTACGACCTCGGGGGCGGCGAGCACCTCTCCTTCAAACAACGGGTCACCTTCCCGGTGACACCGGGCCATGAAATCTCCGGCGTCGTCGTCGCGCGTGGAGAAGACGCCACCGACGCAACGATCGGTCAGGAGGTCCTTGTATGCCCGTGGGTGGGTTGCGGCGATTGTCCGCGATGCATTCGCGGGCACGAGAACCTTTGCCGCAACTCCCAATTCCTTGGAGTCAACCGTGACGGTGGATACGCCGAGCACGTGCTCGTGCCCCACTCCCGGTACCTGATCGAACTCGGAGACCTCGACCCTGCCCGGGCCGCCCCGCTGACCTGCTCTGGGCTGACCACCTACAGTGCGATCGGAAAGTTCGGCAACGAACTGAACAAGGAGCCACTGGTGATCTTCGGTGCGGGCGGGCTCGGACTGATGGCCGTGGGTCTGCTCACCATCATGGGCAAGGCCCGTCCCGTCGTCGTCGAGATCGACCCCGAACGCCGGTCCGCCGCCCTTGCGGCGGGAGCGCAGGCGGCCATCGACCCAACGGACGGGGACGCCGATGAGCAGATCCGAGCCGCCGTCGGTGGGCCAGTGCTGGCGATTCTCGACGTCGTTGGAGCCGGAGCAACGTTCGCCCAGTCTTACCGGCTGATCGAAAAGGGAGGCCGCATCGTGATCGCCGGCCTACTCGGCGGAGACACCCGATTGCAGGTACCGCTCATACCAATGCGCTCAATCAGTATCGAAGGTTCCTATATTGGGACACTCGATGAATTGCGTGAACTCGTTACCCTCGTTCGCACCCACGGACTTCCCGACATCCCGGTACACACCCGCGCGTTGCACGAAGCCCCCCAAGCCATGGAAGAGCTTCGCTCGGGTTCTGTGGTCGGGCGATTCGTGCTCGTGCCCTAGTGGCCTGAGTCGTTAATTCAGTGCCAGGCTAGGTTGTGGCGAGGCCGAGTTCGCAACCTGTGCCACTGACCCCGTCCGACGATGAACGTCGAACGCGACGCACTGGTCGACGCACCAGGTGGACACGTTCAAGATCAGCAAGGATCCGTTGTTCGTGCCGTCCGAGCATCCTCGCGCTTCTCGAACGGCTCCCGCAGACGCCGGCGTTCGTGATGTCCGCGGCGTTCGAGGTCCTGGCCTGGAACAATCTCGCGGCGGCACAGGCCGCGCCGATGCTCACGAAACCTTCCGGCACCCGGCCGTCGGGGAGATCACCCTCGACTGCGACACGCTCACGCTCACAGACCGCGACCAGCACCTCGTGCTCTACAGCGCGCCACGTGGATCCCGTGACATCAACGCAAGCAAACCGCTCTGACGATGCCGGTCACGACGGCTGCCTCATCTTCCGACTCCACGCACTGTCGATCGGTGGACGGCGTGCGGACCGAACGGCCTCGTCACGTTTGGCTGCAGGAACGTCAGGGGCATGCCGATGCCCTTCGTCGGGAGCGCTGACATGGCAGTGCAGTCGCTCAACGTCCTGCGGCTTGGTCAGGGTCGCACGCCTGACAAGTCTGTGTCGTCAATTCGGCGTTCCCTCGGCCATGCTCGCGAAACGTCCGGCCGCCGGAGACGGTAGCGACAACCGTTATCGATTACACGACGTCGGGCACCGATACGTCCTCGATCAGCGTCCAGGCTCAGCACCGCCGTCGCCAACGTCCTGGCCTCATCTGGTTAGCGGTCTCCGCCCGCTTCGATGCGGGTGATGATCGCATCGATGCGGCTCCTGGTATCGCCTTTGTCCGTCATGGCGAAGCATGGGCCGTTGTCCGAGACGCCCCAGGGCACGAGGACGTCGAAGTCGAGGTCACAGACCAGGGCCAGGCTGTCGAGGTACTGCTCGCGCAGATCCGGGTCCAGCAGGACGGCTTTCCACTGACCGTCCTCGATCCAGATGAAGTCGCCGGTGAACAGGAAGCGGTGCGCGCCACTGTCCCACAGGTAGCTGGTGGTGCCGGCGGTGTGGCCGGGGGTGGGGATCGCTTCCAGGTCTTCGGCGAGCAGTTGCCTGCGGTCGAAGGTGCCGGCGACCTGCATTTGCCGCGCCGTCGCAGCGCTGTCGCGCGCATGGACGAACGCGGGCACGGCACCGGCGGGGTCGCCGTACATGCCTTCGTGTTCGTGGTTGATCAACAGCATCAACGCTCCGCCGAGGTCGTCAATGGCCTTCGCGTCCGCGGTCAGGCCCGGGGAGTTGTACACGAGCACGTTGCCGGCGGGGCGCTCGAGCAGGAACGACCGCAGCAGCACGTTGTGCTGGTACGGCAGGCGCGCAGTGCTGGTGGCGCGCAGGCCTGCGACGGGAAGGTCGAGAGCTGGGGTTGAGTTGGCCATGCGGAGTCTTCTCCGTTCGAGTGGAATGGGCGGTCATCGGCCGGCTTCGCCCCGCAGGCACCGGACGAGCGACCACGTGCGGGCGCGTGTTTCTTCTCCGAGGAGTTCGGTGTGGCTGAGCATGAGTTCTGTGGCACCGGCGTCGAGGTAGCGACTCAGCGCGGCGGCGACGGTGTCTTCGTCGCCGGCGATCAGCAGGTCGGCCGCGCTGGACAAGCCTTCGGCCGCGACGATCTTCCGGTAGGACGGGATGTTGTCGTAGAAGCCGAGCGACTCCGCCGCGCGGGCGCGAGCGGCGGCGGCGTCGTCGGTGACCACCACCGGCACCCCGGCCACGATCCGCGGCTCCGGCCGTCCGGCCGCGGCCGCAGCTTCGCGGATCACGGGCGCGATCCGCTCGGCGATCGTGCGCGGCCCCGCGAGATAGGGCGCGGTGCCGTCGGCGAGCGCACCCGCCACCGCGAGCGCCTTCGGCCCCATCGCGGCCGCCAGGATCGGGATCCGCGGCGCGGACCCGACAACTGCGACGGGTGCGGCCGGCCGCGATACGAGGGTTTCGCCCTCGAAAGGTGCGTCGTCCCCGTCGAGCAGCGGGCGCAGGGCGGCAAGGTATTCGCGCAGATGCCGGATCTGCGGCGGATACGGCACGCCGAACTGCGGCTCCAGAAGCGTGCGTGCGCCGAGCCCGATGCCGAGCCGGAAACGCCCGGCGGTTGCGGCTTGCGCTGTCTTCGCAGCAGCGGCGACGAGCAAGGGGTGCCGGGGGTACATCGGCACGGTCGAGGTTCCGACGTGGATCCCGGGCTCCGCCCGGCCGGCGAGGGAGGCCAGCTGGATCGCGTCGTAGTCGACGGCCTGCCCGAACCACAACGTGTGCACCCCGTCGCGGGCTGCCTCGCGGGCGAGCTCGACGGTGCGGTCGACGAGGTTGGCCGCGTCCGTTCTCTGCGCGAACGTTCCGCCCAGGAACACACCTATCCGGGTTCCCACGGTGGCCACGAGGTGCTCCTCACTTCCTCTGATTGCAGGGACTGAAATCA
>NZ_JBHZEN010000110.1:0-12157 GCF_050958625.1 Amycolatopsis sp. 3B14
TGACCACCCAGCTACCTTGGGGCAGGATCAGCGTGGCGTTTCACGTGCCCTCACCTGGGGCAATCTGGGCCGTGAGCATCGAGCTGCCTGAACCGCGTTCCCTGTGGGTCGACACCGCGCCGGCGCCGGACCGGGCCGGGCGGGATCTGCCCGCCGAGGCGGACGTCGTCGTCATCGGGGCCGGTATCGCGGGTCTCACCACCGCCTACGGGCTCGCTCGTGCCGGCAAGTCGGTCGTGGTCCTGGAGGCGGCCCAGGTCGCCTCAGGCGTCTCCGGCCACACCACCGCGAAGCTGTCCGCCCAGCACGCCCTCAAGTACGCCACCCTCACCTCCCGCAAGGGCAAGCCCGCCGCCACGAGGTACGGGCGCGCCCAGCTGGAGGCGATCGAGTGGGTGGCCCGCACGTCCTCCGAACTGGGCATCGACTGCGGCTTCCGCCGGCGGGACAGCTTCGTCTACTCCACCGACAGCTCCCAGCTCGGCAAACTCCAGCAGGAGGCCGACGCCGCCGCCGAGGCCGGGCTCCCTGCGGACTTCGTCGAGCACGTCGACCTGCCGATCACCACCGTCGGCGCCGTCCGGTTCGTCGACCAGGCCCAGTTCCACCCGCGCCACTGGTTGCTGGGCCTCGCCGACCACATCGAGCGGCTCGGCGGCCACGTCGTCGAGCGGGTCCGGGCCCGCAAGCTCGACGAACGGCCCTCGCCGACCGTGCACACCGACCGCGGCCAGGTCAAGGCCAGGGACGTCGTCGTGGCCACCCACTACCCGATCTTCGACCGCGGCCTGTACTGGGCGCGCCTCGACATCACCCGTGACCTGGTCGTCGCAGGCGTCGGGGAGGCGCCGCCCGGCATGTACCTGGACGCGGTGACCCACCGGTCCATCCGCGGCCACACCGAGGGCGATCGCCACTACGTCATCGTCGGCGGCGAGCACTACCGCACGGGCGAGCCGGTCGACGTCGAGGCCCGCTACCGGCGTCTCGCCGAGGCCGCCACCACCTTCGGCGTCACCAAGGCCACCCACCGCTGGTCCGCGCACGACATGACCACCCTCGACAACGTGCCCTACATCGGCCGCTACCACCCGGCCACCCACCACGTGTGGGTGGCGACCGGGTTCGGCCAGTGGGGCATGACCGGCGGCACCTCCGCCGGCCTCGTCCTGACCGAGCTGATCACCGGTGGCGACCACCCCGCCGCGAACCTTTACGACCCGAACCGCTTCGACCTGAAGTCCTCGGTCACCCTCGCCGAGGACGGGGCCAAGGTCGGCAAGCAGTACGTGGCCGGCTACACCCGCGCCCTCACCTCGACCGCCGGCGACCTCGCCCCCGGGACCGCCAAAGTGTCGCGCCGCGGCGCGGACGTCGTCGCCTCCTACCGCGGCGAGGACGGGCAGCTGCGGGAGGTCAGCGCCCGCTGCACCCACCTCGGCTGCGTCGTCGCGTTCAACAACGCCGAGAAGACCTGGGACTGCGCATGCCACGGATCGCGATTCGCCACGGACGGCTCGGTGATCCAGGGCCCGGCGACCCGGCCGCTGCCGCCGGCCTGACCGTCGGCGTCGAGGAGGAGTTCCTGCTCCTCGACCCCGCCACCGGCGCGACCCTGCCGCGGGCGGCCGCGATCCTGGCCGCGAACCCGCCTCTGCCGCCCGGGGCCAACCTGCACCGCGAGCTGCGCGCCACCCAGGTGGAGGCCGCGACCGGCGTGTGCACCGGCGCGCGGCAGCTGCGTGAACAGCTCGTCCGGAGCCGCAAGGCCCTCACCGACGCGGCCCGCCTGCACGGCGCGGTCGTCGCCTCCTGCGGCACCCCGGTCCTTTCCGGACCGTCTACATCGGACAACCAGGACGGCCGGTTCGGCGACATCGACCGAATCTACCGCGGCATGGTCGCCGACTACGAGGCGTGCGGCTGCCACGTCCACGTAGGCGTGCCGGACCCGGAAACCGCGGTCGCGGTGATGAACCACCTGCGCCCGTGGCTGCCGACGCTGCTGGCGCTCTCGGTGAACTCGCCGTTCGACCACGGGCGCGACACCGGCTACGGCAGCTGGCGCATGGTGCAGCAGTCCCGGTTCCCGGGCGCGGGGATACCGCCGTACTTCCCCGATCTCGCGGCCTACCGTGCCGAGGTGCGGCGGCTGGTGGACTGCGGCGCGCTCGTCGACGAGTCGATGTCGTTCTGGCTCGTCCGGCCGTCCACGGCGTTCCCGACGCTGGAGTTCCGCGTCGCCGACGCGGCGTCCACTGTGGACGAGGCGGTGCTGCAGGCCGTGCTGTCCCGCGCGTTGGTGCGGCGCGCGCTGGCCGCGGACACCGCGCCGCCCGAGATGTCCGAGCAGGTCGGCGCGGCCGCGTTGTGGGCGGCGGCCCGGGACGGCATCGACGGCGAGGGGGTGCACCCGTTGCGCGCCTGCCGGGTGCCGGCCTGGGAACTGGTCGAGGAGCTCGCCGAGTTCGTCGCGCCCGCCCTGGACGAGACCGGGGACCGGGACCTGGTGGCGATCGTCTTGGAACGCCTGCGCCACGAGGGCAGCGGCGCCCGGCGCCAGCGCAAGGCCGTCGCGGCCGGCCTGCCCGCCCTGCTCGCCACCCTCACCCACCAGGGTTGACCGCCGCCGGGCAGGGGTAACCGGGCGTCGTGACGACCGCCATGACGCTTTCGGCTGCCCTCCCGGCGGCCAGGGGACCGCTGTCCGAGGCCGTGATCGAGGCACTCGGCCACGACGAGCGCGGGGACTTCCCGGAGCTGCCGGAGACCGCGGACGCCGACCCGTTCGGCGAGGACCTGCAGCTCGCCCTGCACGTCTGCTACGAACTGCACTACCAGGGGTTCACCGGGGTCGACCCGGACTGGGAGTGGGACCCCGACCTGCTGCGGCTGCGCGCCGCGATGGAGCGGGTGTTCCTGGCCGCGCTGCGCGCCCACACGCCCGGTGGCGACGACGTCGAGGAGGCGCTCGCGCCGCTGCTCGTCGAGCCGGTCAACGGCACCGGCCTGTCGCACTTCCTCGCCGCCGAGGGCACCTGGGACCAGGTCCGCGAGTACTTCGTGCTGCGCTCGATCTACCACCACAAGGAGGCCGACCCGCACGCGTGGGTGATCCCGCGGCTGCGCGGCAAGCCGAAGGCGGCGCTGGTGGCCGTGGAGTTCGACGAGTACGGCGGTGGGCGCGCCGACCAGGTGCACGCCCAGCTCTACGCCGACCTGCTCGACGGCGCCGGGCTGAACTCGCAGTATCTGCACTACCTGGAGCACGCCCCGGCGTGCATGCTCGCGGTGGTCAACATGATGTCGTTGTTCGGCCTGCACCGGCGGTTCCGCGCCGCGCTGGCCGGGCACTTCGCCGCCGCCGAGATCACCACCGCGCCCAGCGCGCAGCGCATGGAGAAGGCGTTGCGGCGCCTGGACGCCGACGACCGCTGCCGGTACTTCTACACCGAGCACATCGAGGCCGACGCGGTCCACGAGCAGGTCATGCGCCGGGACGTCCTCGGCGGACTGCTGGCGACCGAACCGGAACTGGCGGGCGACATCGTGTTCGGCATCCAGGCCACCGACCTGGTGGAGCAGCGCTTCGCCGACCACGTGCTGGGCGCGTGGCAGCAGGGCCGCAGCGCGCTCCGCAAACCCCTGTAGACAGCGGTGGAGCGGCGGACCCGGTCCGCCGCTCCACGTCAGTTCCGCACGCGCTTGCGATGACTCGTGTCGCAGAAGGGGTACCGCTTGCTGCGGCGGCACGCGCACAACGCCACCATGAACCGGTCGGAGCGCGCGACCGTGCCGTCGGGCATCTCCAGCTCGACCGGCCCCTCCACGAGCACCGGCCCGCCGTCCACGAGCGTCACCTTGCGGGGTTCAGCGTTCCGTCCGGTCGGCACGGATCACCACCAGTTCCTCGTGTCGCTGGCCGGGCGCGATGAGCCCGGCGCGTTCCAGGAAATCGGCCCGGCCGCGCAGCACCGGGCCGAACAGCTCGATCGCCCGCGCCACCACCGAGGTCTTCAAGCCGTTGTCCCGCAGCATTTCCACCGTTTGGCGGATCCCGCAGAGCGACGAATGGACCACCAGCATCGTCCCGCCGGGGGTGAGCAGGTCGTAGGCCCGGTCGCACAGGCGGTCCAGGTGCTTGCGCCCGTCCGTACCCGCGTCCCAGGCCAGCGCGGCGCCGTCCGGATCGGCGTCGGACTCGCACGGCACGTAGGGCGGGTTGGCCAGCACCACGTCGAACGGCGCGCCGTCGATGGCCTGCGCGAGGTCGCCGTGCCGGACCTCCACGGGCAGGCGGCGCACCCGCGTGTTGAACCGCGCGCTCAGCACGGCGGGCAGGTACCGGTCCACGGCGGTCACGCTCGCCGCTCCATTGCGGACCGCGGCGATCGCCAGCGCGCCGGTGCCGGTGCACACCTCGAGAACCCGCGCGCCCGCCGGCAGGCGCGCTTCCCGCATCGCGCGCGTCAGCAGCCAGGTGTCCGCCTGCGGCCGGTACACCCCGGGAAGTCTCAGCAGCTTCACCTGTTGCAGATACCACCGGCAGGAGAAGTCAAACTCCGCGCAGGAGACGGATGACGGCCCGCTCCAGCACCTCGCGGTCCTCGTCGCCGCGGACCCCGCCGATCCGGCGGACGGCGGAGGCGATGGTCTTGCCGTTCGCGTGCGCCTCGACGATCCTCGGGTCTACATAGGACTTCCGGCACACGGCGGGGGTGTTGCCCAGTTCCTCGGAAACCTGGCGCATCACCGCGGCCTGCGTGCGTTTCAGCCCGCGCTGGGACTTCACCTCGTCGGCGGCGGCGAACGCGGTGGCGGCGAGGACGGTCGCGTTCCACGTCCGCAGGTCCTTGACGGTGAACTCGTCACCGACCATTTCCTTGAAGTGCTCGTTGATCTCCTCGGCGTGGACCTCGTGCCACCCGTTGGGTGTGCGGTAGACGAACAGCCGGTCGCTGCCGGTGCGCGACCTGCGCAGCGCCTTGACCGTCGCGGCCAGGTCGGGGTCGGTCAGCGTGATGTTCCGTTCGATCCCGCCCTTGGCGGGGTAGCTGAACCTCAGTTCGTCCCGCTTCACCGTGACATGCTCACGCAGCAGCGTCGCCGCCCCGTAGGTGCCGTGGTTCTCGGCGTACTCCTCGCTGCCGACCCGGAACACGCCGCGGTCGATCATCCGCAGCGCGGCGGCCAGCACGCGCTCGCAGCCAAGGCCCGGCCGGGTCAGGTCCTCGGCGATCCGCAGCCGCCACTTCGGCAGCCGTTTCGCCAGTTCGACGACGCGCTCGTGCTTCTCCTCGTCCCGCGCCTGGCGCCAGCGGTCGTGGTAGCGGTATTGGCGGCGGCCCGCGTCGTCGGTGCCCACCGCCTGGATGTGGCCGTTCGGGTGGGGGCAGATCCACACGTCGCGCCACGCGGGCGGCACGGCGAGGCTCTTGATCCGCTGCAGGGTTTCTTCGTCGCGCAGCGGCTCCCCCTCGGGGGTGAAATACCGGAATCCGCGGCCGCTGCGCTGCCGCCGGATCCCGGGTTCGGAGAGCTTGCTCTTGCGCAGTCGCATCGGCGTCAGGTGATCCGGGCACAGGCGCTGGTGACGGCGTCGAGGTCCGGGTAGGTGGAGTCCGGGATCGCGCCCAGGTGCCCGAGCGTACTGTCGTCCGCGCCGTGCGCGGTCGCCTGCCGGATCAGCTCGGCCCTGTCGCACGGGAAGTCCACTTCGGACAGCAGGGCGCGGAGTCGGTCGGGGTCGGGCGTGGTCATGGTCGCCGGATACCCCCGGTCCACCCCCGCAAACGGCCGATCAGACCGGTCTGTCCGGACGGTACCGAACGCGGTTTTGCCGGGTTATCATCGGCGCGCCATGACCACCACCCTGCCAGCCGGTGCCCGTGAGCGGATCCTGGAGACCGCTTACCAGCTCTTCTCGCGCCGCGGCATCCGCGCGGTGGGTGTGGACGAGGTCATCGCGCGGTCGCAGGTCGCGAAGGCGACGCTGTACCGGCACTTCCCGTCGAAGGACGACCTCGTGCTGGCCTTCCTCGACCGGCGTGAGCAGCTGTGGACCGTCGGGCTGATCGAACGGCAGGCCCGCGCCCGCGGTGAGACGCCGGAGGGCAAGCTGCTGGCGATCTTCGACGTGCTCGACGACTGGTTCCGCTCGCCGGCGGACTTCGACGCGTGCGCGTTCGTCAACGTCCTGCTCGAAATGGGCGCCGACCACCCGCTCGGCCAGGCCTGCATCCGGCACTTGGACACCCTCCGCGGCATCGTGGCCGGCCTGGCGCGGGAGGCCGGGCTGGCCGAGCCCGAGGACCTCGCCCGTTCCTGGCACCTGCTGATGAAGGGCGCGATCGTCTCCGCCGCCGAAGGTGACGCCGATGCCGCGGTGCGGGCCCGGGAAATGGCGCGCGACCTGCTGGCCCGGCACCGGAAATAAGCCCGCGCCCGGCGTGGTTGCGACCGGTATGACAACCGATGGTCGTGGCCGGGTCCGGACCGAGCCGGGCACCAAGCGGGTACGGGCGGTCTTCGGCGGCCAGGTCGTCGCCGACACGCTGCACCCGCTCATGGTTTGGGAGGTCCCGTACTACCCGGTCTACTACGTCCCGCGCGAGGACGTGCGCACCGAGTACCTGGTCGCCACGGGGGAGACGGCGCACTCGCCGAGCCGCGGCGACGCCGACGTGTTCACCGTGCGGGTGGGCGGCCGCGAGGCGGCCGGCGCGGCGCTGGAGTACCAGGACTCGCCGCTGGAGGCGCTGAAGGGGCACGTGCGGCTCGACTTCGCCGCCATGGACGCGTGGTTCGAGGAGGACGAGGAGATCTTCGTGCACCCCCGCGACCCGCGGACGCGCGTCGACATCCTCGCCAGCTCGCGGCACGTCCGCATCGAGATCGACGGGGTGACCGTGGCCGAGTCCCGCAGCCCGCGGCTGCTGTTCGAGACCGGCCTGCCGACGCGGTACTACCTGCCCAAGACCGACGTCCGGCTCGACCTGCTGGAGCCCAGCGACACGATCACCCGGTGCCCGTACAAGGGCGAGGCCTCGTACTACTCGGTCCGCGTCGGCGACCGGCTGCACTCCGACGTGGTCTGGTACTACCGGTCGCCGCTGCCGGAGAGCCAGAAGGTGCAGGGGCTGGTCGCCTTCTACGACGAGAAGGTCGACGTGTACCTGGACGGGGTGAAGCAGGAGCGGCCGAAGACGAAGTTCTAGTCTTCGGGGCATGTCCGACCGCTTGTACTTCCGCCAGCTGCTGTCCGGCCGCGACTTCGCGGTGGGCGACCCGGTGGCCACCCAGATGGTCAACTTCGCCTACCTGATCGGCGACCGGGAGACCAGGGAGGCGGTGGTCGTCGACCCGGCGTACGCGGTGGGGGACCTGCTGGACGTGCTGGCCGCCGACGACATGCGGCTGACCGGGGTGCTGGCCACGCACCACCACCCCGACCATGTCGGCGGCAGCATGATGGGCTTCACGCTGGCCGGGCTGCCCGAGCTGCTGGCGCGCGAGTCCGTGCCGGTGCACGTGAACCGCAACGAGACGGAGTGGGTCCAGCGGGTCACCGGCGTGTCGGCGACGGACCTGACCGGGCACGACCACGACGACGTCGTGGAGGTCGGCGCGGTGTCGATCCGGCTGCTGCACACGCCCGGCCACACCCCGGGCAGCCAGTGCTTCCTGGTCGACGGCCGTCTCGTCGCCGGGGACACCCTGTTCCTGGAGGGCTGCGGCCGGACGGACTTCCCCGGCGGCGACGCCGAGGCGATGTACCACAGCCTCCGGTGGCTGGCGGACCTGCCGGGCGACCCGGTGGTCTACCCCGGGCACCAGTACTCGGCCGCGCCGTCGGCTTCGCTGTCGTCGGTGAAGGAGAACAACTTCGTCTACCGCCCCCGCAACGTCGACGAGTGGCGCACCATGTTCGGCGGTTAGGAGGGCTGGCGCGCCCGCTCGGCGAGGTGTCCGAGGGGCTCTATGTTCGGCGGCTAGAGGTACTCCCGCGCCACGCGCTCGGCGAGCCGCTCCAGCAGGGGCGCCGGCTCGGCCAGGCAGCGCTGCACGTCCGGCTCGATGTCCGTCAGCCCGTAGGCCGCGGTGAAGCCCGCCGACCGGAGGACCTCCGGCGACAGCGTGTTGCGCCCCGCCAGCGCCACCACCGGGATCCCGCGCTCGGCGGCGGCCGCGGCGATGCCCGCGGGGCCCTTGCCGCGCAGGGTCTGCTCGTCCAGGGAGCCCTCGCCGGTGATCAGCAGGTCCGCGCCCGGCAGCTTCTCGGTCAGCCCGGTCAGCTCCAGCACCACGTCGATGCCCGGCCGGAACGACGCTCCGAGCATCGCCAGCGCGTAGCCCGTCCCGCCGGCAGCGCCCGCACCCGGCACGTTCGCCACATCGACCCCGGACCCCCGCACGACCTCGGCCAACCGCCGCAGCGCCGACTCCAGCAGCTCGACGTCCTCCGGTGAAGCGCCCTTCTGCGGCCCGTACACCGCCGCCGCGCCGTGCGGGCCCAGCAGCGGGTTGTCCACGTCGCTCGCCACCAGCAGCTCGACCTCGCGCAGCCGCGGGTCCAGCCCGTCCAGGTCCACCCGCGCCAGACGCCGCAACGCGGCCCCACCCGGCGGCAGCTCCGCACCCTCGATGTCCAGCAGCCGCGCGCCGAGCGCGCGCAACAGCCCGGTGCCGCCGTCGGTGCTCGAACTTCCGCCCAGTCCCAGCACGAGCCGGGTAGCACCGGCGTCCAGCGCGGCTCGCATCAGCTCGCCGACCCCGAGCGTCGTCGCGGTCAGCGGCGCCAGCTCGTCCAGCAACGCCAGCCCGGACACCGCCGCCAGCTCGATCACCGCCGTGCCGTCCCGGCGCGCGTAGCCCGTGTCGACCGGCTCGCCGACCGGTCCGCTGGCCCGCGCCGGCACGAACTCGAAGCCCGCGGCCACCGCGGCGGCCACGGTGCCGTCGCCGCCGTCGGCGATCGGGCACTCCAGCACCTCGACGCCGTCCCGCCCGCGCCGCAGCCCGGCCGCGATCGCGGCGGCCACCGCGTCGGCGGGCAACGTGCCCTTGAACTTGTCCGGCGCTACGACGACCCGCGTCACACCTGCGCCCCGTCGCCGTCCGGCGGGCCCTGCTTGACGCGCAGCAGCAGCAACGCGATCGCGGTGGCCAGCGCCAGGATCCCGAGCGGGGTCGCGACGGCGGTGCTCACGCCGATCACCCCCGGCACGATCAGCAACAGCAGCCCGACGACGAAGAACAGCAGCACGACGAACGCGCCCTTGCCCGGCCGCGGCAGCGGCGGCGGCTCCGGCGGCACGTAGTGCTCGTCGTCCCCGGGACCGGCCGGGTCGTCGCCCAGCACGGTGTCCTCCCAGGGGGTGCCGCCACCGCGCCAGCTCGCCTCGGCGGCCGGTTTCTCCGGTTCGGCGGGCTTCTCGGGCTCGGCCGGTTCGGGCCGCGCGGGCGCCCGTTCGGCCTCGACGTCGTCGTCGATCAGGCCGACCCCCTCGGCCCGCAGGTCCGCGACGATCGCCGCGAAGGTGGCGTCGACGTCCTCGGGGTCGGGTACGCGTGAGTTCATCGGGCCCCCACCTGCCCCGGGTCACGGACCGCTTCCACGAACTCGACACTACGCCGGAAGATGAGCGGCGCGTCGTGGTCCAGGGTCGCGACGTGGAAACTCTTCTCCAGCACCACTTCCGTCACGTCCCGGCTGCGCACGTTGTCCAGCACGATGCGCGCGTTCTCGGGTTCCACGACGTGGTCAACGAGCGAGTGCAGCAGGAGCAGCGGTTGCGTCACCAGTGGCAGGTCGGCCCGCACGAGCTTCCACAGCCTCGCCAGGCTCGCCGCCGCCCGCACCGGCACCCGGTCGTAGGCCAGTTCGGTGACGCCCGGCTTGGCGATGTCGTTCGCGACGCCCCGTGACCACGGCACCACCCGGGCGAGGACGGGCAGCAGCTTGGTGTCCCAGCTCAGCCGCGTGACGGACGGGTTGACCAGCACCAGCCCGGCGACCGCGCCCCCGTGCCGCTGCGCCAGCCGCAGCGCGAGCGTGCCGCCCATCGACTGGCCGAACACGAACACCGACTGGCAGCGTTCCCGCAGCTCCAGGAACTCGCGCTCGACCGCGCCGTACCACTCGGGCCAGCCGGTCTTGTTCATCTCCTGCCACGTCGTGCCGTGTCCCGGCAGGCGGGGCAGCCGCACGGTGAAGTCCCGCGCGGCGAGGTGCTCGGCCCAGCTCCGCAGGCTCTGCGGCGTGCCGGTGAAACCGTGGCACAGCAGCACCCCGACCTCGGCCGAACCGGTGTGCGCGAACGGTTCCGCACCGGCGAGCACAGGCATGGCATCCGCCCTTCTCCTCCAACGCGGACCCATCGTCGCATGCCCCGGGCCGCTCCGGGACCGCCCGTCGAACGACGTCCCCCGGCTGTGACCTCCCGCCCACTGCGGGTGCGCCCGTTGTGCGGTTGGACGGCGTTTCCTACTCTGGATCCGGCAGGCTGTTCGCGCAGGTAGGAGGGCGTCCCGGTGCTTTACCGGTTGCTGAAGTACGTGCTGCTCGGGCCGTTGCTCCGGCTCCTGTGGCCCACGAAGGTGACCGGGGTGGAGAACGTCCCGGAGACCGGTGGCGCCATCCTCGCGAGCAACCACCTCGCGGTCGCCGACTCGTTCTTCATGCCGCTGCGCGTCAAGCGCCGCGTCACCTTCCCCGCGAAGCAGGAGTACTTCACCGAGAAGGGCGTCAAGGGCACCCTCAAGAAGTGGTTCTTCACCGGCGCGGGTCAGATTCCGATCGACCGCTCGGGCGGCTCGGCCGCGCAGGCCGCGCTGGACACCGCGATCCGGCTGCTGCGCGAGGGCAACCTGCTCGGCATCTACCCGGAGGGCACCCGCTCCCCGGACGGCCGCCTGTACAAGGGCAAGACGGGTGTCGCCCGCGTCGCGCTGGAGGCCGGTGTCCCCGTTGTCCCGGTCGCGATGATCGGCACCGACAAGGTCAACCCGATCGGCTCCAAGATGTGGATCCCGCGGCGGCTGGAGATCCGGTTCGGCAAGCCGCTGGACTTCTCGCGGTACGCGGGCCTGTCCGGCGACCGGTTCGTCGAGCGGTCGATCACCGACGAGATCATGTACGCCCTGATGGAGCTCTCCGGCCAGGAGTACGTCGACATCTACGCGGCGAAGGCCAAGGAGCTGATGGCCGCCGAGGCCGCCGGGGTGCGCGCGGTGGTCCCGGCGCAGAGTGGCCTGCCCGACGCCGACCGGGTACCGGAGACCAAGGCCGGTTAGGCCCACCCGTCGCCCGGCCACCACCCCTGATCGAGGCGCTTCGCGCCGCAGTGCTTAGGGTGCCACGGTGCGTTTCTTCTACGACACCGAATTCATCGAGGACGGCGTGACGATCGACCTGGTGTCGATCGGTGTCGTGGATGAACGGGGACGCGAGTTCTACGCGGTCTCCACCGACTTCGACCCCGCCAAGGCCGGCCCGTGGGTGCGCGAGAACGTCCTGCCGAAGCTGCCCTCGCCGGCGGACAAGGCGTGGCGGAGCCGGGCCCAGATCCGGGCGGACCTGCTGGAGTTCTTCGGCCGCCCGCCGGGCGGGATCGAGCTGTGGGCCTGGTACGCGGCTTACGATCATGTCGCGCTGGCCCAGCTGTGGGGCACGATGCCCGAGCTGCCGCGCCAGCTGCCCCGGTTCACGCGCGACCTGCGGCAGCGGTGGGAGGACGTGGGCAAGCCCAAGCTGCCCCTGCCGCCGCAGAACGCGCACGACGCCCTCGCCGACGCGCGTTTCAACCTGGAGCGCTGGCGCATCATCGACGAGGTGCGACGCCGCAAGGGCTACCCCGCCTAGCAGCAGCCACCCCACAACCGCGCCCGGCAACGCAGGCCACCCACCCACGAGCCACCCCATAAAACCGCACCCGGCAACGCAAGGCACCCACCCCCCGAACCACCCCTCTCCCGCAACCCGATCCCCAGCCAAANNCCCGCGTGCTGCGCCAATCCAGGCACGCATCGGTGATCGACTGCCCGTACGTCAGCTCCCCAGAGCGCCCCAGCACCAGGTCCTGCCGCCCGGCCTCGAGGAAGCTCTCCAGCATGATCCCGGCGATCCCGCGTTCGCCGGCGGCGATCCGGTCCGCGA
>NZ_JBHZEN010000111.1:0-33248 GCF_050958625.1 Amycolatopsis sp. 3B14
CGTATAACGACCTATACGGCGCGGCGCTGGTGCGTGCGACCGGGCGGCCCGGACCCCTAGTCTGCGGGGAAGGGCCCCCGACCGAGAGGATTCCACGTGCTCGACCTGCTGGTGCGCAACGTCCGTGCGCTGACCGTGTCCGACGAGCGTCCCCGCGCCCACACCGTGGGCGTGCTGCACGGGCGGATCGTCGGCCTCGACGAGGAGGTCGAGGGCCTGTCCGCCCGCACCGTGGTGGACGGCGGCGGAGCGGTGCTCACGCCCGGTTTCGCCGACGCGCACAACCACATGGTCTGGTACGGCCTGTCGCTGGCCGAGATCGACCTGTCCGGCTGCCGCACGCTGGACGAGCTGTACGACACGGTCGCCGCGCGGGCCGCCGAACTGCCGTCCGACGCGTGGGTTATCGGCTCGAAGTACGACGACTTCGTGCTGGGCGGGCACCCCGCCCGCGCCGCGCTGGACCGCGCCGGCGGCGGGCGCGCGGTGTGGCTCAAGCACCGGTCGGCGCACATGTGCACCGTGAGCTCCGCGATCCTCGCCCAGGCCGGCGTGCTCGACGGCTCGGCGCGCGTGCCCGAGGGCGGGGTGGTGGCCCGCGACGACGACGGCGCGCCGACCGGGCTGCTCGCCGAGCAGGCCCAGCAGCTGGTGGACGCCCTGGTCAAGCCCTACCCGGTGGAGGAGCTGGCGGCGGCGATCGAGCGCGCCGCGAAGGTCTACGTCAGCGAGGGGCTCACCGCGGTCACCGAGGCCGGGATCGGCGGCGGCTGGATCGGCCACAGCCCGGCCGAGGCGACGGCCTACCACCTGGCACGCGAACGCGGGACGCTGCCGCTGCGGGTGGAGCTGATGCCGGCCAGCGAGGTGCTGCACCCGCTCGGCGGCAACCCGGCCGACACCGGCACGATCGGCGTGGACCTGGGGTTGCGCAGCGGGTTCGGCGACGAGTTCCTGCGGCTGGGGCCGATGAAGATCTTCACCGACGGCGCGCTGAGCAGCCGGACCGCCGCCTTGACCGAGCCGTTCTGCTCGCACGGCGGGCTCGGCGTGCTGCAGGACGATCCGAAGGTGCTGCGGGACACGATCGTCGCCGCGCACCGCAGCGGGTGGCGGGTGGCGGCGCACGCGATCGGCGACCGCGCCATCGACCTGACGCTGGACGCGTTCGAGGAGGCCCAGCGGGTCCTGCCGCGCCCGGACGTGCGGCACCGCATCGAGCACGCCGCGATGGTGCGGCCGGACCAGCTGCCGCGGCTGGTCGCGCTCGGGGTGGTCCCGGTGCCGCAGGCCCGGTTCCTGTACGAGATCGGCGACACGATGGCCGAGGCGCTGGGCGAGGCGCGGGTGCCGTGGCTGTACCGGCAGAAGTCCTTCGTGGACGCCGGGCTGCGGGTGCCGGGCAGCTCCGACCGGCCGTGCGTCGGCGTCGGCGCGCCGCTGGCCGGCCTGCGGTCGATGATCGAGCGGACGACCAGCGCCGGGGCGGTGCTCAGCCCGGACGAGCGGGTCGGCGCGGAGGAGGCGCTGCGGGCCTACACCGCGCACCCGGCGTGGGCTTCGCACCAGGAACACGAACGCGGCCGGCTCGCCCCGGGCCTGCGGGCGGACATGGTGCTGCTCGACGACGACCCGACCGCGGTGCCGAGCGAGCGGATCAGCGAGATCGGTGTGCTGGCGACGTTCGTCGGTGGCCGCTGCGTGCACGGCGCGGAAGGGCTGCGCGCGGACGGGCCGGTGCCGGTGTGAGTCACGCCTAAAGGGCGGCGAGCAGCAGCCCGCTGCGTGGCTTCGGGGTGGGTCTGCGTGCGGACGTGGTGCTGCTCGACGACGACCCGACCGCGGTGCCGAGCGAGCGGATCAGTGAGATCGGTGTGCTGGCGACGTTCGTCGGTGGCCGCTGCGTGCACGGCGCGGAAGGGCTGCGGGCCGACGGGCCGGTGCCGGTCTGACTCACGCCTAAAGGGCGGCGAGCAGCAGCCCGCTGCGTGGCTTCGGGGTGAAGTATGTGCTCTTGCGCGGCATGCGGCGGCCCTGCGCGTGCGCGGCGAGCACTTCGGACAGCGGGACGGGCGCCAAGCGCAACACGGCGTCCGTCCCTGGTCCGGGGGAGTGCCCCTCGGGCAGCGCGTGCACGTGCGGGCCCTCCGGGTCGAGGCGAAGTGCCTTGTCCAGCAACAGGTTCTCCACCACGGCGTGGTCCGGTCCACCGCCGGGCAGTGCCACCAGCAGCTCGCCGCCGCGCGCGGAAACGGCCACCGAGCCGGGCTCAATGGCGTCCACTTCGGACACTTCGCGCACCGTCAGCCCGGCGGCGCGCCAGGCGGCGGCCAGCTCGCGCGCGCCGAGGCCGGTGCCGCTGATCGTGCGGTGGATCGCGCCGATGCGCAGGTCCGGCCCCGCGGTCACCAGCGCCAGCAGCGGCGTGCCCGCCTCGGCCGCGGCGGCGACGCGGTGGTTGCCGTCGGCCACCAGCAGGGGAGCGGCGCGCACCGCGGCGAGCAACCGGTCCTGCTCGTGGCCGGGACCGGTGAGCCACAACCGGTGCGAGCGGCCCGCGCCGTCGGTCAGGTCCACCGCGGGATCACCGCGCATCGCCGCCAGCGCGGCGCGCGTGAGCCCGTCGCCGGCGACCGGCACCAGCATCGCCGCGCTCGTCGCGCAGCCGAGCGCCCGCAGCGCCGCCGCGCGTTCGGCGACGACACCGGCGTAAACCTCCTCGCTGTGCCGGATCCGCGCGCCGACCGCCGACGGATCGACCAGGCACAGCACCCCCGCCGCGGTCCCGTCGCGCCCGGCGATCCGGTACGGCGCCACCACGTCGCGCACGCGCCGGTAGTCCCGTTCCCGCAACCGGTCCAGCATCGCGCGCGCCGCGGGCAGCGATTCCCGCAGCGACGTCGCACCCGGCCGCCGGTGCGGGTGCTGCACCGCCAGCAGCGAATCACCCGGCGCCGCGGCCAGAGCCGCGGCGATCTCGTCGGCGTCGGCGAACTCGTCCACGTCCGGCCCGGTCACCGGCCCGCCGGGCACCCAGCCGGTGCCGATCGCGCGCGCCCATTCCGCCATACCCCGATCCTGCCGGACCGGGCTCAGCTCGCCTGCGACAGCTCCCCGGCATGCTCGGCGGTCTGCTCGCGGGCCTCGTCCCGCGCCCAGCGGGCCAGGCGCGGCGCCGCGGCCACGTAGAAGTCCGGGTCCAGCCCCATGCCGGTGTGCGTGCTGCGGATCTCGACGCACTCGGCGTACGGGTCCAGGCACAGCTGCCACGGCGCGATCGCGTCTTCGCGCGAGTACACCGCCAGCGCGGGCACCTCCGGCGGCAGGGGCGCGGCCAGCGCCTTGACGTTCTCGTCGTAGCACGGCCCGGTGAAGCAGTCCAGGTCCATCAGGCCAGGAATACCCAAAGTGGACAGACGGGCGAGGACGCGGGCGACCCGCACCACCTTCGGGTGCGCGCCGAGCGGATCGAGCACCGGGCTGCCGAGCATCACCAGTCCGCGCACCAGATCCGGGCGGCGGATCGCGGCCAGCCGCGCCAGCCAGCCACCGCGGCTCTGCCCGATGATCACCACGCGGCCGCCGGTCTCCTCGGCGTGCTGCTCCAGCCGGGCCTCGATGCGGTCCACAAGTTCGGTGGTGCACCCGACGTTGAAACCGATCCGTGACCCGGCGGGCCGGTACCCACGCGCCTTCAGCCACGCGCTCGCCAGCGTCATGCTGCGATCGCCGAACCCGAAACCGGGCACCAGCAGCACACCCAGCCCGGCGCCCTCCTCCGGGTCCGCGGGCCGCCAGATCGGATGACGCAGTAGTCGCGGGATGTCCAGCAGGGCCAGCAACAGGTGCTCGCGCGTAGCGGTGCGGATGGTTTCGCCCGCTTCACGCGCGGGCTGGAGCAGCGTCAACATGTGCGGCCTCCTCGCAACTGAAGAGACCTTTGATCTACCCAGGATCCGCGTGGTTGACACCTGGAGCCGTATCCCACCGTCGAAAGGGGACGCGAAGTCAGCCCCGTCTCCCGGACCGCAGGTACCGTGCCGGGGTCGTGCCGGTCCACCGGCGGAACGCGTAGATGAAACTCGACGCCTCCGCGTATCCCAGCCGCAGCGCCACATCCTCCACCGACAGCGCGCCGGTCGCGAGCATCTCCTCGGCGAGCGCCTGCCGGACCTCGTCGAGCAGGCCGCGGAAACTGGTGCCGGCGTCCTCCAGCCGCCGCCGCAGGGTCCGGGTGCTGACGTTGAGCTCCCGCGCCACGTCCTCCATCGCGAGCGTGCCCCCGACGCGGATCAGCTTGTCCCGAACCTGGTGCGCGATGCCGGAGCGGGCGCGGCGCCGGCTGACCAGCTCACGGCACTGCGCCTCGCACAACGCGACCGTGTGCTCACTGGCCTGCGGCAGCGGCTGCCCCAGTGCGGCCGCGTCGATCGCCACGTGGTGCGCGGGCGCGCCGAACGCCGGTCGGCACCCGAAGACCTCCTCGTACCGGCCCGGATCGGGTGGCTCGGGGAACCGGAACTCCAGGCGCCGCACGTTCAGGCCGCCGGGCAGGAGGTCGTGCATCACCGTGTGGATCGCGCTGACGTCGCGCTCCAGCAGGAACCGGCGCACGTCGTGCGGCAGCCCGTCGTCCCGCAGTTCGAAGCGCAGCTCCTCGGCGGCCAGCTCGACCACCGGCAGGCAGAAGATGAAGCTGAGGTCGAGGTAACGCAGGGCGAAAGTGATCGCGTCGCGCAGCGTCGGGCTGCTGATGCAGGCGAACCCGAACACGCCGAAGGTCGTGACCCGGTAGCGGACGCCGGCGTCCAGGCCGAGGCCGGGCGGGTCGCCGAGCTCCCGCACGAGGTTGCGCGCGACCGTCAGCTCCTGGTGCGCGTCGACCTGCGCCGCCGGGTCGTCCAGGCGCGACGGGGGCAGCCCGGTGCCGCGCAGCAGGGCGTCCCGCGGCACCCCGCGCTCGGCTCCGAAGCGCACCAGCAGGGCGACGCTCGCGACGCCGCGGGGGAAGTCCCAGTCCCGGACGGCGACGGGCAGCTGCTGACTCATGGCCGGAAGTATGGATTCCGCCGGTCACCGGCCCGCGACCGGGGTGGCCGAAAATCTCGGTTTCCTGGCCGCTGGTCTCTGTGGCGGAGTGAGCCGGAGCACTTACTGTGGAGTAGCCCCACTCACCGCCGAGGAGCAGCATGGCACGCACCACCGCCCACCGACCGCCGTCCGTCGTCATCATCGGCGCCGGGTTCGGCGGCCTGGCCGTCGCGACCGAACTGGTCCGCGCCGGTTTCCGCGACTTCACCATCCTGGAGAGAGCGGACGAGATCGGCGGCGTGTGGCGGGAGAACACCTACCCCGGCGCCGGGTGCGACATCCCGTCGCCGCTGTACTCGTTCTCCCACCGGCCCAACCCGGACTGGCCGATGCGGTTCTCCCTGCAGGCCGACATCAAGGCCTACCTCGAGGACGTCGCCCGCGAGTACGGGGTGACCGGCCGGATCCGGTTCGGCACCGGCGTCGCCGGGGCGGAATTCGACGAGGCCACCGGCCGGTGGCGGGTCCGCACCGAAGCCGGCGAGGTCATCGAGGCCGACGTCCTGGTGCCGGCCGTGGGCCAGCTGTCCCAGCCTGCGATGCCGGACCTGCCGGGCCGCGAGTCGTTCCGCGGGCGGGCTTTCCACTCCGCGGCCTGGGACCACGACGCCGACCTCACCGGCAAGCGGGTCGCGGTGATCGGCACCGGCGCCAGCGCGATCCAGTTCGTGCCGAAGCTCCAGCAGGTCGCCGGCCACGTGACGGTGTTCCAGCGGTCGGCGCCGTGGATCGTGCCCAAGAACGACATCGCCTACCAGCCCTGGCACCGCGCGATGTTCCGCCGCCTGCCGGTCACCCAGAAGATCGAGCGGTTCCGGATCTGGCTGATCTGCGAGTTCCTCTCGCTCGGGCTCGTCGACCTCCCGGTCGTGCGCCGGTACCTGGAACGCCTGGCGAGCAGGCACCTGGAGAGCCAGGTGCCCGACCCGGAGCTGCGCGCCAAGCTGACGCCGGACTACGAGCCCGGGTGCAAGCGGGCGCTGTTCTCCAACGAGTACTACCCGGCGCTGACCCGGCCCAACGTGAGCGTCGAGACCGAGAAGATCGTCGAGATCGTGCCGGAGGGCGTGCGCACCGCCGACGGCGTGGTGCACGAGGCCGACGTGCTGGTGTACGGAACCGGGTTCCGCGCCACCGACTTCCTGGTCCCGATGACGGTGCGTGGGCGCGGCGGGGCGGAGCTGGCCGACACCTGGCGCGACGGCGCGTGGGCCTACCTCGGCATCACGGTGCCGCAGTTCCCGAACCTGTTCCTGGTCTACGGGCCCAACACGAACCTGGGCGGCAACTCGATCGTCTACATGCTCGAGTCGCAGGCCCGCTACATCGTGCAGGCGGTGCGCGCGCTGGCGAGCAGGCCCGGCGTGGCGCTGGACGTCAAGCCCGAGGTCGCCGCGCGCTTCGACACCGTCCTGCAGCGCAAGCTCGGTCGCTCGGTGTGGACCCGCTGTGCCAGCTGGTACCGCAACGAGGCGGGCCGGATCGTCAACAACTGGCCCGGCACGGTCACGCAGTACCGGCTGAAGACCCGGGCCCTGGATCTGAACGACTACCGCGCGATCGCGGCGGGAGGGGACGGCGCATGACCGGCGAGCTGGACTACGACGTCGTGGTGATCGGCTCGGGTTTCGGGGGCAGCGTGAGCGCGCTGCGCCTGACGGAGAAGGGCTACCGGGTCGGGGTACTGGAGGCGGGCCGCCGGTTCGCCGACGACGAGTTCGCCAAGACCTCGTGGCGGCTGCGGAAGTACCTGTGGGCGCCGCTGCTGGGCTGCTTCGGCATCCAGCGGCTGACGTTGCTGCGCGACACCTTCATCCTGAGCGGCAGCGGTGTCGGCGGCGGGTCGCTGGTCTACGCCAACACGCTGTACGAGCCGCCGGCGCGGTTCTACGCCGACCCGCAGTGGGCGCACATCACCGACTGGCGCGACGAGCTGGCGCCTTACTACGACCAGGCGAAGCGGATGCTGGGCGTCACCCAGTACCCGGGTACCACGCGGGCCGACCGGGTGCTGCGCGAGGTGGCCGAGGACATGGGCATCGCCCACACGTTCCGGCCGACGCCGGTCGGGGTGCTGTTCGCGACCGGTGACCAGAAGCCCGGCCAGGAGGTGCCGGACCCGTTCTTCGGCGGCGCCGGCCCGTCCCGCCGCACCTGCCTGAACTGCGGGTCCTGCATGACCGGGTGCCGCCACGGCGCGAAGAACACGCTGGTGAAGAACTACCTGCACCTCGCCGAGCGGGCGGGTGCGGTGGTGCACCCGCTGACGACGGTGGTGGACGTCCGCCCACGCCCCGGCGGCGGGTACGAGGTGACCACCGTCCGCACCGGGTCGCGCAGGCGCCGCCGGACCTTCACCTGCGAGCAGGTCGTGTTCGCCGCGTCCGCGCTGGGCACGCAACGGCTGCTGCACCGGCTGCGTGACCGCGGTTCGCTGCCGAAGATCTCGAAGCGGCTCGGGTACCTGTCGCGCACCAACTCCGAGGCGATCCTGGCGGTGCGCTCACGCGACAAGAACGCCGACTACACCGACGGGGTGGCGATCACGTCGTCGATCCACCCGGACGAGGTCACGCACGTCGAGCCGGTGCGGTACGGCAAGGGCAGCAACCTGATGAGCCTGCTCGCCACCGTGCTGGTGGACGGCAAGGACGGGCACCGGCGGTGGGTGCTGGGGCTGCGTGAGCTGGCGCGGCACTGGCGGGAGCTGCCGCGCATCCAGAACCCGCGGAAGTGGTCGGAGCAGATGGTGGGCCTGCTGGTGATGCAGAGCCTGGACAACTCGGTGACAACCTACACGCGGCGCGGCCTGTTCGGCCGCCGGATGACGACGCGCCAGGGAGACGGCGCGCCGAACCCGACGTGGATCCCGCACGGGCACGAGGTCGCGCGGCGGGTGGCGGAGAAGATCGACGGCGTGCCGCAGGGCGCCTGGACCGACATGGCGAACATCCCGCTGACCGGGCACTTCATCGGCGGCTGCGCGATCGGCGACTCGCCGGAGACCGGCGTGGTCGACCCCTACCAGCGGCTGTACGGCTATCCCGGCCTGCACGTCGTGGACGGCTCGGCGATCTCGGCGAACCTGGGGGTGAACCCGTCGCTGACGATCACCGCCCAGGCCGAACGGGCGCTCGCGCTGTGGCCGAACAAGGGCGAGGCCGACCAGCGGCCGCCACTGGGCGCGCCCTACACCCGGCTGGCCCCGGTGGCGCCGAAGAACCCTGTCGTGCCCGAGGCCGCGCCGGGCGCGCTGCGCCTGCCGGTCACGCCGGTCTGACCCCGGTGCCCGGCTTGGTGGCGGCGGCGGTGGGTTCCGCCGTCTCGACCGCGCGCTCGTCCCGCCACTCCGGGCGGGGTTGCCCGGGTTTGCCCGCCGTCCCGGGCGAGTGCGAGTCGCGGCTGTCCCGCTGTTGCGGGTCCGGTAGCCGTGAGGCCTCGTCCGCCGCGTCGGGGCGGCGTCATCTCGGGCCATACCGCCACCTGACCTCGTCCGCCCTGCCGCGGTTGTCCTGTCCCTCCGAGCCGAGGTTTCGCTGATGTCCGATCCGACCGAGTACCCGCCCGAGCCATGGCACCTGCGTGGTCACATGCACGTCTCCGCCTGGTGCCTGCCCGTGGGGGAGCTGCCCGAACTGCCGCCGGGCGTCCGGCCGCTCACCGTGGCCGGGCGGGCGGTCGTGCTCGCCGCGTGGGTCGACTACCAGCCGCCCGGTGTGCTGTCCTATCGGGAGCTGATGGTGACCGTCGTCGCCCGCGGCGGGGTCGTCGTGACCATCCCGCACATCTGGGTCGACAGCCCGGCCTCCCTGGCCGGCGGGCGCGCCCTGTGGCACATCCCGAAGGAGCTCGCCGAGTTCACCCTCACCGACGAACCGGACTTCGCCGCGGAAGCCCGCGCGGATGGGGATCTGCTGGCGGGCGCGGAGTTTCGGCGCCGCCGCGCGCTGCCGGTGCGGTTGCCGCTGGCGTTCTCGGTCCTGCAGCGCGGCCCCAAGCGCAGCGGTGTGCGGGTGGCCGCCCGGCTCGGGGTGGCCCGATCGGTGTGGCGGGTCGGCGCGGGCGGCCCGCTGGCGTTCCTGGCCGGGCGCCGTCCGCTGCTCAGCCTGGTCGCCCGGGACTTCCGGATGCGGTTCGGCGGCGGCCGCAGCACCGAATGACACGCTTGTAAGTCACCCGCGTGGTCTAATCTGCGTGTCGAATCCGGCGACGCCCGGTGTCCGTTACTCCACCTGATCAGGGGGTTTAATCGCGGCACGACCGGATCGCGTCCGACCCGATCACCGCGAGTGAGGACCGGCGCTCGCGTTGTCGCAGCGCATGGCGGTGCGGCTGTTCCAGGGGCTTTGGAACGCGTTCCAAACGTCGTTCATCCGGGTGAGCCCGGGCCGCTCGCGCGATCGCCGAACTTCCCGATCACCGGCTGCTAGCGTCTGCCGTGCTCGCGACGGGGTCACCCGGAGCGGGCGGAACTGTAGCCGAGCGATCGGATGAGAGAGTGCTGAAGAAGTCTGCGATTGTCGCCGCTGCCGCGGCCGGCTTCATGATGATCGGTTCCCCGGCCTTCGCCACGCAGGGCGCGTGGGACGAGGGTGGCGACACCGGCCAGCTGGGCCTGCTCAACGTCGACGACGTCGCCAACGACAACAACGTCGGGGTCTGCGACAACAACGTCAACGTCCTGGGTGTCCAGGTGGCGGACGCGCTGGAGGGTGTCGGCGCGACCGTGCCGATCCTGTCGGGCGCTTCGGACGCCGAGTCCGGCGACGCGCCGGACACCTGCGTCGCCGAGGCCGACAACTGAGGTCGCGGCAACAACCCTGAACCGGCTCCGCCGGCCAGGGTGCTGTGCACGGGTGCGGACGGGAATCACTGGTACTGATTCCCGTCCGCACCTTTTCTTCGGGTAGGGGAAACGTGAACACCCGCATTCGAATTCGGATGCGGGTGTTTTTTCGTGCGCGGAACGGGGTCGCGGGGTGGCGCTCGCGGCTGGACCAGTGCGCCCGGACGCGCTGCCGCGGCGCCTCCGGACAGTGGGTCGGAGGGGAATTACATGCCGGTAAGTCACACGGCCGGGCTAATTGCCCGATCTCGTCTTCTCACTTTACGTGTTCACTTCTCTACCTGATCGAGGGGTTTAGACGCTGTACAACCGGTGTCCTGCACGGTCGATCACGCGGCGTGAAAACCACTGTGAGCGAAACGGGCGGATAATCGCAGCGCATCGCGTATGGGCGTGCGGAAGACTGGTTCACGGGCAGCGAAACGTCGTTCGTCCGGGTGATGGCGACAAGCCCGCGCATTTGCTTTCGGCGCACCTTGCCGACTGATAATGTCTGCCGTGCTCGCGACGGAAGTCTCGTCGCGGCGGAACTGTAGTCGAGTTGATGGGGAATAAAAAGGTGCTCAAGAAGTCCGCAATTGTTGCCGCTGCTGCGGCCGGTTTCATGATGATCGGTTCCCCGGCCTTCGCCACGCAGGGCGGGGGATGGGACGACGGCGGCGACACCGGTCAGCTGGGTCTGATCAACGTCGACGACGTTCTCAACGACAACAACGTCGGTGTCTGCGACAACAACGTCAACGTGCTCGGCGTCCAGGTGGCCGACGCCCTGAACGGCGTGGGCGTGACCGTGCCGATCCTGACCGGCGCCTCCGAGGCCGACTCGGGTTCCGCCCCGGACACCTGCATCGCCGAGGCCGACAACTGAGACCGGACCCCACGGGGTCCTGGGTCGACCGACCCTGATCCGGCCGAGAGTCCCGGTGCGGTCTGACTGCACTCCGGATCCCCGGGACGGTTTTCTGGGTGAGAGCCGGCCGGGTCACGGAAAAAACGGGTGCGGACGGGAATTACTGGTACTAATTCCCGTCCGCACCCGGTGTTCTTCGGGTAGAACAACGACGAGCACCCGTATTCGACGCGAATGCGGGTGTTTCGTCGTGTCCGCGATCTTAGCTTCCGGCCGGTTGGGGCGCGACTCCGTCGGGCGCGCCGGTGCCCTCCGTCACCTCGCCCAGGCCGGCCGCTTCGGCCAGCTCCTTGGCCACCACGTACTCGCCCAGCCGCCTGCCGAGCTCGGTGTAGGCGCCGAACTTGCCGTCGTCGAAGAACTGGTCGCTCGTGCCGTCCCGCGGGAACTCCGGGTGGTGCGCGGCGTAGGACAGCAGCTCGTAGGGCAGGTCACGCCACAGCAGCGCCTTCGCCACGATCAGCCGTCCCACCCCGGCCTGCCCGCTCTCGGCCGGGTAGCGGATCGTCCCGGTGATCACCGGGCTCTCCGACAGCCTGCTGTTCAGGTTGCTGAGCGGGTGCTCGGGTTCGAGCGGTTCGCCGCCGCCGGGTTCGGCCCGCCACGGATGGTCGAGGGTGACCCGCACGCCCAGCTCCTGCGCGGCCAGCGCGAGCGCCGACGCCAGCCCGCCTGCCGTCGGTGGCGCGTCCGCGCCCGCGTCGATGCAGTAGATCGTCGTGCAGCGGCGGCGGAACAGCTCGACCAGGCCCAGGTTGTCGTAGTGCCCGCCGTCGGTGACGTGCAGCAGCCGGTCGGCGTGCGAGTGGATGCCGAGCACCTCACGCACCAGGTAGGGCAGCCGGCGCGCGTGCGGGAGCGTGGGGTAGGCCCAGGCGGCGCGGTCGGTGCGCGGCGGGCAGCGCAGCAGCACGTCCGGATTGGGCAGCCAGGTGCCCAGCCGCGCGCCGGACAGGGCGAGCAGGATCTGGTACCAGCGCGAGGCGCGGCCCATCGACGACGCGAACGCCGCCCCGCTGATCGCGACCGCGCCCTGGACGGTCAGGTCCCGCCGGAACCGGGCCGGCACCGTCTCCTGCAACCGCGCGGTCTCGATCCAGCCGACGTCCGGGCCGCCGACCCAGCCGCTGCTCATCGTGTAGGAGACGGCGCCGAGGCCGGGGGAGGTGCGGCCCTCGCCGGTGAGGTTCGCGGCGGCCGCGAACACGACCCGCGGGAAGTCGTCGGCGTGGCCGTAGGTCGCGAGCGAGCTGCGCTCGGTGCTCGGGTAGGGCGCGGCGACGACCTGCCCGTCGGCGCGGCGGACCCGGCGCACGGCGAACGTGCGCGCCAGCCGTTCCCGGTAGAAGGGGTGCAGGCTGAGCGAGGTCTCGTCGATCAGCCCGCCGACGACGATCAGCACGACGACCAGCCCCAGCGCGGACCACAGCAGGTCCGGCTCGCCCAGCGGCGTGATCACCGAGGCGAACAGCAGCAGCCAGGCCAGGGCGAGGACGGTGGTCGTGATGATCACCAGGAGGCGCTGGGCAAGGCTGGTCGGCAGCGCCGCGGTGAGCGCGTCGAGCGAGTCCCGCGCCTTGGTGACCACCTTGCGGTTGCGCCACCCCATCGTCGCCAGGGCGGACACGTAGGTCAGCAGCAGCGCGACGAGCGGGCTGCCGAGCGCGATCGAGGGCGGGGTCAGGGTGAGCAGCCGGTCGGCCAGCCAGGCGAGGGCGGGCAGGCCGAGCGTGAGCAGCACGATCAGGGCGGCGAGCAGCGCGAGCCTGCTGGACAGGCGCCGGGCGATCTGGCGCAGCAACGGCTTCGCCGGCGTGATCCAGCGGGCCACCAGGGACATCACGGCGGCGAACAGCAGCGTCAGGCCCAGTGACAGCAGCGCGCCGAGCCGCGGCGCGGGGTAGCTGCCGTCGGCGGGGAACGCGGTGAGCGGCACCTGCTGGTACAGCCAGCCGGTCACCACGCCCAGCACGACCGCGGGGGCGAACACCAGGAACAGCGACAGCACCAGGCCGCGGGCGATCACGCCGAGGGCGATGAGCAGTTCGGTTCGCGTGTTGGCGAGGTAGCTGACGTGCCGCCGGACGTGGTCCTCCTCGACGCTGCCGGGGCCGAACGCGGTTTCCGGTGTCGCGACCGGACGGCCGGCGGGCGCCTCCTTCGGGTCGGCCGCCGCGGTGAGGGCCTGCACCAGCGCGCCCGCGGTGTAGCCGCCGCCGGAGACCGAGACCAGGTACTGGGCGCCGAGCAGCCGCTGCCGCAGCGGCTGGAGCGCGCCGAGCGCGACGCTGGCCGAGCGGATCCCGCCGCCGGACAGGGCGAACCCGGTGCCGCCGGTCGGTTCGCCCGGCGGCAGGCGGTAGCCGTTGCGCCACCGGGTGGCCGCCGTGGTTTCGCCTTCCTCGCAGGCGCCGTCGGGGTCGTCCGGGTTGAGCGCGGCGGAGCAGACGCCGTCGGGCGGGTCCTGCTTCACCGGCCGCGCCGAGCGGAGCAGGGCGAGCACGATGCCGTAGAGCGCGAGCAGGAGCGCCGGGAGCAGGCCGGTGAACTTGGTGACCGCGGCCGCGGTGGCCAGTTCGAGCAGGACGGGCGCCGGATGACGCGTGGCGACCAGTAGGAACACGTTCTCCAGCACGTCCGAGACGACCGCGACCAGCCCGGCGATGCGGCCGAAGCGGGCGACCTCGTGCATCGCGGTGCCCGGCTGGCAGACCCACAGCGCGGCGGTGGTGCCCAGCAGCACGGCGAGCCCGTAGCCGGCGATCAGCGCGAAGTCCCACCACAGGGTGGCCGCGGTGCCCGGCGGGAACGGCAACGGCTGGCCGCGGCCGCCGAGCTGACGTCCCACGATCCCGGTGTCCGCGGCGAAGGCCAGGTACAACCCGGTGCCGAGAGCGGCGAGCAGGAGAGCGGCGACGGCGGTCGAGGCCGCCCTGCCCCGCCCCGGGACCTCGCCCGCCCTGGGCAGCAGCTCACGCCAGCGCATCCTCGCCTCCCCAGCGGATCCGCACAGTACTGCGTGGAGTGTGGTTGCGGTGGCTCCCGGTGTAAAGGCGGGGCCGGATGAACAGCCCGTAACCGTTATGCGTGCGCCGGTTCGGCGAGCACGTCCCGCAGGACGGGCTCGAGGTCGGCGTCGAGCACCGCCCCCAGGTGGACCGAAGCAACACGTTGCAGCTTGTCCACGACGAGCGTCACGGGCACCGCGGACAACGGGATGCCACGCAGGTTCAGCAATATCCGGCCGGACTCGTCGGACATCGACGGGTAGTTCACCGCGAAGCCGCGCATGAAGTCCGCGGCGGCGTCGGGATCGTCGCGCACGTTCACCCCGAGCACGGCGACGTCCGGATGCGCTTCGGACAGCCGCTTCAGGACGTGGGTTTCGGTCCGGCACGGCGGGCACCAAGATCCCCAGACGTTGAGCACCACCACGCGGCCGGCGTAGCCGGCGACGGACAGCGTCGAGCCGGGGTCGGTCACACTCGGGCCGGTCAGGTCCGGGATCGTCTGCCGCTCGTGCGGCGGGTAGCGGATGCTGGTCTGCCCGTTGGGGGAGACGAGCTGGAACGTGCCGGCATCCGCCGCGGAGCAGCCGGACGACGCGATGGCCAGTGCCGCGGCGAGCAGCGCTCCGGCCGCTCGGAGCCAGTTCATGTCGCGAGGCTATCGGCGCCCCACCGGTGGCGATCCCGCAACCGGTCAGGGCACGAGGACCACCTTCCCCGTGGCCTGGTCGTCCTCCATGTGGCGGTGGGCTTCGGCGATCTCGTCCAGGCTGACGACGCGGTCGACGTGCGGGCGGTGGACCCCGGCCTCGACCTGGTCCACGACCCGCTGCAGCACGCCCGCGCCCGCCGCGCCGCGCAGGGTGTCGCTGTGGAAGGCGGTCAGCCTGGTGCCCGTGGGGATCATCGCGATGGGCTCGAAGGCGGGGATCAGCCAGCCGCTGAGCGAGCCCGCCACGCACACGGTTCCGCCCGGGCGGACCAGCCGCAGCGAGTCCAGCGCCGTGCTCGTCCCGACCAGGTCGAGGACGCGGTCGGGGCCGTCCGGCCACGCGGCGATGGTCAGCGGCCCGCCGTCGTCGACGAGGACGTGGTCGGCGGCCGGCGCGGCGGCCTTGTGCGGCTGCCGGGTCGTGGCGGCGGTCTCGACCCCGAGCGCGGCCGCGATCGACGCCGCCGCCATCCCCACCGACGAGGTGCCGCCGCGGATCAGCAACCGCTCGCCGCGGGCGACGTCCAGCGCGTCCAGCGCGCCCTGCGCCGTCAGGTACGTCTCGGGCAGCGCGGCGAGCGTTTCCCACGGCAGGCTCGTCCTGACCGGCATCAGCAAGTCGTTGGGCAGCAACGCGAATTCCGCGTAACCACCGTCGAACGCCCGGCCCATCTCGCCCATCACCGCGGCGACGGTGCTGCCCTCCGCCAGTCGCGGGTCGGTCGACGCCGCCAGCTCGCCCACGCACTCGATTCCCAGCACCCGCGGGAACACCACGGAGGGGGAGTGGCCCTGGCGGGTCCGCAGCTCCGACCGGTTCAGCCCGGCGCCCCGCACCCGCACGAGGCTCCAGCCCTCCCGGACCGCCGGCACGGGAAGCTCCCGGACCTCCAGCACCTCCGGGCCGCCAGCCCGGGTGCACACCGCCGCTCGCATCGTCGTCCTCATGTGACCCACTGTCGCGGGCGCCGGGGGTGGCGGGCCACCGGTAGGATGCCAGCGCATGCCGATCGGCCGCCAACCTGCCTCCTCGCGGATCTGGCCGTCCGGCGGCGCGCACCTGTGGCCGCCGGGCGGGACGAGCGCCGACCACACCCACCCGCGAGGGCACCTCGTGTACGCGGCCCAGGGCGTCCTGTCCGTGCACACCGAGGGCAGCACGTCGATCGTTCCCGCCAACCGCGTCGCGTGGATCCCGGCGGGCTGCCCGCACCACCACCGCGCGCACGGGCACACCGACATGCGGATCGTCTTCCTGCCACCGTCGCCGGCCCGGCTGGCGCCCGCCCGGCCGGCCGTGTTCCTGGCCACCGCCCTCGCCCGGGAGGTCCTGCTCGCCTTGACAGGTCCCCGCGACCGGGGCCGCGCCGCGAACGCGCGGCTCCGGCGGGTGCTCCTCGACGAGCTCCGCGAAGCGGGCGAGCAGCCGCTGCAGCTCCCGGAACCCCGTGACGACCGGCTGCGGGCGGTCGCGCGGATGCTGTACGAGCAGCCCGCGGACAACACGCCGCTGGCCGAGCTGGGGCGGCGGACCGGGGCCAGCTCCCGCACCCTCAGCCGGCTCTTCCGCGGCGAGCTCGGCATGACCTTCTACCAGTGGCGGACGCAGCTGCGCGTCTACCACGCGCTCGTCCTGCTGGCCGAGGGCCACGACGCCACCCACGTCGCCCACGCCTGCGGCTGGTCGAACCCCAGCAGTTTCATCGAGGCCTTCGCCGCCGTCGTCGGCACCACCCCGGGTCGCTACCGGGCGGACACCCGGTGACGCGGCACCGTTATCCAGCGGACAATCCGGACATCGGCGCGCTAGCGTCTGGGGTGATGGACACCCACCTCGAACCCGCCCTGATCGGCCGCGACCACCCGGCCGGCCTGCTGCGCGCCGAGATCGGGCGGGCGGTGGACAGCCACGGCGGGCTCGTGCTGGTCACCGGGGAGCCTGGGATCGGCAAGACCACCCTGGTCACCGGCGCGGCGGACGAGGCGCGCCGGCTGGGGGCGCTCGTCCTCGGCGGCGCGTGCTGGGACTCCGGCAGCGCGCCCGGCTACTGGCCCTGGGTGCAGGTGCTGCGCGGGCTGCGGCGCGCCGCGACCGCCGACGAGTGGGCCGCGGTCGAGCGGGACGCCGGGGGCGGGCTGGCGGTGCTGCTGGGCGAGGCGGACCCGCGGGAGACGCCGGACGGGTTCCGCCTCTACGACGCCGTCACCAGCGCGCTGGTCACCGCCTCGCACAGCCGTCCGGTCGTGGTCGCGCTGGACGACCTGCACTGGGCCGACACCGCCTCCCTCAAGCTGCTCGAGTTCGCCGCCGGGCACACCTGGTTCGAGCGGCTGCTGCTGATCGGCACCTACCGCGACGCGGAGGTCGAGGTCGCCGACCACCCGCTGCGGCCGCTGCTCTCCTCGCTGGTCGCCAAGGCGCGCACGATCACGCTCACCGGCCTGGAACCGGACGAGGTCGGCCGGCTCATCACGCGCACCGTCGGCGAGACCCCGGGCCAGGAGGTCGTGGCCGAGGTGCACCGGCGCACCGGCGGCAACCCGTTCTTCGTCGAGCAGGCCGCGCGCCTGTGGCACAGCGGCGGATCGGTCACCGCGATCGCGCCCGGGGTGCGGGACGCGGTGCGCCGCCGGCTGTCGCTGCTGCCGGAACCGGTCGTCGGGCTGCTGACCACCGCCGCGGTGCTCGGCCAGCAGTTCCACCGCCAGGTGCTCGCCGCGGTCGCCGCGATTCCCGCCGCGCCCGCCGACCGGCTGCTCGACCAGGCCGTGGCCGCGCGGCTGGTCACCGTGCGCGGCGGCGGCCGGTTCGCCTTCGCCCACGACCTGGTGCGCGAGACGCTCTACGACTCGCTCGGCGAGGACGAGGCCCGCGAGCGCCACGCCGCGGTGGTCACCGCGCTGGAGGGCAACCCCGCGCTGGCGGACCGGATCCTGCCCGCCGAAGCCGCGCGGCACGCCTACCTCGCCGGTCCGCTGGTGCCGCCGTCGCGGGCGGTGGACCTGATGGTCGCGGCGGGGCGGGCCGCCTCCGGCCGGATGGCGTTCGAGGAAGCCATCGGGCACTTCCGCCGTGCCGCCGAGATCGCCGGCGAGCCGCGGCGGCGCGTGCTCGTCCTGCTCGAACTGGGCGGCGAGCTGCACCACTTCGACGAGACCGCCGAGGGCTGGGCGGTGTTCGAGGAGGCCGGCGCCCAGGCCCGCGCGCTGGGCGACGCGGAGCTGCTGGCCCGCGTGGCGCTGACCGCCTACCGCTGGGGCGACGACGCGGAGCGCGCCGACCTGAAGGCGGGGCTGATCGCCGAGGCGCACCGGGCGCTGATCGGGCCGGGCGAGGCCGAGCGGCCGCTGGAGGACCGGGCCAGGGAGGTGATCGTCCGGCTGGGCAGGCTCGCCCGCGAGGACGGCGACGACGAGGCGCTCGGCTTCAGCCTTTCCACGCTGCACGACTCGATCTGGGGGCTGGGCACGGCCGCCGAGCGCGAGGCGCTGATGGCGGAGCTGGCGGAGGTCGCGCACCGCAGCGGGGACACCGAGACCGAGCAGTACGCCACGTCGCTGCGCTGGGTGGCGCTGCTGGAGCTGGGCGATCCGCGTTACTTCGACCAGATGCGGGCGTTCGTGACGCTCGCCGAGCAGGGCGATTCCCGCCGGATGCAGTTCGGCGCGCAGATCGACCAGAGCATCCTGGCCGGGTTCCAGGGCCGCTTCGCCGACGCGGAGGCCCTGTTCGACGGTGTCCTGTCGACGCCGGAACAGGTGCACCACAGCCACTTCCTGCCGATGCTGCGCCACCACCGGTGGTCGCTGCTGTTGCAGCAGGGCCGGTTCGACGAGCTCGCCGAGTTCCACGCCTCGCTCGGCCCCGGCGACCACCCCTACCCCGGACTGCTGGAGGCCACCACCGCGGCGCAGCGCGGTGACATGGCCGCGGCGGCCGGGTACCTGGCCGGGCTGGGGGAGCGGCCGGCGTTCCCGCGCTCGTACCTGCCGATGTTCCTCCGGCTGCAGGCGCAGACCGCGGCGGGCACCGGCGACGCCCGGCTGGCCGAGCGGGCCAGGGAAGCGCTGCTGCCCTACGACGGGCAGTGGCTGGTGTCGGTGTTCGGGTTCGAGATCAGCGGCCCGGTCACCCTGTGGCTGGGAAAGCTGGCCGCGGCGGCGCGGCGCTGGGACGAGGCGCTGGAGCGGTACCGCGCGGCCGAGCGGTCGGCCGAGTCGATGCGGGCCCGGCCGTGGGTGGTGGAAGCCCGGCTGGCGCGGGCCGCCGCGCTGCTGGACCGGGTGGCGCCGGGCGACGAGCGCGAAGCCGCGGCGCTGCTGGACGTGGTCGCCGCCGAGGCGGCCGAGCTGGGCCTGCGGCACGTGCCGGAACGCGTCCGCCGCCTGCGCGCGCGGCGCGACGAGCCGGCCGCCACCGGGGAGTTCCGGTTCACCGGCACGACGTGGACGCTCGCGCTGGCCGGGCGCACGGTGCACCTGCCGGACGCGAAAGGCCTGCGGGACCTGCACTTCCTGCTCAGCCACCCGGGCACCGACGTGCCCGCGGTGCGGCTGCTGGACCCGGCGGGCGGCGAGGTGGTGGTGGCCGCCCGGCGCCTCGGCGGGGACGAGGTGCTCGACGACACGGCGAAGGCGGCCTACCGGCGCCGTCTCGCCGTGCTGGACGACGAGATCGACGCGGCGGCCGCCCGCGGCGACGACGACGGGGCCGCCCGGCTCGACAGCGAGCGGGCGGCCCTGCTGGCGGAACTGCGTGCGGCCGCCGGTCTCGGCGGGCGCACCCGGCGTCTCGGGGACGAGGCCGAGCGCGCCCGCAAGACCGTGACCGCCCGGATCCGCGACACGCTGCGCCGGCTGGACGGTCGCCACCCCCAGCTCGCCGAGCACCTGCGGGCGACCGTCTCGACCGGCGCGAGCTGCCGCTACGACCCGGGCGACCCCGGCATCACCTGGCGGCTCTGACGCCTCACTTGCGGTTGTAGAGCCGCATCGTCAGCGTGCCGAACACCGCGAGGAGCGCGCCGCTGGCGATGAAGGTCCACATGATGTCGCTGCCGTCCGGCGCGCCCATCATCAGGCCGCGGACCGCGTCGGACAGGATCGTCACCGGGTTGACGTTGACGAACGCCTGCAGCCAGCCGGGCATCGTGGCCGGGTCGACGAACACGCTGGACAAGAACGTCAGCGGGAACAGCACCATCATGCTGACGCTCATCACCGACTTCTCGGTGCGCAGCAGCAGCCCGAACATCGTCCAGATCCAGGAGAACGCGAACGAGAACACCAGCAGCAGGCCGATGCCGGCGAGCACGCCGCCGACGCCGCCGGCCGGCCGGAAGCCGAGGATCAGCCCGACGCTGAGGATGACGGCTGAGGCCGTGCTGTAGCGGAACACGTCGCCCAGCAGCGCGCCCACCAGCGCGGCAGGCCGCCAGATCGGCAGCGTGCGGAACCGGTCGAACACACCCTTCTCGATGTCGATGTTCACGCCCAGCCCGGTGTACATCGTGATCATCACGACGCTCATCACCAGGATCCCGGGCAGCAGGAACTGCAGGTACTGGGTGGTCGACCCGGCCAGCGCGCCGCCGAACAGGTAGGTGAACATCAGCGTCATCATGATCGGGAACGCGGTGACGTCGAACAGCTGCTCGGGCACGTGCTTGATCTTCAGCATGGCCCGCCAGCCGAACGTCAGCGACGCCGACAGCGCGCTGGGCCGCTGCGGCTGCTCGCCGGCGTCGAGCACGGCGTGCAGGCTTTCGGCGGCCGGGGTGTAGGCCGGGGACGTGTCGGTCGTGGTCGCGGTCATGCCGCTGCCTCCTCTTCGGCGGGGTGGTCGGTCAGCGCCAGGAACACCTCGTCGAGGCTGGGCTGGCCGAGGGCGAAGTCGTCGACGGTGATGCCGGCCTGCGCCAGGTCGGACAGCGCGCGGGCGGCGTGCTCGGCCGCGCCGAGGTCGGACTCGCCGCCGCCGATTCGCGCGGTCAGCGACACCGGGTCGCCGCCCAGCTCCACAGTGGACCCGAGCGCGCGGGCCATCACCCGCTGCGCCTCGGCGCGCTGGGCGCCGTCGCGCAGGCGGACGTGGATCGAGCCGGCGCCGACGGAGGCCTTCAGCTCGCCGGGGGTGCCCTCGGCGATCACCTTGCCGTGGTCGATGACCGCGATCCGGCCGGCGAGGTGGTCGGCCTCGTCGAGGTACTGGGTGGTGAGCAGGACGGTGGTGCCCTGGGCGACGATGATCCGCACGATGTCCCACACCTGGTTGCGGCTGCGCGGGTCCAGGCCAGTGGTCGGCTCGTCCAGGAACAGCACGTCCGGGGTGCGCAGGATGCTGGCCGCGATGTCGATGCGCCGCCGCATGCCGCCGGAGTAGTTCTTCACCTGCCTGCCGCCGGCGTCGGTCAGCCCGAACGCCTCCAGCAGCTGGTCGGCGCGGCGCCGCGCGGCCGGTTTGCGGTGTCCCAGCAGGCGGCCCAGCAGCACGAGGTTCTCGACGCCGGTCAGGTCCTCGTCGATCGAGGCGTACTGGCCGGTGAGGCTCACCCGCTGCCGCACCGCGTCCGGTTCACGCAGCACGTCGTGGCCGAACACCCTGGCCTGCCCGCCGTCGGGCCGGAGCAGGGTGGCCAGCACCCGCACCGCGGTGGTCTTGCCCGCGCCGTTCGGTCCGAGCACGCCGTACACGGTGCCGGCGGGCACGGCCAGATCGACGCCGTCCACGGCGCGGGTCTTGCCGAACACCTTGACCAGCCCCGACGTTTCGATCGCCAGGTCGCTCATGGTCCTTCCTTCCTTGTTCACGCCACGTAGGGGCGGGCCCGGCGGGCGGCGCGCAGCGCGTGGCCCCACCAGACGAGCTGGTCGAGCATCGGGCCGGCCGCGTGGCGGACGGCCTCGTCCCGCGGGCCGCCGTCGGGCCCCATGTCGAAGAGGTTGAAGCTCACGGTGTTGCGCAGGGTCACGGTGTGCAGCTCGGTGAACACCACACGGAGCTGCTCGACCGCGTACAGCCCGGCGCAGCTGCAGCCGTAGGACACGAACGCCACCGGTTTGGCCTGCCACTCGTCGTAGGCGAAGTCGATCGCCTGCTTCAGGGAGGCCGGGAAGCTGCGGTTGTACTCCGGGGTGACGACGACGAACGCGTCCGCGCGGTCGATGCGGGAGGTGAAGGCCGTCATCGCCGGGGTGGCGCGGGCGGGGTAGCGGGCCGGGAAGTCGAACTCCGCGAGGTCCACCACGGACAGGTCGAGGTCGTCGCGCTGGCCCGCGGTGCGGGCGAACCACTGCCCGACCCGCTGCCCGGCGCGGCCCTCCCGGGTGCTCCCGATCAGGACCAGGACCCTCAGGACGTCCTCCACGGTGGCCTCCTCCCGTTCTCGACCGGAAGGCGCTAGATCGGCCGCTAGATCGGATCTAGCGGGCGGGGGCCCGGAATCGGAACCGGCCTCGCGGCTGCCAGGCGCCGTCGAAGACGGCGAGCCACGCCTCGGTGAGCCTCGCCGACAGCGGCAGCGTGGCCTCGACCGCCCGCACCAGCGCGGCGGCCTCCCGTGGGCTCGCGCCCATCGCCACGGTCAGGTGCGCGCCGACGTCCTCGCCGAACCGGCCGTCGTAGGGCACGACCCCGGGCCACCGCCGCCGCAGGGCCGCGATCAGCCCGGTGAGCGGCTGGAGCGGGTCGGGCCGCAGGTACACGAACCCGTCGTGGTGGTGGCAGCGTTCGAACCGGACCTCCATCGCGGGTTGCCGCTCCAGCGCATCCGCCAGCGCCGTGACGGTGGCCTCGTCCAGGTCGGCGGCCGGCCGGAACGGGTACAGCAGCGAGATGTGCGCGGGCAGGCCCCGGCGGGCGGCCGGCGACAGTTCGGCCGCACGAGCCAGCAGCGGGTCGGCGGCCGGCACCGGGATCGCCAGCACACTGCGTCCGCGCTGGGTCATGGACCGGTTCTATCGCGGATTCCGGCCGGAGCGGAAACGATCTCGCGCGGGTTACGCTCGACCGCGTGACGGAGCTGTCCTTCGAGCCGCTGTCGCCGGTGTCCTTCCTGGACCGGGCGGAGGCGGCCCACGGTGACCGGACCGGGGTGGTCGACGGGGCGCGGCGCTTCACCTACGCCGAACTGGCCGACCGGTGCCGCCGGCTGGCCGGGGCGCTCGCGCCGCTCGCGCGGGGCCGGCCGGTCGCCGTCCTCGCGCCGAACACGCACGTGCTGCTGGAAGCCAACTTCGGGGTGCCGTGGGCCGGGGTGCCGCTGGTCGCGGTCAACACCCGCCTGTCCGCGGGCGAGATCGCCTGGATACTGCAGCACTGCGAGGCCGCGGTGCTGGTGCACGACCCGGTGTTCGACGAGCTGGTCGCCGAGGTGCTGGCCAGGCTGGACAGGCCGGTCGAGGTGATCCGCGCGGGGGACGAGTACGAGGAGCTGCTCGCCGGCGCGACCCCGCGGGCCGAGGCGCCGCGCGACGAGCGCGGCCTGTTGTCGATCAACTACACCTCGGGCACGACCGGCCGTCCGAAAGGGGTGATGTACCACCACCGCGGGGCGTACCTGCAGGCGCTGGCGATGGTCGGGCACACCGGGCTCTCACCGTCGGCGGTGCACCTGTGGACGCTGCCCATGTTCCACTGCAACGGCTGGTGCTTCCCGTGGGCGGTGACCGCGGCCGCGGCGACGCACGTCTGCCTGCCGAAGGTCGAGCCGGCCCTGGTGTGGCGGCTGATCCGCGACGAGGGCGTCACGCACCTCAACGGCGCCCCGACCGTGCTGTCGATGCTCGCCTACGCCCCGGAGGCCGCGCCGGTCGCGCACCCGGTCCGCGTCGCCACCGGGGGCGCCCCGCCGACCCCGGCGATCCTGCGCCGCATGGGGGAACTGGGCTTCGACGTCACGCACCTCTACGGCCTCACCGAAACGTTCGGGCCGATCATGATCTGCGACTGGCGTCCCGAGTGGAACGCGCTGGACACCGCCGCGCAGGCCCGGCTCAAGGCGCGGCAGGGCGTGGGGAACCTGGTGTCCTGCCGGGCCCGGGTCGTCACCGAGGACGGATCGGACGTGCCCGCCGACGGCGCGACCACCGGCGAGATCGCGGTGCGCGGCAACAACGTCATGCTCGGCTACTACCGGGACCCGGACGCCACCGCCGAGGCCGCGCCGGACGGCTGGTTCCGCACCGGCGACCTCGGCGTGATGCACCCGGACGGTTACGTCGAACTGCGCGACCGCAGCAAGGACGTGATCATCTCCGGCGGCGAGAACATCGCCAGCGTCGAGGTGGAGCAGGCGATCGCCGACCACCCGGCCGTGCTGGAGGTCGCCGTCATCGCGGTGCCGGACGACCACTGGGGCGAGGTGCCCGCCGCCTACGTGACCCTGCACGACGGGGCGTCGGCGACCGCCGAGGAGATCGTCGAGTTCGTCCGGGGGAGGATCGCGCGGTTCAAGGCACCCAGGCGGGTGGTGTTCGGGCCGCTGCCCAAGACGTCCACCGGCAAGATCCAGAAATACGTGCTGCGCGACCAGGCGTGGGCCGGCCGCGCGTCGCGTATCCGATGAGTAACGACACGGGTTAGCGGTCCACCCGGCGGGGTAGCCGGTGAGCAACGAACGCTAGGCAGGGGTGGGCGCGAATGTTGTGGCTGATGTTGCTGGTACCAATCGTCATCCTGGTCTTCACGGTGAGTCTGCAGAAGTTCGAGGCCGTGATGCTCGAGACCGATCCGTTGCGGGACCGCCGTCGCTACCGATGAGGTGAGGGGATGATCACGGTCTTCCTGGTCGACGATCACGAGGTGGTGCGGCGCGGAGTCGCGGACCTGGTGGAGGCCGATCCGGAGCTGACCGTGGTGGGCGAGGCCTCGACGATGGGTGAGGCGCTGACGCGGATCCCGGCGGCGCGGCCGGACGTGGCGGTGCTGGACCTGCGGCTGCCCGACGGCAGCGGCATCGAGCTGTGCCGGGAGCTGCGGTCCCGGATGCCGGAGCTGCACTGCCTGATCCTCACGTCCTACACCGACGAGCAGGCCATGCTCGACGCGATCATGGCCGGCGCGGGCGGGTACGTGGTGAAGGACGTGCGCGGCATGGAACTGGTGTCGGCGGTGCGGCAGGTCGGGGCCGGGAAGTCCTTGCTGGACAACCGGGCGGCCTCCGCGCTGATGTCCCGGATCCGGGACGAGGCCGCGCCGGCCGGTGCCGTGTCACGGCTGTCGGAGCAGGAACGCAAGCTGCTCGACCTGATCGGCGAGGGGCTGACCAACCGCGAGATCGCCGAACGCATGTTCCTGGCCGAGAAGACCGTGAAGAACTACGTGTCGCGACTGCTGCACAAGCTCGGGATGCAGCGGCGCACGCAGGCGGCCGTGCTGGCGACGAGCCTGCGCCGGGACCGGCCGGGCCGCCGGTAGCGGCGGCCCGGCTGCTGGTCTTCCGGCGTCAGCGGACGTTGAAGGTGTCCGGGTCGGGCCCGGTCCGCAGGCCCTTCTCCAGCTTCCCCAGCTCGGCGAGGTCGCTGTCGTCGAGTTCGAAGCCGAACACGTCGAGGTTCTCCTTGATCCGGGACGGCGTGACCGACTTCGGGATCACGACGTTGCCCAGCTGCAGGTGCCAGCGCAGCACGATCTGCGCCGGGGTGCGGCCGTGCTTGTCCGCGAGCGCGGTGATCGCCTGCTCGCCGAGCAGCTCGCCGCCCTTGGCCAGCGGGCTCCACGCCTCGGTCACGATGCCGTGCTGCGCGTGGTACTCCCGCAGCTCGGCCTGCTGCAGGTAGGGGTGCAGCTCGATCTGGTTGACCGCGGGCACGATCTGGCTCTCCTGCGCCAGCCGGTCCAGGTGGTGCGGCTGGAAGTTGGACACGCCGATCGCGCGGATGCGGCTGTCGGAGTAGAGGCGCTCGAACGCGCGCCAGCTGTCGGCGTAGCGGTCGGCCTCCGGGACCGGCCAGTGGATCAGGTACAGGTCCAGGTACTCCAGGCCGAGATCGGCCATGCTCTTGTCGAACGCGCGCAGCGTCTCGTCGTAGCCCTGGTCGGAGTTCCACAGCTTGGTGGTGACGAACAGCTCCTCGCGCGCGATGCCGGACTGGGCCAGCGCTTTGCCCACCGCGGCCTCGTTGGCGTAGGCGGTCGCGGTGTCGATGCTGCGGTATCCGGCCTCCAGGGCCGCGGTGACCGCCTGGGTGGTCTCGTCGGCGGGGACCTGGAAGACCCCGTAGCCCACCTGCGGCATGTGCACGCCGTTGTTCAGTTCGACCGTGGGAATGGCGGTCATGTCGTTCCTTTCGCTGTCGTTCATCGGTGGACGGCCGGGATCTCCGGCTGCGTCCGGGTGGCCGGGCGCCGGTCGAGCGCGCCGGAGACCAGCGCGACGCCGAGCCCGGCGGCGGCCAGCACCGCGCCGATCCAGTTCGGCGCGGTGTAGCCGAGGCCGTGGCCGATCGCGAGCCCGCCCAGCCAGGCGCCGCCCGCGTTGCCGAGGTTGAACGCCGCGATGTTCGCGGCCGACGCCAGTGCCGGCGCGTCCCCGGCCTTGGCCATGACACGGGCCTGCAGCGGCGGCACGGTCGCGAACCCGGCGGCGCCGAACAACGCGATCGTGACGGCGGCGGGCAGCTGCGCGTGCGCGGTGAAGACGAACGCGACGAGCACCACGGCCAGCGCGGCCAGGATGACGTACAGGCTCGGCATCAGCGCGCGGTCGGCGGCCTTGCCCCCGAGCAGGTTGCCCACCACCAGGCCCCCGCCAAACAACACGAGGAGCCAGGTCACCGCGCCGGGGGAGAAGCCGGCGACGCCGGTCATCATCGGGGCGATGTAGGTGAAGGAGGCGAACACCCCGCCGAAGCCGAGCGCGGTCATGGCCAGCGCGAGCCACACCTGCGGCCGCCGGAACACGGCCAGCTCGCTGCGCAGGCTCTGGCCCTCGGTGACGGGCTGGCGGGGGACGAGCGCGACGACGCCCAGCAGAGCGATCACGCCGAGGACGGCCACCGCCCAGAACGTGGAGCGCCAGCCGAGGTGCTGGCCCAGCGCGGTGCCGCCGGGCACGCCGAGCACGTTGGCGACGGTCAGGCCCGTGAACATGATCGCGATGGCGCTCGCCTGGCGGGACTTCGGCACGAGCGAGGCGGCGACGACCGAGCCGACGCCGAAGAACGCGCCGTGCGAGAGGGCGGCGATCACGCGGCCGGTCATGAGCAGACCGTATCCGGGGGCGATCGCGGAGACGACGTTGCCCGCGATGAACAACACCATCAGGCCGGTGAGGACGGTCTTGCGCGGCACCTTCGAGCCGAGCGCGGTGAGCAGGGGCGCGCCGACCACGACGCCCAGGGCGTAACCGGAGATCAGGAGCCCGGCCGTGGGCACCGAGACGCCGAGGTCGGTGGCGACCTCGGGCAGCAGGCCCATGATCACGAACTCCGTGGTGCCGATGCCGAAGGCGGCGATGGCCAGCGCGATGAGGGCGACAGGCATGTGGTTCCTCGTCAGAGCTTGGGGGATCAGCTTGAGCAACTACCCGCTCTCGCAATAGTTGCACACGCGGGTTATTGCCAACGACGGCTAGACTAGCAGGCAAGTAGACTGGGGGCCTGCGAGGAAGAGGTGAAGCGTGTCACTGCCCGACGACGCGGTCGAAGCCCGCGCACACGGCTGGCGGACCCTGGCGGCGCTGCACGCCCGGATCGAGGACCGGCTGGAGCGCGCGCTGCAACGTGACCACGAGCTGTCCGTGAGCGAGTACACGGTGCTGGAGGTGCTGTCCCGCCAGGACGGCTTCCACCTGCGCATGAACCAGCTCTCCAGTGCCGTCGTGCTGAGCCAGTCCGCGACCACGCGGCTGGTCAGCAGACTGGAGGACCGGGGGCTGCTGCAGCGCTACCTGTGCCCGACCGACCGCCGCGGGATCTACACGGAGGTGACCGCGGCGGGGCGGGAGCTGTTGGCCGCCGCGCGGCCCACCCATGACCGGGCGCTGACGGAGGCGTTGGCGGCGGCGGAGGAGCTGCCGGAGCTGGCGCCGCTGGTGGGGGCGCTGCAGGCGCTGGAGTTGCCGGCGGCCGCGGGGCGCTGACGCCGGGCTGCTCGGTATTGGCTGCGTCGGCGCCCGCGGGTTTCTGTTCGTTCCCCTGTGCCCGGTCGCGGTTGCGCGGCTTGGGGCACGCGGTGTGGCGGGCGCGCTGGGCGGCGGACCGTGCGCGCAGGGGCGCGGGGCTGTCCGGCCGCGCGGGTTAGGGTCCCGGGTGTGTCGATCAACTTCGGTGGCGTGCTGGCGCTCGCGGGGCTGCTGGCCGTCGGCGGGTGCGCCGCCGATCGCGGCTACGCCGTGCCGGATCACGTGTGCGGCGTTCCGGTGGACTCCGCCGCGCTGGCGCCGCTCCTGCCGGGCGGTGAGGGGCTCACCGAGAGCTTCACCGACAAGGGGCAGGGCAGCGTGTCCTGCCGGCTGAGCGTGGACGGCTCGACCGTGCTCCACCTCGCGGCCGACGTCACCGACCGTGGCACCGCCGCGGTGTCCCTGGACGACGACGGCCTGCGGCGGCTCGGGAACCCCGTCCTCGTCGACGGCGCGGGCGACGTGACCGCGGTGGCGGACCGCGGGGCCAAAGCAGCGGCCGAGTGCACGCACGCCGGACAGCCGCGGTTGTTCGTGGGTCTCGTCCAGTCGGAGGCCGCACCACCGCGGGACGCGCTGCTGGCGTTCCTGGCGAGCTGGTTCCCCGCAGCGCGCGCGGCACTGGGGTGCTGACTCAGCGCAGCCCGGCGATCAGCAGTTCCACCAAGCGGCGGGCGTCGTAACGGGGGTCCGAGTCCGCGCCGACACACAGGTTTCCCACGCCGCGCATCAGGGCGTACGCCTCGACCTCCCGGCGGATCTCGCCCGCGGCGCGCGCGGCTTCGAGGAGGTTCGCGCACACCGGGACCAGCCGCTCCAGGAAGTAGGCGTGCAGCGCGGCGAAGCCCGCCTCGTCGGACTGCAGTACGCCCGCCAAGCCGTGCTTCGTCACCAGGAAGTCCACGAACAGGTCCACCCACTTCCGCAGCGCCTCGTACGGCGCCTCGCTCGCCAGCAGCGCCGGACCGGCCTCGGCGCAGGCGTCGACCTGGTGCCGGTACACGGCGATGATCAGGTCCGCCCTGGTGGGGAAGTGGCGGTAGATCGTGCCCATCCCGACCCCGGCCTCCGCGGCGATGTCCCGCACCGGTGCGTCCACGCCCGCCCGCACGAACACCGCGGCGGCCGCGTCCAGCAGGGCCTTCTCGTTCCGCCGGGCGTCGGCCCGCTTGGTCCGGGCTGGCTTCCCCTCGTCGGCCACGCACACCTCCTTGCTAAGCGGAACAAGGTTCCGTATCGTGGTAGCGGAGCAACGTTCCGCTTGCTCCCACCATAGAGGGGACACCGCCATGCAGTACCGCACCCTGGGCCACACCGGCGTACGCGTCAGCGCCCTGTCGCTCGGCGCGATGAACTTCGGCGCGATCGGCCGCACCACCCAGGACGAGGCGAACGCCATCGTCGGCGCCGCGCTCGACGCCGGCGTCAACCTGATCGACACCGCCGACTTCTACCCGGGCTCGGAGGAGATCGTGGGCCGCGCCATCGCCGGCCGCCGCGACGACCTCGTGCTCGCCACCAAGGCGGGCCTGCCGGTCGACGACGACCACAGCCACCGCGGCGCCTCCCGCCGCTGGCTGGTCACCGAGCTGGACCGCAGCCTGCGCCGCCTCGGGGCCGACCACGTCGACCTCTACCAGATCCACCGCTGGGACCCGGCGACCAGCGACGAGGAGACCCTCTCGGCCCTGACCGACCTGCAGCGCGCGGGCAAGATCCACTACTTCGGCTCGTCGACGTACCCGGCGTACCGCATCGTGCAGGCCCAGTGGGCGGCCCGCGAGCACCACCTGGGCCGGTTCGCCACCGAGCAGCCCGGCTACTCGATCCTGCAGCGGGCCGTCGAGGCCGACGTCCTGCCGGTCACCGAGCAGTACGGGATGGGCGTGCTGGTGTGGAGCCCGCTCGCGTCGGGCTGGCTCTCCGGCGCCATCCGGGCCGACCGCGAGTTCCGCACCAACCGCTCCGCGAACATGCCCGAGCGCTTCGACACCACCCTGCCGGTCAACCGGGCCAAGCTCGACGCCGTCGAGCAGCTGGCGAAGGTCGCCGACGAGGCCGGCCTGACGATGATCCAGCTCGCGCTCGGCTTCGTGCTCGCGCACCCGGCCGTGACCACCGCGCTCATCGGCCCGCGCACCCTGGACCACCTGCACTCCCAGCTCGCGGCCGCCGACGTGGTGCTGCCCGCCGACGTGCTCGACGCCATCGACTCGATCGTCGCCCCCGGCACCGACCTCGCTCCCGGCGAGAAGGTCGACACCCGGCCCGCGCTGCTCGACCCGTCGCTGCGGCGACGCCGATAGGAACCCCATGCCCAGTTTCGGCATCATGACGGCGCCCATGCAGGCCGGCTACGACGACATCCGCCGCGTCTGGCGCGAGGCCGACGCCATCCCCGAGATCGAGCACGCCTGGCTGTTCGACCACCTCATGCCGATCGCGGGCGATCCGCACGGCCCGGTCCTCGAAGGCTGGACCCTGCTGTCCGCCCTGGCCGCGCAGACCAGCCGTCTGCGCCTCGGACTACTCGTGACGAGCAACCGGTTCCGCCCGCCCGCGGTGCTGGCCAAGATCGCCACCACCGTGGACGTCGTCGCGGGCGGCCGCCTCGACTTCGGCATCGGCGTCGGCTCGCGGCCGGGTCACCCGCTCGCCCGCCGCGAGTACGAGGCACACGGCCTGCCCTTCCACGACGCCGCGGACGCCACCGCGAGCCTCGCCGAGGCGCTCACCGTCATCCGCCGCCTGTGGACCGACGAGCAGCCGTTCGACTTCGACGGCGATCACGTCAAGCTCACCGGAGCGTTCGGCAACCCGAAACCGGTTCAGCGTCCCGGACCGCCGATCCTCGTCGGCGGCCGCGCGAAGGCGACGCTGCGGGTGGTCGCCGAGCACGCGGACCTGTGGAACATCCCGGGTGGCGACCTCGCCGACGCCGTCGAGCGCAGCGCCCTGCTGGACCGGTACTGCAGCGAGATCGGCCGCGACCCGGCCGCGATCACGCGGTCGATCCACCTGCCGGTTTCCTACGAGCGGCCCGGCGACACCCGCGAGGCGATCGGCGCGGCCGCCGACGCCGGCTTCACCCACTTCGTCCTCGGTCTGGCCGCGCCCTACCCGCCGGGCGTCGCCGGGTGGGTGGCCGAGGAGGTGATCAGGGCGGCCTGAGCCCGGCCGCGTGCAAGGTTTTCGTGACGTGGAAAGGGCGCTGGTGCCGCCGGTGGCCCGAAGCGAAGGTGGGTCGAGCCACCCCACGTCAGCGAACGGGGACCTTCATGACCATCACCACGCGAGCCGCGGTGTGCCGGGAACCCCGGCGCCCCTGGGAGATCATCGACCTCGACCTGGACGAGCCGAAGGCGCACGAGGTCCGGATCCGCTTCCACGCGGCCGGCCTGTGCCACTCCGACGACCACATCCAGAAGGGCGACGCGCAGATGCGCTTCCCCGTGGTCGGCGGGCACGAGGGCGCCGGGGTCGTCGAGGCCGTCGGCGCGGACGTCACCCGCGTCGCGGTCGGCGACCACGTCGTCTGCTCCTTCATCCCGGCGTGCGGCCAGTGCCGCTACTGCTCCACCGGGCACCAGAACCTGTGCGACGCAGGCAAGAACGCGTCCACCGGGGAGTTCCCCGACGGCACGTTCCGCTTCCACGCCGGCGGCGAGGACTTCGGCGGGCTGTGCGTGCTCGGCACGTTCTCGCAGTACGCCGTGGTGTCGGAGTTCTCCTGCATCCCGATCCCGCGGGACATCCCGTTCGAGATCGCCGCGCTGGTCGGCTGCGGCGTGCCGACCGGATGGGGCTCGGCGGTGTACGCGGCGGGCGTGCGCGCGGGGGAGACCGTGGTGGTCTACGGCGCGGGCGGCGTCGGCAGCAACGCCGTGCAGGGCGCGCGCTACGCCGGCGCCAAGCACGTGGTCGTGGTGGACCCGGTGGAGTTCAAGCGGGACATGGCGAAGGTCTTCGGCGCGACCCACACCTTCGCCGATGCCAAGGAAGCGCATGACTTCGTGGTCGAGACCACCTGGGGCCAGCTCGCCGACCACGCGATCATCACCGTCGGCGTCCTGCACGACGAGGTGATCGCCCGCGCGCTCGACGTCGTCGGCAAGAGCGGCAAGGTCACCATCACCGCCGTCGGCGGCGGCTGGATCGACGCCAACGCCGGCCTGTTCATCGGTTACCAGCGCCGGGCGCAGGGCGCGTTGTTCGGCAACTGCAACCCGCTCTACGACGTGCCCCGGCTGCTGGGCCTGTACCGCTCGGGCGACCTGAAGCTGGACGAGCTGATCACCCGGCGCTACGCGCTGGACGAGGTCAACCAGGGCTATCAGGACATGCTCGACGGCAAGAACATCCGCGGCGTCATCGTCCACGAGCACTGAAGGGGATCGCGACATGAGCATCACCACCCGCGCCGCCGTCACCCGCGCGCCCCACCGCCCGTGGGAGATCACCGAGCTGCAGCTGGACGAGCCGAAGGCGCACGAGGTGCGCGTCAAGTTCCACGCGGCCGGGCTGTGCCACTCCGACGACCACATCACCAAGGGCGACGCCCCGGTGCGGCTGCCGATCGTCGGCGGCCACGAGGGCGCAGGCGTCGTCGAGTCGGTCGGCCCGCACGTCACCCGGGTCAAACCCGGCGACCGGATCGTCTGCTCCTACATCCCCGCCTGCGGCAAGTGCCGTCCCTGCTCGACCGGGCACCAGAACATGTGCGACGAGGGCAAGAACGCCTCCACCGGCATGTTCGCCGACGGCACGTTCCGCTTCCACGCCGACGGCGAGGACTTCGGCGGGTTCTGCACCCTCGGCACGTTCTCGCAGTACGCGGTGGTGTCCGAGTGGGCCTGCCTGCGCCTGCCTGACGACATCCCGTTCGAGATCGGCGCGCTGGTCGGCTGTGGCGTGCCGACCGGCTGGGGATCCGCGGTGCACGCGGCGGGCGTGCGCGCCGGGGAGACCGTCGTGATCTACGGCGCCGGCGGCGTCGGCAGCAACGCCGTGCAGGGCGCGCGCTACGCCGGGGCGAAGAACGTCGTCGTGGTCGATCCGGTGGAGTTCAAGCGGGACATGGCGAAGGTCTTCGGCGCCACCCACACCTTCGCCACCGCCAAGGAAGCACACGACTTCGTCGTCGAAACCACCTGGGGCCAGCTCGCCGACCACGCCATCTGCACCCCCGGCGTGCTCACCGAGGAGATCGTCAACGCGGCCGTGCAGGTCACCGGCAAGGGCGGCAAGGTCACCGTCACTGCCGTCGGCCGGATCGACGAGCGCGCGGTGCACTTCCCGGCCGGCATGCTGATCGGCTACCAGCGGCAGCTGCGCGGCGCGTTGTTCGGCGACAGCAACCCGCTCTACGACGTGCCCCGGCTGCTGGGGCTGTACCGCTCGGGCGACCTGAAACTGGACGAGCTGATCACCCGGCGCTACACGCTCGACCAGGTCAACGACGGCTACCAGGACATGCTGGACGGCAAGAACATCCGCGGCGTCATCGTGCACGAGCACTGAGTCCACGAGCACTGGCGCGACACACCTCCCCACCCCC
>NZ_JBHZEN010000112.1:0-13597 GCF_050958625.1 Amycolatopsis sp. 3B14
TGCGTTGCCGGGCGGCGGTTGAGGAGTGGGGAAGGGCGGCGGCGCTGTTAGCCGGTCACCTGGAAGGTGGGCAGGATGCGGTCGTAGAGCGCGGTCTTCGCGGTCTCTTCCTGCTCCGTCGGCACCGTCACGCTCACCGCCCACAGGCTGGTGCCGTGCTTGAACACCTTCGCGTACGTCGTGCGGCTCACGGATCCCGCCGGGGCCCTGTCGATGGTCCGGTACATCATCGTCAGCCCGTCCTGCTCGGCGAGCTTCGCCTGGTTGACCAGCTTGAACTCGCCGTTCGAGCGGCTCTTCTCCAGCGCCTTGACGTAGTCGTCGATGTCGTTGCCGGGGAAGTACTTCGGGAAGTGGTTCACCGCCAGCATCTGCGAGCCGTCCGCCGAGACGAACTGGACCAGCGTCGACAGGGGCAGGTCGTCGCCGGCCTGGGAGCTCGTGAACCGCGTCCAGTCGGCGGGCACGTCGACCGTGAAGGTGCCGTCCTGGGCACCCTTGACGCTCGACGCCTCGCCCGTGCGCCGCTCGAAAACCGTGGGCTGCGGGACCGACGGGGCGGACGTCTCGTCCCGCGACGGTGGCGCCACCGGCTGCGCCCCGATCACCCGCGCCGCCACGAAACCGCCGAACGCGGCGGCCACGAACAGCACCAGCGAAGCCACCACGAGCAACACCGTCGCCGTCGTGCTGCGGCCCGCCGCGGCAGGCGCGGCCAGCGTGGCAGCCGGGCGGGGCGCGGCGAGCGTGTCGGTCGGCCGGGACTCCCCGAACGGCAACGGCCCGGGATCGGCGGCCAGCTCGTTGCTCGCCTCCGCGCGGGGCGGGCCGAACGGCAGGGGACCGGGGTCGGCCGCCAGCTCACCGCTCGCCTCCGCCGCACCGTCCTCCAGCACGGGGCTCGCCGAGATCTCCCGGGTGTCGGTGGCCTCCTCGCGCTGACCGCTCGCCGCGGCGAACATCTCCGGTCCGAACAGGACCCGCGGCGCCTTCTCCAGGATCGGGTACAACTGCCGCCGCACCTGCGCCAGCGGCAACCGGTCCCGCGGCTCCTTCGCCATCAATGCGCTGATCAACGGAGCGAGCGGGCCCGGCGACGGCCGCGGCACCTCGCCCTTCACGACCTTCCCGATCGTCTCCAGCGGGTCGCCGTCCGCGTCGTACGGCGGGTGGCCCTCCACCGCGCAGAACAACGTCGCGCCCAGACCCCACAGGTCAGCGGCCGGGGTGACGGCTTTGCCGGAAGCCACCTCCGGGGCGATGTACGCCGGCGAACCCAGCGTCATACCGGTGCGGGTCATCGACGCGTCGGACACGTTCCGGGCGATGCCGAAGTCGGTGAGCTTGATCCGCCCGTCCTCGGCGACCAGCACGTTCCCCGGCTTCACGTCACGGTGGGTGATGCCCGCGTTGTGCGCGGCCCCCAGCGCCGCGGCCACCGCGTCACCCACCGCGGCGGCCTGCTCGACCGACAGCGGCCCGTGGTCGCGGATCAGCTCGGCGAGGCTGTGCGAGGGCAGCAGCTCCATCACGACGAACGGCTCGCCGTCCTGACGTGCGACGTCGTGCAGGGTGATCACGTTCGGGTGAGAAAGCACGGCGATGGCCCTGGCCTCGCGCAGCGTCCGCTCACGCAGCTCGTTAGCCTGGCCCGCGGTGACCCCGGGCGGCAGCAGGATCTCCTTCACCGCGACCGGCCGGTGCAGGAACTCGTCGTAGGCCGACCACACCGTGCCCATCGAGCCGGAGCCCAGCACGGAGCGCAGCCGGTACCGCCCGGCCACCACCCTGGTCTCCTCGCTCGAACTCACCACGGCACCATTGTTGCGGATGCGCGCTCGGTGACTGCGGGCGCTGCCGGGCCGCGAGCAGAGTCACAATCGTGCCCCTTGCCCGCCCCCTACCATCAGACCTATGACTCAGGCTGGGACAACGGCGCCCACCCCGGATTCACCGGACGAGCTGGCCCTCGCCGCCGAGTTCGGGACGCCGCGGCACGAGGACTGGCAACGCCTCGTCGCGGGGGTGCTGACGAAGAGCGGAGTGCTGCCGGAGGACTTCGACGGCGCCCCGGAAAGCCTCCTGACCAGCAAGACCTACGACGGCATCGAGATCAAGCCGCTCTACACCGCCGACGACGCCACCGCGCCCGCCGGGTTCCCCGGGCTGCCCCCGTACGTGCGGGGCGCGCGAGCCGAAGGCAACGTCGGCACCGGCTGGGACGTGCGCGTCCTGCACGGCGGCGCCGACGCGGCCGAGACCAACAAGGCCATCCTTGCCGACCTGGAGAACGGCGCCTCGTCGGTGTGGCTGCGCGTCGGTGGTGACGCACTGCCACTGGACGCCCTCGCCGACGCGCTCAACGAGGTCTACCTCGACCTCGCCCCGATCGTGCTCGACCCCGGCGCCGACTACGAGGCCGCCGCCGACGCGCTGCTCGGCCTGCTCGCCGAGAAGAACATCCCGGACAGCGAGGTCACCGGCACCATCGGCGCCGACCCGATCGCCCTGCGTGCCCGCACCGGCCGTCCGCACGACACCGCCCCCGCCGCCGCGCTCGCCGCCCGCCTGTCCGCCAAGCACCCGAAGCTGCGCACGCTGGTCGTCAACGCCCTGCCCTACCACGAGGCGGGCGGGTCCGACGCGCAGGAACTCGGCGCTGCCATCGCCGCCGGGGTGGCCTACCTGCGCGCCCTCACCGACGCCGGGCTGAGCGTGGACGCGGCCGCCGACCAGCTCGAGTTCCGCTTCGCCGCGACCGCCGACCAGTTCCTCACCATCGCCAAGCTGCGGGCCGCCCGCCGCCTGTGGGCGCGGGTGTGCGAGGTGTCCGGCGCGACCGCCGGCCGCGGCATGCGCCAGCACGCCGTGACCTCGCCCGCGATGTTCACCCGCCGCGACCCGTGGGTGAACATGCTGCGCACCACGGTCGCCTGCTTCGCCGCCGGTGTCGGCGGCGCGGACGCGGTCACGGTCCTGCCGTTCGACTTCGCGATCGGGCTGCCCGACGCGTTCTCCCGCCGGATCGCCCGCAACACCCAGTCGATCCTGCTGGAGGAATCGAAGCTGTCCGGCGTGATCGACCCGGCGGGCGGCTCCTGGTACGTGGAGAACCTGACCGACGCGCTGGCCAACGCCGCCTGGCGCGAGTTCACCGAGATCGAGCGCCAGGGCGGCATCGAGGCGGTGCTGGACTCCGGCGCCCTCGCGGCCCGGCTCGCGGAGACCTGGGAGGCGCGGCAGAAGCGCCTGGCCACCCGCAAGGACCCGATCACCGGCGTCAGCGAGTTCCCGGACCTGCACGAGAAACCGGTCGAGCGCACCCCGGCTCCGTCCGTTGTGGACGAGGGCGGGCTGCCACGCGTGCGGTACGCGCAGGCCTACGAGGAGCTGCGGGACCGCTCCGACGCGCACCTCGCCGAGACGGGGGAGCGGCCGAAGGTCTTCCTCGCCACGCTCGGCCCGGTCGCCGCGCACACCGCCCGCGCGACCTTCGCGTCCAACCTCCTCCAGGCCGGCGGCATCGAGCCGCTCAACCCGGGCGCGGTCGAGGACGTCGTCGCGGCCTTCCGGGACAGCGGCGCGACGGTCGCCTGCCTCTGCGGCACCGACAAGCTCTACGCCGAGCACGCGGCGGACACCGCGCGTGCCTTGAAGGAAGCCGGCGCCGCGCGGGTGATCCTCGCGGGCAAGGGGCAGTACCCGGGCGTCGACACGTACGTGCACGCGGGCTGCGACGCCCTCGCCGCCCTGGCCGCCATCCTCGACACGCTGGGAGTGAAGTGATGGCCATCCCCGACTTCACCGACGTCGAACTCGGCATCCCCGACCCGGGCAGCCAGACCGACTGGGCCGAGGCGCTGCACTCGAGCACCGGCAAGGGCGCCGACGCCCTGACCTGGGAAACCCCCGAGGGCATCGGCATCAAGCCGCTCTACACCGCCGAGGACACCGCCGGTCTGGACTTCCTGCGCACGTACCCGGGCATCGCGCCGTTCCTGCGCGGCCCGTACCCGACGATGTACGTGAACCAGCCGTGGACGATCCGCCAGTACGCCGGGTTCTCCACCGCGTCCGAGTCCAACGCCTTCTACCGCCGCAACCTCGCGGCCGGGCAGAAGGGCCTGTCGGTCGCCTTCGACCTGGCGACCCACCGCGGCTACGACTCCGACCACCCGCGGGTCGCCGGTGACGTCGGCATGGCGGGTGTGGCGATCGACTCGATCTACGACATGCGGCAGCTGTTCGACGGCATCCCGCTGGACAAGATGAGCGTGTCGATGACCATGAACGGCGCGGTGCTGCCCGTCATGGCGCTCTACATCGTGGCGGCCGAGGAGCAGGGCGTGCGGCCCGAGCAGCTGGCCGGGACCATCCAGAACGACATCCTCAAGGAGTTCATGGTCCGCAACACCTACATCTACCCGCCGCAGCCGTCGATGCGGATCATCTCCGACATCTTCGCGTACACCTCGCAGCGGATGCCGCGGTTCAACTCGATCTCCATCTCCGGCTACCACATGCAGGAGGCCGGGGCGACCGCCGACCTGGAGCTGGCGTACACCCTGGCCGACGGCGTCGAGTACATCCGCGCGGGGATGGACGCGGGCCTGGAGGTCGACAAGTTCGCGCCGCGCCTGTCCTTCTTCTGGGCGATCGGCATGAACTTCTTCATGGAGGTCGCCAAGCTGCGGGCGGCCCGGCTGCTGTGGGCGAAGCTGGTCAAGCAGTTCTCGCCGAAATCCGAGAAATCGCTCTCGCTGCGCACGCACAGCCAGACCAGCGGCTGGTCGCTGACCGCGCAGGACGTGTTCAACAACGTCATCCGCACCTGCGTCGAGGCGATGGCCGCCACCCAGGGGCACACGCAGTCGCTGCACACCAATGCGCTCGACGAGGCGCTGGCCCTGCCGACCGACTTTTCCGCGCGCATCGCCCGCAACACCCAGCTGCTGCTGCAGCAGGAGTCCGGCACCACCCGCGTGATCGACCCGTGGGGCGGCAGCGCGTTCGTCGAGAAGCTGACCTACGACCTGGCGCGCAAGGCGTGGGGCCACATCAGCGAGGTCGAGTCGGCAGGCGGCATGGCCCGCGCGATCGACGCCGGCATCCCGAAGCTGCGCATCGAGGAGGCCGCGGCCCGCACCCAGGCGCGGATCGACTCCGGCCGTCAGCCGGTGATCGGCGTCAACAAGTACCAGGTCGTCGACGACCAGCAGATCGACGTGCTCAAGGTGGACAACGCCGGGGTGCGCGCGCAGCAGCTGGAGAAGCTGCGGCGGCTGCGTGAGGAGCGTGACGAGGACGCCACGCAGGACGCGCTGCGCCGTCTCACCGCGGCCGCGGAAGGCTCGGGCAACCTGCTGGAGCTGGCCGTCGACGCGGCCCGCGCGAAGGCGACGGTCGGGGAGATCTCCGACGCGCTGGAGAAGGTGTGGGGCCGCCACGCCGGGCAGATTCGTACGATCTCCGGGGTGTACCGCGACGAGGTCGGGAAATCCGGGAACGTGGAGAAGGCACGCGCGCGGGTCGAGGCGTTCGCCGAGGCCGAGGGGCGCCGTCCGCGCATCCTCGTCGCCAAGATGGGGCAGGACGGGCACGACCGCGGCCAGAAGGTGATCGCCACGGCGTTCGCCGACCTCGGCTTCGACGTCGACGTGGGCCCGCTGTTCTCCACGCCGGCCGAGGTCGCGCGCCAGGCGATCGAGGCGGACGTGCACGTCGTCGGCGTGTCCTCGCTGGCCGCCGGTCACCTGTCGCTGGTGCCCGCGCTGCGCGAGGAGCTGGCCCAGCTCGGGCGCGAGGACATCATGATCGTGTGCGGCGGCGTCATCCCGCCGCAGGACTACGACGAGCTGCGGGCGGCGGGCGCGTCGGCGATCTTCGGGCCGGGCACGGTCATCGCGGACGCCGCGCTGGACCTGCTCGACCAGCTCGAGCAGCGGGAGTCCTGAACCCTTGCCGCGCAAGATCGACGTCGGTGCGTATGCCAAGGGCGTGCTCGCGGGCGACCGCGGCACCCTGTCCAGGGCGATCACGCTGGTCGAGTCCCAGCGGCCGGACCACCGGCAGCTCGCCCAGGAGCTGCTGGTCGAGCTGCTGCCGCACGCCGGCGGCGCGCGGCGCGTCGGGATCACCGGCGTGCCGGGGGTCGGCAAGTCGACCTTCATCGACCAGCTCGGCACCGACCTGACCGAGTCCGGCCACCGGGTCGCGGTACTCGCCGTGGACCCGTCGTCGACCCGGACCGGCGGCAGCATCCTCGGCGACAAGACCCGCATGGCGCGGCTGGCCAACGACCCGGCCGCGTTCATCCGGCCGTCGCCGACGTCCGGCACGCTCGGCGGCGTCGCTCGCGCCACCCGCGAGACGATCGTGCTGATGGAGGCCGCCGGGTACGACGTCGTGCTGGTCGAGACCGTCGGCGTCGGGCAGTCCGAGGTGACCGTGGCGAACATGGTCGACTGCTTCCTGTTCCTGACGCTGGCCCGCACCGGCGACCAGTTGCAGGGCATCAAGAAGGGTGTGCTGGAGCTCGCCGACGTGATCGCGGTGAACAAGGCCGACGGCGAGCACGAGCGCGACGCCAAGCGCGCCGCGCGGGAACTGGCCGGGGCGCTGCGGATGATCTACGGCCCGGACGCCGCGTGGACGCCGCCCGTGCTGACCTGCAGCGGGCTCAACGACATCGGCCTGGACACGGTGTGGCAGCAGATCGAGCGGCACCGCGAAACCCTGGCGGGATCCGGCGAGCTGGACCGCAAGCGCAAGCAGCAGCAGGTCGACTGGACCTGGGCCATGGTGCGCGAACAGCTGCAGGCCCGCCTCGCCGAGCACCCCGGTGTGAAAGCGCTGGTACCCGAGGTCGAGGAGGACGTCCGGGAGGGCAGGCTCACCGCCACGCTGGCCGCGCAGAAGATCTTGGACGCCTTCTCCGCGTGAGTCTCCTTGTTGACGGGTAACCGAACCGGCACACTGGGCAGCATGGTCAAGGTGCGTGCCGTGCTGGCGGGTCTGATGCTGACGACGATGGTCACGTTCGCCGTGCCCACCGCGCCCGCGCTCGCCGCGCCGGTGTCCGTGCACGTCGCCGCCGACGTGGTGGCGCAGCAGACGACGGACCCCGGGCCGCGCATCAACCCCGACGAGAACAGCAAGGCCAACCAGGAGAAGACGAAGAACAAGATCATCGTCGGGGTGCTCGCCGCGGTGCTCGCCGCGATCGTCCTCTGGGGACGGAGCGTGCGGCGCAAGAAGCGCAAGGCCTCCAGCTGACCGCACGCGGCGCATTCGGTTACGCCGTATTCCGTAGTGCCGCTCGCCGCAGATCCACTACCGGCCGTCGCCCAGCGTGAGATCCGGTTCGAAGATTGCTCCTTGCATGGTGCAGGATTGCGTCAAATGGGTTACGTAGTTCTCGGTGTGTATGGAGGTGCGGCGTGACCGTGCTGGACTCCCGCCCGGAGGTGCCCGGTGATCACGGTGGTCGCCCTACCTCGTTCGAGGCGTCGCACGCGCTGATCACGGCGGATGGCGTCAGCATGGCTCCCGTGACCGATCTCGGTGCGGGCCGGGGCCCGTTCTGGCTGGACGAGTGGCTCGAGCGCGGCGGCACGGACCTGGTCGCCTGGCGCCGTCACATCCACGCCCACCCGGAACTGGCGCGCCACGAGTTCGCGACCACCGAGCTGATCTGCGACATCCTGCGCTCGGCCGGGCTGGACCCGGAGATCCTGCCCGGCGGCACCGGTGTGGTGTGCGACGTCGGATCGGGTGACCGCTGCGTCGCGCTGCGGGCCGACATCGACGCGCTGCCGCTCACCGAGGCGACCGGCCTGCCCTACTCGTCGACGGTGGACGGCGCGGCGCACGCCTGTGGCCACGACGCGCACACGGCGATCCTGCTCGGCGCGGCCAAGGCCCTCGCGTCGGCGCCCGAGCTGCCCGGCCGCGTGCGGCTGATCTTCCAGCCCGCCGAGGAGGTCATGCCCGGCGGCGCGCTCGACGTGATCACCGCCGGTGGTCTGGACGGCGTCGACCGGATCTTCGGCCTGCACTGCGACCCGCGGGTCGAGGTCGGCAAGATCGGCACCCGCGTCGGCGCGCTGACGTCGGCCGCCGACCTGATCGAGCTGCGGCTGACCTCACCCGGCGGGCACACCTCCCGGCCGCACCTCACCGCCGACCTGGTGCACGCACTGGGCGTCGCGATCACCTCGCTGCCGTCGCTGCTGTCCCGGCGGGTCGACCCGCGCTCAGGCACCGTGCTGGTGTGGGGCGCGGTGCACGCCGGGCAGGCCGCCAACGCGGTGCCCGAGGAGGGCGTGCTGCGCGGCACGCTGCGGACGGCCGACCACGAGGTGTGGAAGGCGCTGGAGCCGCTCGTCCGGTCGTCGGTGGAGTCGCTGCTGACGCCCTACGGGGTCGGTTTCGAGCTGGACTACCGCCGCGGGGTGCCGCCGGTCGTCGGCGACGAGGACAGCACGGCGCTGCTGCGCGCCGGCATCGAGGCGGCCCTCGGCGACGATGCGGTGACCGGTACGGAACAGTCGTCCGGCGGCGAGGACTTCGCCTGGTACCTGGAGCACGTGCCGGGCGCCTTCTGCCGCCTCGGCGTGTGGTCCGGCGAGGGCGACCAGCGCGACCTGCACCGCCCCACGTTCGAACTGGACGAGCGCGCGCTGCACGTCGGCGTCCGCGTCCTGGTCCACACCGCACTGGCCGCCCTGGCCTGACAACCGCGAGTTCTGCGTTCACAGTTGTCCACAGGGGCGCCGAGTTGTCCACAGATGTGTGTGCCGCCTTCCGGGAGGCACTTTCTGCGACATCGTGGACACCTGCAGCTACCGAACGGTATGACGAACGAGGTCGCGCGCGGGCAAGGTTGCCAGGCGGTGAGTGTTAGAAGGTCCAGGGCTGGGCGTGGGCGCGTCTGATCGCGGCGTGCTCGCGTTCCAGGCGGGTGGGCTCGCGAGTTGAAGCCGAATGCAGAACTCAGCACCGTGAGCGTGGGACGCGGCGGGGGTCAGGATGTGATGCCGCGGCAGGGGCGGGTGCGCAGGTCGTCCACGTAGTCCGTCGGCGCGCCTGCCGCCTCGGCGGCGTCGGCGAGCACGCCCAGGTACCGGGCCGACGGCAGACCGCCCTCGTAGGCGTCCAGCACGTACAGCCAGGCCAGCGCGGAGCCGTCCATCGTCTGCACGCGCAGCCGGATCTTGTTGTGCATGCCCAGCTCGCCGCCTTCCCAGCGGTCGAGCAGCGCCTCATCGAGCGGCGTCACGTCGTACAGCACGACGAAGACCCGGGAGCCCGGGTCTTCGACGATGGTCGCCAGGGCGCCTTCCCAGCCGAGGTCCTCGCCTCCGAAGGTCAGCCGCCACCCCTCCAGCCAGCCCGTGCCGGCCATGGGCGAATGCGGCGCCCGCTCCATCATCTGATTCGGATCCATGTTGGACCCGTAGGCGGCATACAACGGCACGCGCACAGCCTAGCCGCCCATCGCTCACCCGACCGGACGTACTCCAGGTGTCGCGGCCTAAGGTTGTGGATGAGGTGCGCGTAAGGAGGAGGAGACCACGTGACCAGGATCGTGATCATGGGCGGCGGACCGGCGGGCTACGAGGCGGCGCTGGTGGCCGCACAGCACGGCGCCGACGTCACGATCGTCGAGAAGGACGGGCTCGGCGGCGCGTGCGTGCTCTACGACTGCGTCCCGTCGAAGACGTTCATCGCCTCCTCCGGCGCCCGCGCGAACATGCACGGCCTGGGTGAGCTGGGGATCATCACCGACATGGCCGACACGAGCGTCGACCTGCGCACCGTGCACGGCCGGGTCAAGGGCCTCGCGCTCGCCCAGTCCGCCGACATCCGCGCCCGCGTGCAGCGCGAAGGTGTGAAGATCCTCACCGGTGAGGGCCGGTTCGACGACGACGAGCCCGGCCTGGCCACCCACAAGGTCCGCGTCACGAAGGCCACCGGCGACGTCGACGTGCTCGACGCCGACGTCGTCCTGATCGCCACCGGCGCCACCCCGCGCGTGCTGCCCGGCGCGGTGCCCGACGGCGAGCGCATCCTCGACTGGCGCCAGCTCTACGACCTGCCGGAACTGCCCGAGCACCTGGTCGTGGTCGGGTCCGGGGTGACCGGCGCCGAGTTCGCCTCCGCCTACACCGAGATGGGCGTCAAGGTCACCCTCGTCTCCAGCCGCGACCGCGTCCTGCCGCACGAGGACGCGGACGCCGCCGCCGTGCTGGAAGAGGTGTTCGCCCAGCGCGGCAACACCGTCGTCAAGCACGCGCGGGCCGAGCGGGTCGAGCGCACCGAGAAGGGCGTCGAGGTCCACCTGCAGGACGGCCGGATCATCGAGGGCACCCACGCGCTGATGACCGTCGGCTCGGTGCCCAACACCAAGGACATCGGCCTGGAGCGGGTCGGCATCGAGCCCGGGCCCGGCGGGTTCATCACGGTCGACCGGGTGTCCCGCACCAGCGTCCCCGGCATCTACGCGGCAGGCGACTGCACCGGCGTGCTGATGCTCGCGTCGGTGGCCAGCATGCAGGGCCGGATCGCGATGTGGCACGCACTCGGCGAGGGTGTGGCGCCGATCAAGCTGAAGACGGTCGCCGCGAACGTGTTCACCCACCCGGAGATCGCGACCGTCGGGATCAGCCAGAGCGCGATCGACTCCGGCGAGGTGCCCGCCCGGACCATCATGCTGCCGCTGGCGACCAACGCGCGGGCGAAGATGGAGGGTCTGCGCCGCGGTTTCGTGAAGCTGTTCTGCCGCCCGGCGACCGGCGTGATCGTCGGTGGCGTGGTCGTGGCGCCGACGGCGAGCGAGCTGATCCTGCCCATCGCGCTGGCGGTGCAGAACCAGCTGACGGTCGACCACCTGGCGCTCACCTTCGCGGTGTACCCGTCGCTGTCCGGCTCCATCACGGAGGCCGCGCGGCAGCTGATGCGGCACGACGACCTGGACTGACGTCACGGTTGGGTGTCGGGGGCCAACCCCGGCACCCCGCGGCGCGCCTTAAGGGCCATCAGCTCTACCGCCGTGAGGCCGCCATGAGAACAACCGCCATCGCCGCCGGCTTCTTCGCGACCCTGGTCGCCGCCACGCCGGCGTTCGCGCAGACCACCACCACTTCGCCGGAGGAAACCACCTCGGTGGAGGAAACCACTTCGGCGCCGATTCCTACTTGGTTGAAGCTGTCCGCGTACAGCGGGCACGCCGGCGAGCAGGTCTCGGTCGCCGCCGCCTGCGACGCCGAAGCCAGTCCACTCACCACTCGAGCCCTGCGGGTGACGCAACCGCTTGCGGCGAACGCGGAGGGTCATCAGCCGTGGGCGTTGTTCGCCGAAACGGTGATCCGCGATGTGCCGGAAGGCTCCTATCCGGTGTCGTTCCACTGCGGTGGGGAACCGGTGACCGTCTATTTCACCGTGCTCGACCGGGATTCCTCACCCGCGCCGGGAAAGGTGGACCGGGGCTCCGCGCCGAGCCCGGGGCAGACGCGAGTCGTGCCGCGCGGCGCGCCGCAGACCGGTGACGGGTCGCTGGCGCCGTGATCCGGGCAGCGTTCGCCGCGCTGCTGGGCCTGCTACTGCTGTGCGGTTGCGCCGCATCGCCGGAGCAGGCCCGGCCGGTCGCGGCTCCCGTTGCCGTGGAGATCCCGGCGATCGGGGCGCGCTCGACGCTGATCCCGTTGGGGCTCAACGAGGACGGGACCGTGCAGACGCCGCCGGTGACCTCGCCCGGGCAGGCCGGCTGGTATTCGCAGGGACCGGCGCCGGGGGAGCGCGGGCCCGCGGTGATCCTGGGCCACGTCGACGGCAACCGGCAGCCGGGGATTTTCGCGCGGTTAAGGGAACTTTCGCCCGGCGACCGGGTGGAGGTGTCGCGTGTGGACGGTTCACGGGCGGGTTTCGTGGTGATCCGCGTGGAGCGGGTGCCGAAAGCGGAGTTCCCGACCGCCGCGGTGTACGGCGACACGGCCGGGCCGGAGTTGCGGCTCATCACGTGCGGCGGCGTGTTCGACCGGGCCGCGCGGAGTTACCGGGACAACGTGATCGTGTACGCCGTTCTCGGCTGACCCGTTTTTGTCGGGGGTGGGTGCCAGACTGTGACCACTGGCACAACTCCTGGTGGAAGGGATGTTCGAGATGACTCTGCGCGACACCGCTTGGCCCGAGGGCACACCGGCGTGGGTCGACCTGATGGTGGCCGATCCGAAGCGGGCGGCCGAGTTCTACGGTGCGCTGCTCGGCTGGCGGTTCGAGGACCAGGGCGAGGAGTACGGGCACTACACGATCGCGACGCTGGAGGGCAGAGCCGTGGCCGCGGTCGGTCCGTTACCACCGGCGGTGGACGATCAGGGCGCGGCGTGGACGACGTACTTGGCGGTCGCCGACGTCGACAAGACGACCGCGAAGATCAGCGAGGCAGGCGGTCAGGTGCTGCTACCACCAGGCGATGTCGGCGATTCGGGCCGGATGGCGCTCGCGGCCGACCCGACGGGTGCGGCGTTCGGCCTCTGGCAGGCTAAGGGGCACATCGGCGCGGGAATCGCGAACGTGCCGGGCACCCTGGTGTGGAACGAGTGCATGACGCGCGACTTCGATGCGGCGAAAGCCTTCTATGGCCGCGTGTTCGGCTACCGCTTCGAAGACCTCTCCGGCGACGGCTTCGTCTACGCGGCGCTGAACGTGGACGACCGGACGGTCGGCGGACTGGGGCAGCTGCCACCGGAGGTCCCGGCGCGCGTGCCGCCGCACTGGTCCGTCTACTTCGGAGTGACGGACACCGACGAGGCGCTGACGAAGGCGGAGTCCCTGGGCGCCCGGCGGTTGACGGATCCACAGGACTCGCCGTACGGGCGAATGGCCCAGGTGCTGGACGACCAAGGAGTGCCGTTCACACTGATCGCGGTGGAGCCCTGAGCGAAGCGCGATAGGAGGTTCGGTCGGGGAGGGGATGCCGAGGATTTCGACGAGCTGAGGGTGGAACTGCACCCGCGGGGGTTGCGCCGTGCTGCGCGAGGGCGCTTTGCGCGAGACGGCGGCGCTGCGGTGGTCGACAACAGGCCGCGCTCGTCGCGCGATCTTGCGGTTCAGGCCGAGCGCACTGTGCGACAGCGCGCGAGGTTCCTCTGCGTCGAGCCGCAGCCTCGTGCTGGGCTGCGCGGCCGCTTCGCGCCGAGCGGCAGCGCTTGGGCGGGCGGCAGCGCTTGGGCGGGCGGCAGCGCTTGGGCGGGCGGGAGGCGTGCCGGGCTGCACCGCCGCGCTTGGGGTGCGCCGTGCCGTGGCGTCGTGCCGCCCCGCTGCGCCGCGCTGGGCGGGAGCGCTGCCGGGCGGGTGGACCGTGCCGGGCCGTAGCGCTATACAAAACGGCGGCGCGGTGCTGAGCCGCACGCGCTGCACAGCGCAGCCCTTCGCGGTGCCGCCCTGCGGCTCTGCGGCGCCTGCCGCCGCGCCGACCCGGGCCCCTGCGTCGGCTCGGCGCCGGCCCGCCCTGCGGCTCTGCGGCGCCGCCCGCGGCTCGGCGCCGCTCGCGGCCTGCCGCCGCTGGCCGAAGGGTGTGGCGCCCGACCGCGTCGGA
>NZ_JBHZEN010000113.1:0-3897 GCF_050958625.1 Amycolatopsis sp. 3B14
GGTCTGGTTGGGATAGTCGCTTGCTTTTCGTTGCCGGCTTGCGTTTGGGGCGGGAGGCGTGCCTCAGCTCTTCTTTGCCCTGCTTGGTGCCACTCTCGGTGGCTCGTTCGGCTGCTTCGGGTACACCGGCGGCCACGGCGCATCCATCAATCCTGCTGCCATGTCCCGCGCCGACATTTCCAGCAGCGGCTCGATCGACTGCGGCCGCTCCCGCATCTGCGCCCACGGGTCACCTCGGCGGGATACCAGGTCCGGCACCGTCGACAGGGTCAGCTCACCTGGTTCCACTGTGGACAGATCGTCCCACGAGATGGGCGTCGAGACCTGCCCGCCGGGCCGTGGGCGGACGCACCATGCGCCGAAAACCGTTTTGTGCGGGGCGTTTTGGTTGAAGTCCACGAAGACCCTTGCGCCCCGCTCTTCCTTCCACCACTGCGCGGTGATCAGGTCCGGGTGCCTGCGCTCCAGCTCCCGCGCCAGGGCAACCGCGGCGGCGCGCACCGCGTAGGAGTCCCATCGTGGTTCCAGCGCGACGTAGACGTGCAGGCCCCGGGAGCCGGTTGTCTTGATGTACGCCGTGATGCCCAGGGAGTCCAGCAGGTCCTTCGTCAGCACCGCCGCCTCGCGGACCTGCTCGAACGTCACCCCGGGCGACGGGTCCAGGTCGATACGCAGCTCGTCGGCGAACTCGGGCGCCGACGCCCGGTACGGCCACACGTGGAAACCGATGCAGCCCAGGTTCACCGCCCACAGGATGTGCCCCAGGTCGGCCGCCACCAGCGCGTCCGAGGTCGTTCCGTTCGGCGTGGACACCACCGTGGTGCGCACCCACGACGGCGTCGACTTGGGGACGCGCTTCTGGAACCACGACTTGCCGCTCGCGCCGTCGGGATAGCGCTCCAGCAGCAACGGCCGGTCCCGCAGCGTGTTCATCAACGGGCCCTCGACCGCCTGGTAGTACCGGACCAGGTCGAGCTTCGTCTCGCCGCGCTCGGTGAAGTACACCTTGTCCGGCGACGAGATGGTGACCTCGGTGCCTTCGATGGGTACAGCGCTCATGCTCTCACCTCGCTGAACAGGGCGGTCAGCTCCGCCGGCGGCACCTCTTCCAGCTGGTCGTACCGACACGAGTCCGGGGTCCGGTCGGGCCGGAACCGCACGAGGCGCGTCGCGTGGCGGAAGCGGCCCGCCTGCAGGTGGTCGTAGCGGACCTCGGCGACCAGTTCGATCCGCAGCGGCTCCCACGACAGGTCCTTGCCCGCGTTCCACCGGCTCTGCGCGCCCGGCACCCGCCTGCCATCCGGCTCGAACGACGCCCACTCTCGCCACGGGTGCTGCTCCATCGCGCCCTCCCGCAGCGGCGCCAGCTCGTCGACCAGCTCCCGGCGCCGCGCCGCGGTGAAACTGCTCGCCACCCCCATGTGCTGCAGCCGCCCGTCCCCGTCGTACAGGCCGAGCAGCAGCGAACCGATCCCGTTGCCGTCCTTGTGCCAGCGGAACCCCGCCACCACACAATCGGCGGTGCGCTCGTGCTTGACCTTCCACATCACCCGCTTGTCCTGCTCGTACGGCAGGTCCCCCGGCTTCGCCATGACACCGTCGAACCCGGCGCCCTCGAACCGGGTGAACCAGTCCTGCGCGACGTCCGGGTCCTGCGTCATCGGCGTCAGGTGCACCCGCGCGAGTGAGTCGTCGAGCACCCCTTCGAGGACGTGCCTGCGCCGCTGGAACGGTTCACCGGTCAGGTCGGCGTGGTCGAGGGCGAGCACGTCGAACGCGACGAAGCTGGCCGGCGTCTCCACGGCCAGCTTCCGCACGCGCGACGCGGCCGGGTGCAGCCGGAGCTGGAGGCTGTCGAAGTCGAGACCGCCGCTGGTGACGATCACGATCTCCCCGTCGACCACGCACCGCTCCGGCAGCGCGGCCTTCAACAGGTCCACCAGCTCGGGGAAGTACCTGGTCAGGGGACGGTCGTTGCGGGAGCCCAGCTCGACCTCGTCACCGTCGCGGAACACGACGCAGCGGAACCCGTCCCACTTCGGCTCGTAGTGCAGCCCGGGTTCGCGGGGCATCTCGTGCACGGCCTTCGCCAGCATCGGCTTGACCGGCGGCATCACGGGCAGGTCCACACCGCTGACTCTAGGCCGGAAAAATTCTCCGCGCGCCATGTCGAGAAAACGTGGTCCGCTCCGGACCTGCTTCCGACAGAGGCTCGACCAGGAAGGATGACCCCCATGAAGTACATGGTGATTCTGTACGGCAACCAGGAGCTGTGGGACTCGGTGACGCCGGACGAGTGGCAGGCGGCCGTCGCCGCGCAGGACGCGTTCAACGAGAAGTACTTCGCGACCGGCGAGCTGCTCGGCGCGTACGGCATCGCGGACCCGAAGGTCGTCCGGGTCCGCGACGGGCAGAAGACGGTCACGGACGGGCCGTACCTGGAGACCAAGGAGTACCTGGCCAGCGTGGCGATGCTCGAGGTGGACAGCGAGGAGCGGGCGCTGGAGATCGCGGCGGACAACCCGTTCGCCGCGTTCCGGCAGGTCGAGGTGTGGCCGGTGCTGCACGGCGGCGAGGGATGACCGACGACCTGCTGCGCGAGCTGGCGCCGCAGGTGCTGGCGATCCTCATGCGCCGCTACGGCGGGCTCGACACGTGTGAGGACGCGGTGCAGGAGGCGCTGCTCGCGGCCGCCACCCAGTGGGACGAGACCGGCGTGCCGGACAACCCGCGCGGGTGGCTGCTGACGGTCGCGACGCGGCGCCTGACCGACTGGATGCGCAGCGACAGCGCACGGCGCCGCCGGGAGGACGAGGACCTGCTCGCCACCCCGGCGGCGCAGCTGGTGGCGCCGGGCGCGGACGAACGCGGCCCCGGCGACGCGGACGACACGCTCACCCTGCTGTTCCTGTGCTGCCACCCGTCGCTGTCGGTGCCGTCGCAAACCGCGCTGACCCTGCGCGCCGTCGGCGGCCTCACGACGGCCGAGATCGCGAAGGCGTTCTTCGTCCCCGAGGCGACGATGGCCCAGCGGATCAGCCGGGCCAAGCAGAAGGTCAAGGGCGCCCGGTTCACCCTGCCGCCCGAGGAGGAGCGGGACGAGCGGCTGAACGCGGTCCTGCACGTGCTGTACCTGATGTTCAACGAGGGCTACACGGCGACCGCGGGCCCCGACCTGCAGCGCGACGACCTGGCCGCCGAGGCGATCCGGCTGACCCGCCTGTTGCGACGGCTGCTGCCGTCGGACTGGGAGGTCGCGGGCCTGCTGGCGCTGATGCTGCTGACCCACGCCCGGCGGCTCGCGAGGAGCGTCGACGGTGAGCTGGTCCCGTTGTCCGAACAGGACCGCAGCCGCTGGGACCGCACCATGATCGAAGAGGGGGTGGCCCTGGTCAGCGAGGCCTTGGCGAAGACCACCCGGCTCGGCGCCTACCAACTGCAGGCCGCGATCGCCGCTGTGCACGACGAAGCCGCGAGCGACGAGGACACGGACTGGCCCCAGGTGCTGGCGCTGTACGGCTTGCTGGAGCGAGTCGCCCCGAACCCCATGGTGACCCTGAACAAGGCAGTGGCCGTGGCGATGACGTCGGGCCCCCGAGCCGGCTTGGAGCTGCTGGACTCGCTCGCTGAGGATCCGCGCCTGGCCAAGCACCACCGCCTGCACGCCGTCCGCGCCCACCTGCTGGAGCGGGCAGGCGAGACAGCGGAGGCCCGCAAGGAATACCAACTGGCCGCCAAACGGACGACGAGCCTCCCCGAGCAGCGCTACCTGCAAAGACGGGCAGCAAGGTGCAACACCCCCAACTGAGCTGGGTGGTCATCCCGTCGCCTGACACCGGAACGATCACCTTGAGCCAGGGCCGCAACCTCCGTGCTCGCGTGAGTTGACATGCCAAC
>NZ_JBHZEN010000114.1:0-26394 GCF_050958625.1 Amycolatopsis sp. 3B14
CCGTATAGGTCGTTATACGCTCGGCCGGGACTCGCGGTAGGCGTTAACCGACTCGGTGAGCCCGCGCAACGTCGCCCGCAGCGCCTCCAGCTCGTCCAGCGGCAGGCCCATCGCGTCACCGATCACGCCCGGCAGCGGCACGGCCTTCGACCGCAGCCCGTCGCCCTTGTCCGTCAGCCGTATGCACACCGAGCGCTCGTCGTCGGCGCGCCGCTCCCGGCGGACGAACTCCAGCTTCTCCAGTCTCTTGAGCAGCGGCGACAACGTGCCCGAGTCCAGCGACAGCGCCTGCCCGAGGTCCTTGACGGACAGCTCGCCGTGCTCCCACAGCGCCAGCATCACCAGGTACTGCGGGTAGGTCAGGCCCAGCTCGTCGAGCAGCGGCCGGTAGAGCGACGTGACCGCGCGGGACGCGGCGTACAGCGCGAAGCAGACCTGATCGTCGAGCCGCGGTGCGGCCGGTTCGGCCATGACTCCTCCTTGGTCAGCACTCGATCATCCCCCATCGGCCGGTGGCGTGCCATCCAGGGGTGACACATGCCATAGTACGCAATTAAGTTGTGCACAAACTGGTTTGATGCAATACACCGACCGGGAGTGACCCGGTCCCCGAAGCCTCAGGGAGACAGCGATGACCGCCAACCCGCACAACCTGGCCCTGGAACCCGCAGCGCAGGCCTTCGCCGAGGCGACGGACAACCCGCCGTACCTGTTCCAGCTCCCGCCGGAGGAGGGTCGCAAGGCCGTCGACGAGGTCCAGTCCTCGGAGATCGCCAAGCCCGAGGCCGACCTCGAGGACCTCACCATCGAGGGCGGGCCGACCGGCCAGGTGAAGCTGCGCATCGTGCGCCCCGCCGGCGCCACCGGCACGCTGCCCGTCGTCCTCTACATCCACGGCGCGGGCTGGGTGTTCGGCAACGCGCACACCCACGACCGGCTCATCCGCGAGCTCGCCACCGGCACCGGCGCGGCCGTGGTCTTCCCGGACTACGACCGCTCCCCCGAGGCGCGCTACCCGGTCGCGCTCGAGCAGAGCTACGCCGCGGCGCGGTGGATCGTCGCCGAGGGCGCGAAGCACGGCCTCGACGCGAACCGGCTGGCGATCGCCGGCGACTCGGTCGGCGGGAACATGGCCGCGGCCGTGACGATCCTCGCCAAGCAGCGCGGCGACGTGACCTTCCGCCAGCAGGTGCTGTTCTACCCGGTCACCGACGCGAACTTCGACACCGGCTCCTACCGGCAGTTCGCCACCGGCTACTTCCTCGCCCTCGAGGGCATGAAGTGGTTCTGGGACCAGTACACCACCGACCCGGCGCAACGCGCCGAGATCACCGCCTCGCCGCTGCGCGCGAGCCTGGACGAGCTGGCCGGGCTGCCGCCCGCGCTGGTGATCACCGCCGAGGCCGACGTGCTCCGCGACGAGGGCGAGGCCTACGCGAACAAGCTGCGCCAGGCCGGCGTCCCCGTCACCGCCGTGCGTTATCAGGGCGTCATCCACGACTTCGTGATGCTCAACGCGCTGCGCGAGACCAACGCCGCGGAAGCCGCCATCAACCAGGCGGTCGCGGTGCTGAAGAAGGCACTGCAGGACTGAATTCCCCGAAGGAAGGGACCGAAGTGATCCTCGACGAGGTGGCCACCAAGACCGTCGCCACCGCACTCCAGCGGACGCTGACCGATCTGATCGACCTGGGCCTGCTGGCCAAGCAGGCGCACTGGAACGTCACCGGCCCGCACTTCCGCGCCGTCCACCTGCACCTGGACGAGCTGGCCGCCACCGCCCGCGAGCACGCCGACAGCGTCGCCGAGCGCCTCGCCGCGCTCGGGGTCTCCCCCGACGGCCGCGCGAGCACCGTCGCCGCCGAGTCCACGCTGCCCGGCCTGCCAGCCGGAGCGCTGGCCGACCGGGCCGCGGTCGAGGCCGTGACCGGCATCCTGGCCGCCGCGATCACCGGCCTGCGCGCCGGGATCGCGGCCACCGGCGAGCCCGACCCGGTCAGCCAGGACCTTCTCATCGGCATCGCCGCCGACCTGGAGAAGCAGCACTGGATGTTCCAAGCCCAAACCCGCTGAGCACGATCGGCGCCGGCCGGGTTCGCCCCGGACGGCGCCGGTCGCGTCAGTGACGCAGGTGCCGCGCCAGGAACCCGACGCCGGTCCAGCGGATCGTGCGGTGGTCGCCCGGGTTGGCGTGCAACGTCTTCTCCGGCGAGGCGAAGGCGCCGAGCACGCGAACGCGGAGTCCCGGCTCACGTGCTCGTCGTCCCACGGCAGCAGGAACTGGACCGGCACCGTGACCCGGCGCCGCCGCGATCAGCGCGTCGCAGGCGAAGAACGCGCCGCCGAAGATCGCCGCGGTGATCCGGAGTGGGCCGCCGCACCGGGCACCTCGCCGGAGGTCTCCGCGGTGAACGGACAGAATGGCGGGAGGACGCCTTTCGGGAGTGCTGCCGGAAAAACCGGCGCTCCCGGCGAACCCTGCGTCAACCGGTCCCGTCGCGCTCCGCACCGGCGTTTCCGGTCGCGGCGATGACGCGGGCCAGCGCGGCGTGCAGCTGCTCCAGCTCGGCGACCTCCATGCCGAGCGTCTCCACCACCCGGTACGGGATCTTCTCCGCCTCCGCACGCAGGTCCCGGCCGGACTCCGTCAGGTCGACCATCAGCGCCCGCTCGTCGGAGCGGTTGCGTTCCCGCGTCAGGTAACCCAGCGCCTCCAGCCGCTTGAGCAGGGGCGACAGCGTGGCCGGCTCCTGGCGCAGGGTCTCGGCCAGATCCTTCACCGACCGGGGCGCGCGGTCCCACAGCGCGAGCAGCACCAGGTACTGCGGGTGGGTGAGGCCGTAGGGCTTGAGCAGCGGCCGGTAGATCCCGATGACGCTGCGGGAGGCCACGGACAGGGCGAAGCACACCTGCCGGTCCAGCGCCAGCGGATTCTCGCCCAGGTCGATCGCGGTCATGTGGCCGAGCCTACTCCATCCGTGAGGGCACTGATAATTAATGCACTAACTTTTAGGGTACTGTGGGGCACGTGACCGAGCGCCGACGCCCCAATCCCCTCCAGTGGCTGTGGTACGCCCTCGGCGGCCGCCTGCCCGAGCAGCACCGCACCTGGGTCCTGCACGACGTGACCGCCAAGACCTGGCTGTGGCGGCACGCGGCGCGGGCCTCGGTGCTGCTCCTGCCCCTCATGCTGGTGTGGCTGCTGCTGCCCGGCCCGCTCACCCTGCGACTGAGCCTGGTGCTCATGGCCGGCATCGTCGGGTTCTTCTACTCCCTCGTCTACGCCGAGGAGAGCGTCGAGAACCGCCTCCGCAAGCACGGCTACCCCTACGGCACCGCCCGCAAGGTGCGCGCCGAAGCCAAGGAGGAGGCCGAGCGGGAGGTCAAGGAGCGCTACATCGCGCGCTACCGCTCGCCGCAGTAGGCCACCAGCCAGTCCACCGTCCGGTCCAGCACCTCCCCGGCCGCCTCACGGAACCCGTGCCCGGCGCCGGAAATCGTGCACCAGCTCGTGTGGTTCCGGGCCAGCGCGGCATCCCGCGCCACCTCGTAGGGCACGTGCTCGTCCGCGTCACCGTGCAGCACCAGCGCGGGCACCGTGCTCGTCAGAAACGCCGCGCGCGGGTCGAGCCGGGCGAACTCCTCGAACAGCTCCGCGCCCAGCTCGAACCGGCCCTCGATGTCCAGGAAACCGTTGTCCCGCAACGAGGACTGGTCGCCGTAGAGCGCGCGGCCCCGCGGCAGCGACGGCTCCAGGAACGTCGCGCGCAGGTCGAGCACCGGCTGCCACAGCACCACGCCGGACAACCGGTCGCCCAGTTCCGGCAACGACAGCGTGGTGCTCACCGCACCGAAGCTGGACGCCACCACCGCGACCCCGCGGCCCCGCGCGGGCGCCCAGTCCACCGCCGCCCGCAGGTCCAGCCGCTCCCCCGCGATCGTCATGTCCCGCGGCCGGCCCGCGCTCGCGCCGTGACCCCGGAACGAGAACCGCAGCACCTCGAAGCCGTGCCCGGTCAGCCTGTCCGTCAGCACGTCGAACAGCCCGTTCTCGGTGAGGTCGCCGGTGATCCCGTGCGCGAGCACCACCACCGGGCCGTCCCCGGGGTGCCGACGGGCGTCCAGCGTCAGCCCGTCGGCCGTCCACAGCTTCACGGCAGGTAGAGCACGGCGGTCAGGATCATCCCGCCCAGCGCGACCAACCACGTGTAGGGCAGGGTCGAGATCATCGCCCGCTCCGGCCGCACCCCGGCGTACTGCGCGCTCCACACCGTCTGCGTGCTCGTCGGGTCGGAGACGCTGAACACCTGGTTGTAGGAGGCCATCAGGCCGACCACGGCGGGCATCGGGTAGATCCCGCCGGACACCAGCACGCCGGCGACCCCGGCGCCGAGGCCGAACACGTTGAGCGGCCCGCGGAACAGGCACAGCGGCACCAGCACGGTGAACACCAGCACGAACGCGACCGCGCCCGCCGGGCTGATCGCCGACACGATCGGCGTAAGCGCGGACTTCGCGCCGGGCAGCTTGACCGCGGCCAGCAGCATGCCGATCGCGATGAACAACACGATAGGCGGCGCGGCCACGTCGAAGGCCTTGTAGAGCGAGCGCAGCGCCTGCCCGTTGAGGTTGCCCCACCGGGTCGTGGTCAGCAGCGCGAACAGCACGCCCGCCAGCAGCGACGGCACGATCGGCACCTTCAGCCCGAGCGCGAGCACGATCGGCACCAGCGGGGTGAGCAGCGCGTACCAGGGCGCGTCGCCGCGGCGGACCCGCGCGCTCGGCCGCGCGGCCTTGACCGACCAGGTGTGCCGGGCGCCGCGGCGGCGGGTCTCGACCAGCACGTAGGCGATGCCGGCGACCAGTGCCAGCGGGAACAGCTTGATCATGATCGAGCGCACGTCGGACACCGGGGCGCCGAGCGCGTCGGACAGGAACTGCCACACCGGCAGCTCCAGCGGCGAGCCCGCGGCGATGCCCATCAGCACGGTGCCGCCCGCCACCACCGGGGCGACGCCGACCGCGATCATCGCGGGGATGCCGACCACGCCGGCGAGCATCGCGGCCGGGGCGGACCCGGTGATGCTGCCGCACAGGATGGCCACGGCGAACACGCCGAGCGCCACCACCGAGGGCCGCTCGCCGCCGAACTCGACGATCTTGCGGACCAGCGTGGCGGCGATGCCGGTGTCGTCCATCAGCGCGCCCAGCCACGACCCGAGCAGCACCGCGATCATCGTCGCGGCCAGTGCGGGCGCACCGTTCTGCAGGACGGTGGTGAGGATGCTGTTCTTGTCCCCGGTCAGGGGCGCACCGGACAGCACGGCGATGCCCAGTGCGAGCAGCACGAGCGCGAACGCGGTCGGCAGCACGCGGGTGAGCATCAGGACCACGCCGGCGGCCATCAGGGCCAGGATCGCGATTCCCATGGTCAGTCTCCAACTCGCAGGGAGGCGGCGAGTGCCGCGGTGAGGAGCAGCGGGCTCTTGCCCAGGCCGCTGCGGCGGTGGGCGAAGCGGTGCGCGACGAGCTCGTCGGCCCCGGCGACGTGGCCGGGCACGCGGAACGGGCCCAGCCGCGCGGCGGTGTGCCCGAGGCGCCGATTCAGCTCGCGGCCGGCGCCGTGGTGCAGCCGGTGGTGGACCAGCTCGTGCGCCACGGCCGCGTCGCGCAGGGCCGGGGCCGGCACGTCGGCGTCCCAGCCGTGGCGGACCGCGACCTGGCGCAGCAGGGCCAGCGAGTCGCGGTAGACGGTGACGACACCCCGGCGGGCGTGGTACTCCGCCAGCAGCACTTCGCCGTCGCGGCGGCCGCCGTCGGCTTCGGTCACGCGCACCGGCGGGTCCGGCTCGTCCCGGTCGGCCAGTTCGTCGCCGAAGGCCAGCGCCGTTTCGGCCCACCGGGCCAGCTGCTCCGCCGACCGGTTCTCGTGTGTGGGGGTCTCGCGCAACAGCCGGACGGCGAGCTCCACATCGGACGGTTCGGTCACGGCCGGTCCGCCACGACAGCCACCACCGGCTCCTCCGGCGCGCGGGTCTTCAGCTCGGCGCCGATCAGGGCCACCAGCTGGTCGCGGTCGAGCACCCCGGACAGGTCGGCGATCTTCGGGCCGACCAGCAACCACACCGCGGGCGCGCGGGACCCGCCGTCGCCGTAGCGGGTGTGCCGGTCGACCACCGTCGCCAGCCGGCCCGGCGCCTCCCCGACCGTCGTGCTCTCCACCAGCGCGCCCGCGCTGTGCAGTCGGATCACGCCTTCGCCGTCGACGACGCGGACGTGCTGCACCGGACGGCGGAACCGGCGGCGCGCCCGCGCGCCCCACACCCGGTGCTGCGGCGTGGCCGCGAGTTCGGTGACCTCGGCGGCCGGGACACCCATGCTGCGGGCCACTTCGGCGCGCACCGCGTCTTCGTCCACAGTGGCCGCCCGGTCCTTCGTGCGCAGCTCGGTGGCGCCGGTCGCCACGGCGCGGATCAGGTTGCGCCGCGGGTCGACCGTCACGTCCACCTCGACCCCGGCCGGGTCCGCGCCCTGCTCGATCACCGCCGCCTCGGCCGCGGCGCGGGTGGCGAGGATGTCGGCGTTGGACGGGCTGGGCACGATCCGCTCGACCGACTCGCGCACCAGCGCCAGCGCCGCGCCGAGCGGGCTGATCACCTCGCTGTGCGCGGCGAGCTTCCAGTCGTGGCCGGTGTCCTGCCCGAGGAACGGCGTCACCGCGGCCGCTCCCCCGCCCCCGCCGACGAGCGTGATGTGCTCCAGGCGGTAGGCGCGCACCAGTTCGTCGACCACTGTCCGGACCGGTTTGATCGCCTGCCGCAGCACGGCGCGGGCGGCCTCTTCGACCGAGGTGCCGAGCGCCTGGGCGAGCGGCAGCAGCGCGAGCCGGGCGGACTCCGCGTCGCTGCGGGCGTAGGCCCCGGACGGGACCGCGCCGAGGGCGTTGGCCGCGCAGGTCAGGGTCAGCGCGTAGCGGGCGCCGGACGGGGTCTCCAGCGCGACGTAGTCGGCCGGGTCGTCCGGGCGCGGCGCGATCGTGACCAGCTTGGCGCCGGCCAGGGCCGAGGCCGGCGCGAAGCAGGCGTAGGACAGGCCGGCGATGTGGGCGCTGCGCGGCCCGACGTCGGTGATCGCCCGGCCGGAGAACCGGACCAGCGAGCCGCCGCCGATGCCGACCGTGCGCACGTCCAGCGCGGGCAGGTAGGTCTCCCGGCCGCCGAGGTGCGCGTGCCCGACCTGGACCCGGCCGCGGCGTACCACGCTGATGTCGGTGGAGGTGCCGCCGGTCTCCAGGAAGATCCCCTCGGACAGCTTCTCCCCCATCAACGCGCCCGCGACACCGGCGGCCGGCCCGGACAACGCGGTCAGCAGCGGCCGGCGGCGCATCTCGGGCAGCGACATCACGCCGCCGTCGCCGCGCATCACCATCAGCGGCGCGGTGATGCCGGCGCGGGTGACGCTGCGCTCGACCAGGTCGGCGGTGGTGATCATGCGCGGCATGATGCCCGCGTTGAGCACCGCGGTGCGGGCGCGCTTGGCCAGCCCGTACAGCCCGGTGATCTCGTGCGTGGCGGTGCCGGGCAGGCCGTTCTCGTGCACGGCTGCCATCACCAGCCGCTCGCCCTCGGGATCGTCCACGCTGAACGGTTCGACCGCCACGACCACCTCGGCGCCGTCCGCGCGCAGGCTCGCGATGGCCTCCTTCACCGCGACCGGATCGCCCGGATCCCGCACGGCGGTGAACCGGACGGGCAGTTTGCGGCCCGGCGCGAGCTCCAGCTTGCCCAGTGACCGCAGGCGTTTCGTGGCGAAGCCGTCGAAGCCGGAGCCGATCCCGGCGATGCCCACGGTCGCCACGTCGCCTTCGAGCAGCGCGTTGGTGGCCTGCGTGGTGCCGTGCGCCAGGAACGACACGTCGCCGGCCCCGATCCCGGCACCGGCCTGCAGTTTCTCCAGCGCCTCCAGGATCCCGGCGGCGACGCCGTCGGCGTGGTCGTGGCTGGTGGGAACCTTGACCTGGGCGAGAAGTTCGAACGAGCGCGCGTCCACGGCGACGGCGTCGGTGAACGTGCCACCGACGTCGATGCCGATCCGGACACCGGCCCGGCGGGGATGTTGCGTCATTGCCACACCTCCAGGTGTGAGGGGTCAGTAGCCGCGAACCTCGGGCCAGTGGCGTTCCACTCCGGACTGGTCGAGCAGCCGGGCGAACTCGTCGAAGAGCTTCTCGTCGTCGCGGACCTGGTGCGGTTCCACGCCGCGGCGCAGGGCGAAACCCGCCAGGTGCCCGGCGACCTCGCCGACGTTCCACTCCACCGGGTGCAGCCGGTAGCAGCCGTTGGTGATGTGCGTCGTGCCGATGTTCTTCGCGGCCGGCACCAGGTTGCGCACCCGCCGCGGCAGCAGCGCGCCGAGCGGGATCTCGAACGGCACGCTGGCGACGTCGACGTAGTTGTCGCCGGAGGTCGAGGGGTGCAGGTCGATGCGGTAGCTGCCGATGCCGACCGAGTCGGCGTGCCGCTTGCGGCCGTGCGGGCCGAGGACGTCCAGCGAGACGTCCTGCTCGGTGACCGTGGTGACCGCCTTGATCCGCCGGGATTCCCGCACGTAGGCGGACTTCGCGAGGCCGTCCACGGTTCCGGTGACATCGTGCCGCAGCTTCAGCCCGGGGAAGCCGGTGCCGCCGTCCGCGCGTGGCGCCTCGGTCTGCAACCAGTACAGCACCGACAACGACAGCTGCTTGGCCTCGTGGTGGGCGCGGGCGACGTCCTCCGGGCCGGTGTGGCCGTCGATCTCCAGGGCGGGCCGCAGCCAGTAGTCGTTGAGCGGCCAGTTGACCAGGGTGATGTCGGAGTCGAACGCGCCGGCGTCGTGCAGGCCGCGGGCCAGGATCCGGCGGAAACCCCACAGCTCCTTGTCACCGGCGTCGGCGCTCTGGTCGGCGGTGATCGCGAGCGGGTCACCGTCCGGATTGGGCACGAAGGTGCGCTCGACCGGTTCCAGCGTGCGCGGGTCCGGCGCGAGGAACCCCAGCAGCGGGCCGGGCCAGAACTCCGGGGTGTAGGCGCGCCAGAAGTCGTACATCTCCGGCCGGTCGATCACGTGGTCCTGCCCGGCGTGGTGCGACAACGCGAAGCAGTACGTGATGCCCTGCAGGTTGGCCGGATCGGCGTGCTCGGGGGCGTGCGGCTCGCCGTGCTCGTCGCGCGACTCGGCGCCCACGGCGAACTCGGTGCCGGTCATCGGCAGCAGGTCGCCGTTCTCGGTGGCGTCCAGGACGTATCCGGCGCGCACGGTGGTCCGGGTGCCGTCCCGGCCCTCCAGGGTGACCGCGTCCACCCGGTCACCGGTCGTCTGGGCCGCCACCGGGCGGTGTTCGAGCAGGACGGTGACGCGCCCGGCCGCGCGGTGCGGGGCGAGCATGGCCTCCAGCACCGCCAGCGCGACCCGCGGCTCGTGGCACAGCTTGCTGACCCGGCCGGCGCCGGGGTTGAGGTCGGTCAGGCGCGCGGCCTCCGCCCGCAGCGGGTAGTGGCGCCGGTAGTAGTCGCGGATGCCCTCGCGCAGGCGGCGGTAGGTCGCGGTCGAGCCGAACCGCTCGATCCACGGGTTCTCGTCCGGCGGCACCGCCTGCGCGGTGAGCTGGCCGCCGAGCCAGTCGGTCTCCTCGGTGAGCACGACCCGGTGCCCGCCGCCCGCCGCGGCCAGCGCGGCGGCCACGCCGCCGAGTCCGCCGCCGACGACGAGGATTTCGGTGTCGAGTTCAGGCATGGTCCCTCTCCGGTGCGGGGCCGGCGGTCGTGCCGGCCACGGGCGGGCACCGCAGCAGCTGCTGCGGTGTGGTCTCGGTTTCGGTGATCAGGTCGACGAGCAGGCGCACCGCGCGCCGGCCCATCTCGCGGCGCGGGATGTCGAAGCCGCTGACCGGCTCGTCCCCCGACGGGCGGCCGAGCACCGCGAGCGACAGGTCGTCCGGTGTGGACAGTCCCGCCGCGTCGAGCGCCCGGCGCACCGCGCTGTAGGCGGCGCCGGTGTCGGTTTCCTCCACGACGATCGCCGTGACGCCGTCGGCGAGCCAGCCGCGGACCGTGTCCGTGGTCAGGGCGGGCCCGTCGAGGCGGACGATCCGCGCGTCCGGCGCCGCCTGGCGGAGGCCGCGTTCACGGTCGGCCGAGGACGGCGCTTCGTCGGCTTCCCGCACGTACAGCAGGTTCCGGTGCCCCAGGCCGGCGAGCCGCGTGGCGACCTCGGCCGAGGCCGCCACGTAATCCGCGCCCACGTACGGGATGCGGCCGCCGAGCTCCTCCCGCCGTCCGATGTAGACGAGCGGGAAGCCGGAGTCGACCAGCTTCGCGATCGGCTCCTCGGGCACGTGCCGCCCGAAGAACAGGCAGCCGTCGGCGACGCGGGTGCGCCGGATCGCGGCCTCCCCGGACGCCTCCGCGCCGCTCAGCCCGGTGAACAGGATCAGGTCCTGGCCGAGCGCCGCGGCCTCTTCCTCGACCCCGACCAGGATCGGGTAGTAGGAGTCGGCCACCTCCATCGGAAACGTGGCGCGGAACGTGTAGAGGCCGAGCATGTTCGAGCGCGCCGACGCCAGCCGGGTCGCGACCGGGTGCGGCACGTACCCCAGGTTCTCGGCCACTTCGAGCACCCGGCGGCGCGTCGACTCGGCCATCCGGACCCCGGACCGGCCGCCGAGCACGACCGACACCGTGGCCTGCGAGACGCCGGCGATGCGGGCGATGTCGGCCTGCCGGGGCATGTCACGCCTGGACGGCACGGCAACCTCCTGCTGTTGCTAATGCGGATTAGGCGAGGCTCTGGCACGAGCAGCGCAGTGTCAAGGAACTTGTCCGAAACCAGACAAGGACGGGACTAATACGTATTAGCACCTTGACGCCACTCGGACGGGTCACGGACAGTCCCGTGTCGTCAACGCCGACGAAAGGGAGTCACCGAATGACCGAGCTCTCCCGCCGGGCGACGCTGAAGGTCGCCGCCGGGCTGGGCCTGGCGGCCTTCGCCGTCCCCGCCCTCCCTGCGCAGGCCGCCCCCGCGGGCTTCCCCGACTACCGGTTCCTGCGCACCGCTTTCGACAAGAGCGCGCTGAAGTACAACCCGACCGGCGAGCTGATCTTCCCGTGCATCCGCGGCACCGTCGGCCGGGTGCGCAACGCGCTGGGCCGCTACTACCTGTACTACGCGCCGCACGACGCGCCCGGCGGAATCTGCCTCGCCTACGCCGACTCGCTGGAAGGGCCGTTCACCGAGTACCCGGCCAACCCGATCGTGTCCAACGTGTGGGCGCCGCACTACTCGGTCAGCCACGTCTCGTCGCCGCACGTGATGTGGCACGCGCCGACACAGGAGATGTGGCTGTACTTCCACGGCGAGAACACCACGACGCGTCTGGCCCGGTCGAGCGACGGCATCGACTTCACCTACGACAAGGTCGTGCTGTCGGCGTCGATGCTGCCTGCCGGCACCAGCGAGACGTCCTACGCGCGGGTGTTTGAGCACAGCCTGCCCGCCCTGGGCGCGAAGTACGTGATGGTCTTCATGATCAACAACCAGACCAACCGGCGCACGATCGGCTGGGGCTGGTCGGCCGACGGGCGGAACTGGGAGTTCGCGCAGGAGCCGCTGATCCGCCCCGAGGAGGTCGGCGCGCGCGACATCAGCGGTCCGTCGGTGGTGAAGCGCAACGGCAGTACGTACGTGGTGTACCACTGCAACATCGAGGCCGGCGGGTCGATGCTCATCACCGAGGTGGGCAACGACTTCAGCCTGCGCCGGCACCTCGGCGTGTTCCACGCGCCGCTGCCCGGAGCCCCCGACAACGGCCGGTGCGCATCGGCGTCGTTCGGCACCGAAAACGGCGTGGAGTACATGTTCTACGAGGCCGGCGCGCGATTGGAGGGTTCGATCGCGATCGCGCGAGCGGTCTAGGCCGCCATCGCCTGGTGGGCGCGGCGCAGCTGGAGGGCGAACCGGAGGGCGCCGGCGCCGCGCAGTACCAGGGCGATTCCGAGCCAGATCGCGAGCGTGAGGATGGTCAGGTCGGGCCACACCAGGGCCACCACCCCGATCAGCAGCGTCACCACGCCGAGGCCGAGCCACAGGCCCCACATCGGCAGGCGCCGCCGCCAGGCGAGTGACGCGGCGATCTGCCCGGCGCCCGCGACGACGAACCCGACGCCGACCACCACGGCGAGCGTGAGCAGGGTGATGCCCGGCCACGCCAGCGCGATCACCCCGATCCCGATCCACACCACCCCGAGCAGGTAGGACGGCCACCGGGTGCGGTGCCGGTCCGCGGTGAGGACCTCGTCGAAGCCCTCGAACAGCAGGGCGATCGCGACGATCACGGCGAGCGTTCCCACCGCGACGGCCAGGTTCACCAGCAGCAGCACGCCCAGCACCGCGGTGGCGACTCCCAGCAGGGCGACCATCCACCACCGCCCGGTGACCCGCCGCAGTTCGCCGCCCGCCCCCGCGCCGAGCGTCACCCGGAACGCCCCGTAGGGCTGGTGCGCGGCCATGACGGTCCCCTTTCCGCAGCCGGAACAGCCACCGTAGGCCCGCCGCGCACACCCCGCCAGTCCGGTGGGATACCAACGGAATCCGGCTCGGTCCTTAGATCATTCGGCGGCTTGTGCAACCGTGCACCCCCTGATTGCGTCGTACCCGGGCGAGTCATGGGGGTGGCGCGTGTCGAATCCACTGGTGGCGCAGGCCCAGTCGCAGACGACGGGCGTGACGGGGATCGGCATCGCCGAGTCCGCGACCGACCTGGCCAACGGCATCAAGGACGGGTCCTGGGTCGAGGGCGGGCTGGGCGCGCTCGGCGTCGGCCTGGAAGTGCTGTCGATGGTGATCGACCCGCTCGGCACCCTCGCGCAGTACGGCGTGTCCTGGCTGATCGAGCACGTCCGGCCGCTCAAGGAAGCCCTCGACTGGCTGGCAGGCGACCCGCCGGTGATCCAGTCCTTCGCCGACACCTGGGCCAACGTCGCGACCGAGGTGAACACGATCGCGCAGGACCTGACCACCGAGGCGAACACCGGCACCGCCGGGTGGACGGGCGAGGGCGGCGACGCCTACCGCGCCAACGTCGCCGCCCAGACCGACGCGATCGCGGGCGCGGCCACCCTGGCCGACGGGATCTCCACCGGCGTCATGATCATGGGCCAGGTCGTGGCCATGGTGCGGGAGATCGTGCGCGACCTGGTCGCGGAACTGGTCGGCAAGCTGATCACGTGGGCGCTGGAAGCCGCGTGCACCCTGGGGTTCGCGACCCCGCTGATCGCCGCGCAGGCCACCACCGCGATCAGCAGCGCCATCACCCGCATCGCCGACCTGATCCGCAAACTGGTCAAGACCGTGGGGAACGCGGCGCCGCGGATCCGCCGGGTGATCGACAAACTGGGCGAGATCATCGACAAGCTCTCGGCGCTGGGCCGGAAGTTCGGGCGCCACGGCGACGGCCCGACCACCCCGTCGGCCGCGCGGAGCGGGGACGGGATCTCCACCCCGGACCTGGACGGCACACCGTCCACTCCGGACACCCCGGCGAGCCCCGACACACCGGGCACGCCGGGTTCGCTGCGCACGGCGGTGAGCAACGCCGGGAACAAGATCCGCGACCTGGCCGTCAGCGCGAAGGAGAAGATCGGCCGCGCGCTGGGCGACCCGGTGGACATGGTCAGCGGCGAGGTGCTGCTGACCCAGACCGACCTCGCCCTCCCCGGGGTGTTCCCGCTGCGGCTGGAGCGCATCCACCTGTCGAACCACCGCTCGGGCCGGTGGTTCGGCCGGTCCTGGGCGTCCACGCTGGACCAGCGGATCGAGGTCGACGCCGCCGGGGTGGTGTTCGCCGCCGCGGACGGGAAGCTGCTCGTGTACCCGCGGGCCGACGACGGCAGCCTCGCCACGGTGCCCTCGGCGGGGCCGCGGCACATCCTGGCGGGCAGCCGGCGCGACGGGTACACGATCACCGACCCGGAAACCGGCCGGGTGCTCAGCTTCTCGGTGGTCGACCCGCGCTCGCCGGGGACCATGCCGGTCACCGGGATGTCCGACCGCAACGGCAACACCGTGGAGTTCCGGTACGACGAGACGGGCGCCCCGGTCGAGCTGCGGCACTCCGGCGGCTACCGGGTCGGTGTCACCACCGACGCCGGGCGGGTCGTCGCACTCACCATGCTCGGCGCCGGCGCGGGCGGCGCCGACGTCCCGGTGACGCGCTACGACCACGACGAGGACGGCAACCTGTCCGCGGTGGTCAACTCCTCCGGGCTGGCCATGCGCTTCGCCTACGACCGGCAGAGCCGGATGACCCGCTGGGAGGACCGGCGGGGAACCTGGTACGAGTTCACCTACGACGACGCCGGCCGCTGCGTGCGCGGCACCGGGGCCGACGGGATGCTGAACAGCTCCTTCGCCTACGACAACGCGCACCGCGTCACCCGGCACACGAATTCGCTCGGCCACACGACGACCTTCCACTACGACGAGCGCGGACAGGTCGTCCGCCGCGTCGACCCCCTCGGCGGCACCACCACCAGCGAGTGGGACGACCGCGGGCGGCTGCTCGCCGAGACCGACCCGGCGGGCGCGACCACGCGGTACGTCACCGACGACGCCGGCGATCTGGTCGAGGTGGTCCAGCCCGGCGGAGGCCGCCTGCGCGCCGAGTACAACGCGCTGCACCAGCCGGTGGCCGTCACCGACGCCGCAGGCGCGGTCTGGCGCTGGACCTACGACGAGCGGGGCAACCCCCGCACCAGCACGAACCCCACCGGCGCCGCCACCACCTACACGCACGACAGCCGCGGCCACCTGCTCGCCGTCACCGACGCGCTGGGGCACACCAAGCGGTTCGAGACCAACGCGGCCGGCCTCCCGGTCACCGTCACCGACGAGGTGGGCGCCACCACCCGGCACACCTACGACGGGTTCGGCCGGGTCGTCAGCACCACCGACCCGCTGGGCGGGGTGACGCGGTTCGGCTGGACCGTCGAAGGCCGGCCAGCGTGGCGGACCCTGCCCGACGGGTCGACCGAGCGGATGAGCTACGACGGCGAGGGCGACACGGTCGAGCACATCGACCTCACCGGCGCGGTGACGCGGATCGAGCACACGCACTTCGACCTGAAGTCGGCCGAAACGACCGCGGACGGCGCGCGCGTGGAGATCCGCTACGACACCGAGCTGCGCCCCGTCGCGGTCGTGAACCAGCGGGGCCTCGAATGGCGCTACGAGTACGACGCGGCGGGCAACCTGGTCCGGGAGACCGACTTCAACGGCCGGGTCCTGACCTACCGGCACGACGCCGCCGGGCGCGTGGTGGAACGGGTCAACGCGGCGGGCGAGGCGATCCGCTACACCTACGACGCCAGGGGCGCGGTCGTCGAACAGGTTGCCGGCGGGGAGGTCACGACCTTCGAGCACGACCCGGCCGGGCGCATCGTGCGGGCCGTGAACTCCGCGGCCGAGGTGACCGTCTCCTACGACGCGGCGGGACGGGTGCTCGCGGAGACGTGCGACGGGCGGGTCGTGTCCTCGGCCTACGACCCGCTGGGCAGGCGGGTGCTCCGCACGACCCCGTCCGGCGGGCGGACCGCCTGGAGCTACGACCCGGCCGGCCGCCCCCGCGCGCTGGAGACCGCGGGCCGGGCGATCACGTTCGCCCACGACGCGGCGGGGCGGGAGACCGAGCGGCGGTTCGGCGCGGCGGCGCTCAGCCAGACCTGGACCGCCGGCCACCGCCCGCACACTCAGGTGCTCACCGCCACCGGCGGAGGCCGGGGGCCGCGGGTCACGCAGCGGCGCGCCTACACCTACCGCGCCGACGGCGGCATCACCGCGATCGTCGACCAGCTGGCCGGGCCGCGCCAGTACTCGCTGGACGTGCTGGGCCGGGTCACCGAGGTGCGGGCCCCGGCCGGGACGGAGCGCTACTCCTACGACCCCGCGGGCAACATCACCTTCGCCACGTCCGCCGGGGCGGGCGAGGACGGGCCGCGCGCCTACCGCGGCACCCGGCTGGACCGGGCCGGCGGCCTGCACCTGGTCCACGACGCCGAGGGACGCGTCGTGCTGCGCAGGCGCCGCTCGCTGTCCGGGCGGGACCGGACGTGGCGCTACGAGTGGGACGCCGAAAGCAGGCTCGCCGCGGTCGTCACCCCGGACGGCGTCCGGTGGCGCTACTCCTACGACGCCTTCGGGCGGCGGGTCGCCAAGGAGCGCCTGGCCGCCGACGGCGAAGCCGTGGTCGAGCGCACCGTGTTCAGCTGGGACGGCACGCGCCTGGCCGAGCAGGTCACCTCCGGCGACGGCGGCGCCAGGGCGACGACGTGGGACTGGCACCCGGAGAGCTGGCGCCCGCTGACCCAGGTGGAGCGGACCTCCGCCGCGCACGCGCCCCAGGAGTGGGTGGACAGCCGCTTCTACGCCATCGTCACCGATCTGGTCGGCACGCCGACCGAGCTGGTCGACCCGGACGGGACGATCGCGTGGCGCGCCACGACCGCGTTGTGGGGCGCCACAGGCGATGACGGGGCGGCCACGCCACTGCGGTTCCCCGGGCAGTACCACGATCCGGAAACCGGCCTGTACTACAACCTGCACCGCTACTACGACCCGCTCACCGGCCGTTACCACAGCCCAGATCCGCTGCACCTGCTCGGCGGCCTCGGCATCCACTCCTACGTCCGCAACCCGCTGACCTGGCTGGACCCGCTCGGGCTGCACGGGTACGACGACTCGCACAAGACCATCGCCTTCACCGACCGCGTCAACACCCTCAGCGGCTGGGGCAGGCACGAGCCGCACTTCACCCGGCCCTCCTTCAACGACATGCGGCAGTTCCACCAGCAGATCGGCCACCCGCTGGTCGCCGAGCCGAACGGCCGGGACCTGGGCGTGTTCGGGCGCTACTTCGCGATGCACGCCGAGCGCCAGGCCGCCTACCTCGACCCGGACGCGCCGATCCGCGTGTCGTCCACGATGTGCGACGACTGCCAGGGGTTCTTCCTCGCCCTTGCGCAGCACCGCGGGATCCCCCAGCATGTCTCCGACCCGCACCACGATTTCACCTTCCACACCAACGGGACGATGAGTGCCACACCTCGACACTGACACCCTGGCCCGGCTCGCCGGCACGCTGCCGCCCGACGGCGGACTGCCCTACGCCGACCGGCGCGCCATCCACGCCGAACTGGGCGACGACGCGCTGTCCAGGCTGGAACTGCTGTGCGCGCAACGGGTCCGGCCGGTCTGGGACGCCGCCTTCCCCGGCGACGACGAGCCGATGCGCCTGCTCGCCGCGGCGCAGGCCGGCCCCGCCGCCACGGGCCTGAAGCAGGCCGTCCGCGACGCGCACACGCATCTCGACAACCTTTCGCTGCGCGGCGGCACCGCGGTGTCCGCCGGGCTCGCCTACTGGGCCGTGGCGCGCAACCTGGTGTTCGGCAGACCCGAGGAACCCGGCGACGTCGACGGCGAGATGGACCTCGACCCCGACGACTGGTCGCCCTGCTTCTACGCGGCCAACGCGGCGGCGAACGGTCCTACGTGGCTGGACGGCAGCGACCCCGCCGCCCGGCGCGAGTTCTGGCGCTGGTACCTGCTCGAAGCCGTGCCCGCGGCCGCGGGGTCCTGACCCACGTCCGGTGACCGTCCGCACCGGCGGCTCCTCCGTCGGAGGCGGGTGGATCACCGGACCAGTGCCCCGCGGCTCCCCCGTCGTCACCGCAGCGGGCACGACCGGCGGCCCGAAGGGAGGAGATTAGTCCCTCCGCCACCCGGGTAACTCCTGCGCCGTGGACACGGCAGGCAAGATCACCAAGGCCCGCGAACCCGACCGACCGACCCGCCCGCGCCGGCGACCCAGGACCGTGAGAGCGTTGACCTGCTTGGGAATCCTGCTCTCCTCGGCGCTGCTCCCGGGTGCCGTGGCGCAGGCCGCGCCCGCCCCGCGGGTGCTGCTCGACGCGGACTTCCCGGACCCCGACGTGCTCAAGATCGGCACCGACTACCACGCGTTCGCCACCAGCGCCCCGTCCGGCCGGATCCCCGTCGCCGTCGCGAAGGACGCGGACGGGCCGTGGCGGGTCACCGGCGACGCGCTGGCCGCCGATCCGTCCTGGGTGGACCCCAAGGGCGGCTACTGGGCGCCCGACGTGACCCGCCGCGCGGACGGCACTTTCCTCATGTACTACGCGGCGGTGTCCAAAACGGACCGGCACCGCTGCATCGGCACCGCCGTCGCGAACTCCGTGGCAGGCCCCTACCAGCCGGCCGGGAACGCGCCGCTGATCTGCGACCCAGGCGACAAGGGCGACATCGACCCGCAGACCTTCCAGACCCGTGACGGCACCCGCTACCTGCTCTACAAGGGCGAGCACCCCGGCGGCGGCGCGGCGGCGATCTTCGTGCAGAAGATGACCCAGGACGGCACCGCGCCCGCCGGCCCGCGCACCGAGATCCTGCGCGCGGACCGTCCCGAGGAGAAGGGCATCGTCGAAGCGCCGGTGATCACCCAGCGCGGCGGCCAGTACGTGCTGTTCTACTCCGCCGACGACTACCGCAACGCCGGCTACCAGACCCGCTACGCCACGGCGTCGTCGCTGACCGGCCCCTACACCAAGGCCGACCAGCCGCTGCTGACCACGGACTCGATCGGCCACGCCGCGGAAGGACCGGGCGGGGCGGACGTCGTCGGCGGGCGGATCTACTTCCACGGCTGGCTGGGCGGCCAGCGTGCCGCACGCGGCCTGTTCGGCATGAACCTGGAGTTCGTCAAGGGCGTGCCGCAGGTGTCCTAACCGGACTCCCCGGCGAACCGCGCCTCCAGATCGGACACCTCGGGCAGCCCGATGAGGTCGGTGAACTCGCCGAACGACGGCAGTCCGGGCAGCGCGGCCGCGGGCGTCCCGTCCCGGCGCACGGCGTCCAGCAGGGCGCGGACGCCCGCGGTCGCGGCGAGCAGCGTGCCGATCGGGTAGAGCACGAGCGAGAAGCCCAGCTCGCGGATCCGCTCCAGGGACAGCGGCGGGGTGCGGCCGCCCTCGGCCCAGTTGAACACCAGCGGGGCGACCCCGGACAGCTCCCGGGCGACGGTGGCGATGTCCTCCTCGCTGGTCGGGGCCTCCACGAACAGCAGGTCGGCGCCGGCTTCGGCGTAGGCGCGGGCGCGGGCGACCGCGTCGGCGAGCCCGTGCACGGCGGCGGCGTCGGTGCGCACGATCAGCACGAAGTCCGGATCCCGGCGAGCCGCGGCGGCCGCCCGGAGCTTGCCGGCCATCTCCGCGCGCGGGATGACCGCCTTGCCGCTCAGGTGCCCGCACTTCTTCGGGCTGACCTGGTCCTCCAGGTGGATGCCCGCCACCCCGGCCTGCTCGTAGGCCTGCACGGTGCGGACCACGTTCAGGGCGTTGCCGTAGCCGGTGTCGGCGTCGGCGATCACCGGCACGTCGACGGCCGACACGATGCGCCGCGCGTTGTCGATCATCTCCGTGCCGGTCAGCAGGCCGACGTCGGGCCGCCCGATCAGCGAGGCGGTGGTGCCGAACCCGGTCATGTAGACCACGTCGAACCCGGCCTGCTCGACCAGCCGCGCCGTGAGCGCGTCGTAGGCGCCGGGCGCCACCAGCGGCCCCGGCGCCGCCAGCGGCCCAGCAGGTCTCCCACCACGTCCTCCTCGTGCTCGGTCGGCCCGGCGTCCGTCACCTACGCTAGTCCGCAGGGCGGCAGGCTCACCGAGTGGACAACGGCGCAACGCTCGTGCAACGTTTTACCTGTCCGGGTTGTCGAGTGAGGGGTGGCTGGATGCGGACCGTGACGGGCCCGGCGGACCGGATCGTCGTGGTGGGGGCGGGGCTGTCCGGGCTGGCGGCGGCGCTGCACCTGGCCGGGCGGGGACGGCAGGTGACCGTCGTCGAGCGCGACCCGGTGCCCGGCGGCCGGGCCGGGCGCCTGGACCTGGACGGCTACCGCGTGGACACCGGGCCCACCGTGCTGACCATGCCCGATCTGGTCGACGAGACCCTCGCCGCGGTCGGCGACAGCCTGGCGAACCGGCTCGACCTCGTCCCGGTCACCCCCGCCTACCGCGCCCGCTTCGCCGACGGCAGCAGCCTCGACGTGCACAGCGACCCCGAGGCGATGACCGAGGCGGTGCGCGCGTTCGCCGGACCATCCGAAGCGGACGGCTACCGCCGGCTGCGCGAGTGGCTCACCCGGCTGTACCGGACCGAGTTCGACCGGTTCATCGGCGCCAACTTCGACTCCCCGCTCGCCCTGGTCACCCCGCACCTGGCCCGGCTGGTCGCGATGGGCGCCTTCGGGCCGCTGGACCGCAAGATCGGCCGCTTCCTCCGCGACGAGCGGCTGCGCCGGGTGTTCTCGTTCCAATCCCTCTACGCCGGGCAGTCGCCCCAGCACGCGCTGGCCGTGTACGCGGTGATCGCCTACATGGACACCGTGGCCGGGGTGTTCTTCCCGCGCGGCGGCATGCGCGCGCTGCCCGACGCCCTGGCCGCGGCGGCCGCGGACGCCGGGGTGGAGTTCCGCTACGGCACCGAGGTCACGGCGCTGCGGCGGTCCGGCTCGCGGGTGACCGCGGTGGAGACCACCGGCGGCAGCCTGCCCGCCGACGCCGTCGTGCTCACCACCGAGCTGCCCGCGGCCTACGAGCTGCTCGGCCGGAGCCCGCGCCGGCCGGTGCCGCTGCGGCCCGCGCCGTCCGCGGTCGTCGTGCACCTCGGCACGCGGCAGCGGTGCGACACGGCGCACCACACCATCCTGTTCGGCGCGGCGTGGCGGCGGACGTTCCACGAGCTGATCCACGAAGGACGGCTGATGAGCGATCCCTCCCTGCTGGTGACCCGGCCGACGGCCACCGACCCCGCGCTCGCGCCGGACGGCCGCGACCTGCTCTACGTGCTGGCGCCCGCGCCGAACCTGCGGCGCGGCCCGGTGGACTGGGACCGCGTCGGGGACGCCTACGCCGACGAGGTCCTCGGCCACGTCGCCGAGCGGCTGCTGCCCGGGCTCGGCGACGGCATCGAGGCCAGGCACGTCGTCACCCCGGCCGACTGGGCGCGGCAGGGCATGCTGGCCGGCACCCCGTTCGCGCTGGCGCACACCGTCGCGCAGACCGGCCCGTTCCGGCCGCGCAACCTGGTGCGCGGCACCGACAACGTCGTGCTCGCCGGCGGCAGCACCGCGCCCGGGGTGGGCGTGCCGACGGCACTGGTGTCCGGGCGTCTCGCCGCCGACCGGATCACCGGCGCCCGCGTGACCCGTCCACTGGTGGCGGCGCGATGACCGGGGCCCTGGACGCCGCCGGGATCACCGAACCACGCCTGCGCGAGGCCTACGTCCGCTGCCGCCGCCTCAACGCCGAACACGGCCGCACCTACTACCTCGCGACGCGCCTGCTGACCAAGGCGCAGCGCCCGGCCGTGCACGCGCTCTACGGGTTCGCCCGCTTCGCCGACGACATCGTCGACTCCGCTCCCCCCGGCAGCGATCCGGCCCGACGGCTGGAAGCGCTTTCCGCGGAGCTGTTCGCCGGGCTGGACAGCGGCCGCAGCGACGACCCGGTCCTCGCGGCCGTGGTGGACACCGCGGGCCGCTACGGGATCCGCCGCGACCTGTTCGCCGCGTTCCTCGACTCGATGCGGATGGACCTCACCGTCACCGGCTACGCCGACCGCGCCGCCCTGGACCGCTACGTGCACGGCTCGGCGGAGGTGATCGGCCTGCAGATGCTGCCCGTGCTGGGCACGGTCGGCGAGCAGGCGGAGGCCGCGCCCTACGCGGCGGCGCTGGGCAAGGCCTTCCAGCTGACCAACTTCCTGCGCGACGTCGCCGAGGACCTCGACCGCGGCCGCGTCTACCTGCCCGCCGACGAGCTCGCCGCGTTCGGCGTCGACCGCGACCTGCTGCTGTGGTGCCATCGGCACGGCCGCACCGACCCCAGGGTGCGCGAGGCGCTGGCCGCCCAGCACGCCACCACCCGCGAGATCTACGCCTACGCGCGCGCCGGCATCGACCGGCTGCACCCGGTGTCCCGGCCGTGCATCGCGACCGCTCTGGTGCTGTACTCGGAGATCCTGGACCGGATCGAGGCGGCCGAGTTCGCGGTGTTCGCCCACCGGGCCCGGGTCGGCCGCGCCCGCCGGGTGCGGCTGGCGCTGTCCGGGCTGGCGCGGGCGATCTGGGCGCGGCGCGGCCGGCGCGCGGCGGACCTGACCGCGGCCGCGACGGAGAGGTGGGCGTGAATGGACCACTACCAGTACCTGCTCGTCCTGGCGGGGTGCCTGGCGATCACCCTGCCGCTGGAGTTCCTGGGCGCGCGCGTCTACCGGCGCCCGGTCGCGCTGGCGCGCGCGGTGCTGCCGGTCGCGCTGGTGTTCCTCGTGTGGGACGCGATCGCGATCGCCGCGGGAGTCTGGTGGTACAACCCCGAATACGTCACCGGGGTGCGGCTGCCGTTCGCCGTCCCGCTGGAGGAGCTGCTGTTCTTCCTGGTCATCCCGGTGTGCGGGGTGCTGACCTACGGGTGCGTGCAGGCGATGCTCGGCCGCCTGCGCGAGCTGCGGAAGGTGCGCCGGTGACCGGGCTGGGGTACACGCTGCCCGCGGTGCTCGCGGTGATCGCCGTGTGCGCGTGGGAGCTGGCCTACCTGCGCACCGGGTTGTTCCGCAAGCCCGCGTACTGGATCTCGATGGCCATCGTGGTCGGCTTCCAGATCCCGGTGGACGGCTGGCTCACCAAGCTGAGCGCGCCGATCGTGCTGTACGCGCCCGAGCACACCAGCGGGCTGCGCTTCCCGTGGGACATCCCGGTCGAGGACTTCCTGTTCGGGTTCGCGCTGGTCACCGCCGTGCTGCTGCTGTGGGAACGGCGCACCGCCAAGGAGGAGGCATGACCGTGGACCGCACCGGCCTGGCCCGCCACGAGGTGCCCGGCGCGTTCGACACCGGCGCCGCCGCCTACGACCGGCTGGTCGGCGCCAACCCGGGCTACCACGAGCACCTGCGCCTGTCGGCCCGCCGGATGCGGCTGCCCGGCGGCGGCCGGGGCCTGCGCCTGCTCGACGCGGGCTGCGGCACCGGCGCCTCCACCGCGGCGTTGCTGGCGGCCGCACCGCACGCCGAGATCGTCGCCTTCGACGCCTCCGCCGAGATGCTCGCCCAGGCGCGGCGGAAGTCCTGGCCCCCGACCGTCCACTTCGTCCACAGCCCGGTCGAGGAGCTGGCCGCGTCCGGGATTTCCGGGCCGTTCGACGGGATCTTCGCCGCGTACCTGATCCGCAACCTCGCCGATCCGGACGGGCAGCTGCGCGCGTTGCGGGCCCTGCTGAAGCCGGGCGGCACGTTCGCGGCGCACGAGTACTCGGTGCGCGACTCGCTCGCCGCCCGCCTGGTGTGGCACGCGGTGTGCTGGAGCATCATCATCCCGGCCGGCCGGGTGGCGACCGGCGACGCGACGCTCTACCGGCACCTGTGGCGCAGCGTCCTCGCCTTCGACGGCGTCGCGCAGTTCCGGCAACGGCTCGCCGGCGCGGGGTTCACCGCCGTGCACAGCGAAACGATGACCGGCTGGCAGCGCGGCGTCGTGCACACGTTCCTGGCCACCAACCCCGAGGAGCCCGCGTGACCGACCGCCGCGCCGTCCGGCACCGTGCCCCCGCCGGCGCGGCGGACGCCCGCACGCTGCCGCACCGGCCGGAGGTCGTGGTGGTGGGCGGCGGGATCGCCGGGCTCACCGCGGCCACCGGGCTGGCCGAACGCGGCGTCGCCGTCACGGTCGTCGAGCGGGAGGACGAGCTCGGCGGGCGCGTGTCGGCGTGGACCGACCGGCTCGCCGACGGCAGCACCGTGTCGATGAGCCGCGGCTTCCACGCGTTCTTCCGGCAGTACTACAACCTGCGCGCGCTGCTGCGCCGCGCCGACCCGGACCTGTCGCGGCTGCGCCCGGTCGCCGACTACCCGCTCGTCGACGGCGAAGGCCGCCGCGACACCTTCCGCGGCCTGCCGAGCACGCCGCCGTGGAACGCGCTCGCCTTCGCGCTGCGCAGCCCCACCTTCCGCGTCCGGGACATGCTGCGGCTCAACGCCCGCGCCGCCGCGCCGCTGGCCGCGGTGTCGGTGCCGGGCACCTACGACCGGCTCGACGACGTGGACGCGGCGACGTTCCTGGAGCGCATCAACTTCCCGCCGGCCGCCCGGCACCTGGCGTTCGAGGTGTTCTCCCGCAGCTTCTTCGCGCCGCCGTCGGAGATGTCGGCCGCGGAGCTGGCGACGATGTTCCACCTGTACTTCCTCGGCTCGTCCGAGGGGCTCGTGTTCGACGTGCCGGACTCGGCCTACGACACCGCGCTGTGGGAGCCGCTGCGGGCGTACCTGGCGGGTCTGGGCGTGCGGTTCCGCACCGGCACCGAGGCCGGATCCGTGGCGCGCGACGGCTCGCGCTGGACCGTCGACGGTCTCGCCGCCGACGGTGTGGTGCTCGCCGCGGACGTGTCCGGGCTGCGGTCGATCGTGTCGGCGTCGCCGGATCTCGCCGACGAAGACTGGCGGTCGCGGGTGCTCGGGCTGCGGATCGCGCCGCCGTTCCTGGTGCACCGGCTGTGGCTGGACCGCCCGGTGGCGCCGGACCGGCCCGCGTTCCTCGCCACCGGCGGGCTCGACCCGCTGGACAACATCAGCGTGCTGGACCGGTACGAGCGGGAGGCCGCGACCTGGGCCGCCGAGCACGGCGGGTCCGTCGTCGAGCTGCACGCCTACGCCTGCGCCGACGAGGTCACCGTGCTGCGCAAGCAGCTGGTCGGCCGGCTGCACCAGCTGTACCCGGAGACCGCGGGCGCGCGGATCGTCGGCGAGCTGGTGCAGTGGCGGCGGGACTGCCCGCTGTTCGGCGTCGGCGACTTCGCCCGCCGCCCCCGCGTCCGCACCCCGTTCGACGGGGTCGTGCTGGCCGGGGACGGGATCCGCATCGATCTTCCGGTCGCGTTGATGGAACGCGCGGCCGCGACCGGCTGGCACGCCGCGAACTGCCTGCTCGCGCGGTGGGGGCTGGCCGGGCACGAACTGACCACCGTGCCGGTCCGCGGGCGGTTCGCGCCGCTGCGGGCCCTGGCCGCGTTAGGAGGGTGAGATGTCACCGCGCTGGCCCCGGAACTGGCCGCTGCAACCGATCCCGCGCACGCCGTGGGCGCGTCAGGAGCCCACGTACCGGGACGCGAAGCCGTCGCTGATCGAGGCGGCGCTGAAGCGGGCCGAGGCGCGGCCGTCGGGGAACTGGTACGTGTTCGCGGCGAGCCGGGACGTGCGCGGCGACCGGCCCTACGGGGTCTCCGTGGCCGGGACCGAGCTGGTCGCGTGGCGGGACCGGGCCGGGAAGCTGCTGGTCGGGCCCGGGGCGTGCCCGCACCTGGGCGCGCCGATGGCGCTGGGCTCCGTCGACGACGGCGGCCTGCGCTGCCGGTGGCACGGCTTGCGGCTGGACGAGCGGTCGTGCCGTCCGGCATTCGACGACGGGGTGCTGGCGTGGGTGCGGCTGGACCACGCCGGCGGCGAGGAGCCGTTGCCCGCGCCGGTCGTCCCCGCTCGTCCTGATGGTGGGGTGGACTCGGTGGCGCGCCTGGAGGGCGTGTGCGAGCCACGGGACGTGATCGCCAACCGGCTCGACCCGTGGCACGGCTCGTGGTTCCACCCGTACTCGTTCACGCGCCTGAAGGTGCTGTCCGCGCCGGCCGAGGTCGACGTGGCCGAGGCGGACGACCGGTTCCTGGTCTCGGTGACCTTCCGCGTCACCCCGACGCTCGGCGTGCCGGTCCAGGCGGAGTTCACCTGCCCCGGCCCGCGGACGATCGTCATGCGCATCACCGACGGCGAGGGCGTCGGCAGTGTGGTCGAAACGCACGCCACACCGCTGGGCCCGGGCCGCGACGGCCGCCCCCGCACCGCGGTGATCGAGGCCGTGGTAGCGGCGTCGTCCCGGCTCGGCTTCCGCCTCGCGCGCACCGCCGCGCCCGCGCTGCGCCCACTGATGCGCCACGCGGCGGCCCGTTTGTGGAAGGACGACCTCGCCTACGCCGAGCGGCGCTACCAGCTACGCAGCGAGGGCTAACCCTCGCCCGACACCCGGGCGGGACCCCGGCGCAGGTGGCCTTGGCAACCGCCCCTGCTCGAGCAACCTGGCGTGCGCCGCACGCACGATCACGACCGCGCCTCCCCCGCCGCCACCCGCCGACAGCCGCCCCAGCGGCCCGGCCACCTGCGGGCGGCATTCGGAGGGTCCGCCGTGCACCACCACCGCCCGCACCACCCCCCACCACGCCGCCTCCGGCAGTGACCGCAGCAGCCAAACCAC
>NZ_JBHZEN010000115.1:0-32984 GCF_050958625.1 Amycolatopsis sp. 3B14
CGGGTGGGCGTGATGGCCGGGGGGGGATTGGTCGTGGTGGCCGGGGGGATTGGGCGTGGCGGCCAGACGTGATGGGCGGTTGGCCGGGTTCCCGGGTTCCCGGGGCCCGGGCACGTCACCGGCTTCGCGGTCGGCGACCGTGTGGGTGCGGGGCGAGCCGGTGGGTATCGGTGCAGGTCGGAGCGGTGTGGATTGGTCCGGGCCAGCGGGTTCGGGTAGTTCGAAACCGCCCCACGCGGGCGGCCTGGACCGTTTCGAGGTGTTTGCCGCGCGGCGCGGGGAGCCGACACCGTAGCCTTGCCGGGTGACGGAGACCGAGGGGCAGGACAACCCGCGCGTGATCGCCGGCCGGTACCGGCTGCAGCGTCACATCGGCGGGGGCGCGATGGGCGTCGTCTGGGAGGCGAACGATCAGCTACTCGACCGGACCGTTGCGGTGAAACAACTTCTGCTACCGCCGCGGCTCACTCCGGAAGAGGCCGAGCAGGCCCGCAAGCGTTCCTTCCGCGAGGCCCGCCTCGCCGCCCGCCTCCAGCACCCGCACGCCATCACCGTGTTCGACGTGGCCGACGACGACGGCAAGCCCGTGCTGGTGATGGAGTACCTGCCCTCGCACAGCCTGGCCGAGGTACTCGCCGAGCGCGGCAGCCTCCCGCCCGGCGAGGTCGCCCGCATCGGCGCGCACGCCGCGTCCGCGCTGGCCGCGGCGCACGCGGCCGGCATCGTGCACCGCGACGTCAAGCCCGGCAACATCCTGCTCGGCGAGGACGGCATCGCGAAGATCACCGACTTCGGCATCTCCAAGGCCGCCGACGACGGCACCCTGACCGGCAGCGGCCGCTTCGCGGGCACCCCCGCGTTCCTCTCCCCCGAGGCCGCGCGCGGCGAGACGCCCGGCCCGGAGTCCGACGTATACTCCCTCGGCGCCACGCTCTACGCCGCGGTCGAGGGCCGCATGCCCTACGGCGACACCGACAACCAGATGGCGCTGCTCTACGCGGCCGCCGCCGGCCGCGTCGCCCCGCCGGAACACGCCGGGCCGCTCACCGGCGTGCTCACCCGGATGCTCGACGTCGACCCCAAGGCCCGCCCCACGATGGCCGAACTGGCCGCTGAACTGGGCAAACTCGCCATGATGACGGCCACGACCAAGGTCGGCCCGGTGCCGCCGCGGAGACCGTCGCGGCGAAGATTCGCCTACGCCGGCGCCGCGCTGGCCGTCGTCGCCGCCCTGGTCGTCACGCTCGTCATCCTGCTGCCCGCCTCGACCGGGGACAACGACGCGCCCGCCGACCAGGCCTCGGCCCCACCCTCCCCCACCTCCGCGACGAGCAGCCCGGCGCCGCCGTCGACCAGCGTCACCACCGTGACCAAGACGGCGACCAGCAGCCCGACCCCGGCCACCGCCTCCGCGGTGCAGGCGGTCAGCGACTACTACGCGATGATGCCGGGCAACACCGACGCCGGCTGGGAGCGGCTCGGCCCCGTGCTGCAGGCACAGGGCAAGTCCAGCTACGTCGGCTGGTGGTCCACCATCAGCTCGGTGAGCATCGTCAGCGGGCCGCGCCAGGTCGACGCCGACACCGTCGAGGTCACGGTCGACTTCGTGAAGGGCGGCTCGCACTTCCGCGAGCGGCACCACCTGGGCATGATCCAGCGCGACGGCAAGTGGCTGATCAACACCGACACCCTGGTCAGGTAGAACGGGAGGCGTGGCCTACTCCGCGCTCTCCCACCTGGGCTGCCCCCGCTGCCACCTGACCCACGACGCGGACCGCGTGCAGGGCCTCTGCACCTGCGGCTCGCCGCTGCTCGCCCGCTACGACCTGGCCGCCACCACGGTGACCAGGGACGAGATCGCCGGCCGCGAGCCGACCCTGTGGCGCTACCACGAGGTCCTGCCGGTCCGGTCGGCCGCGAACGTGGTCACCCTCGGCGAGGGCATGACGCCGCTGCTGCCTCTGCCCACTTACGGCGAGCAGGTCGGCGTGCCCGGCCTGCTGATGAAGGACGAGGGCCTGGTCCCGACCGGGTCGTTCAAGGCGCGCGGCGCGGCGGTGGGGGTGTCGAAAGCCGCCGAGCTGGGCGTCACCGGGATCGCGATGCCCACCAACGGCAACGCCGGCGCGGCCTGGGCCCTCTACGCCGCGCGCGCCGGCCTGCGCAGCCTGATCGCGATGCCGGTCGGCGCGCCGGCCATCACCAGGGCGGAGTGCCAGGTCAGCGGCGCCGAGCTGTACCTGGTCGACGGCCTGATCTCGGACGCCGGGAAGCTGATCCGCGACGCCGTCGCCGAGCGCGGCGGCTACCAGGACGTCTCGACGCTCAAGGAGCCGTACCGCATCGAGGGCAAGAAGACGATGGGGTACGAGATCGCCGAGCAGCTCGGCTGGCGCGTGCCGGACGTGATCGTGTACCCGACCGGCGGCGGGGTCGGCATCATCGGCATCCACAAGGCGCTGCTGGAGATGCGCGAGCTGGGCTGGATCCCGGACGGCAAGCTGCCGCGGCTGGTCGCGGTCCAGGCCACCGGGTGCGCGCCGATCGTGGACGCGTTCGAGCGCGGCGCCCGCGAGTCCGAACCGGCCGTCGGCGCGCACACGATCGCCTTCGGGATCACGGTGCCCAAGGCGCTGGGCGACTTCCTCGTGCTGGACGCCGTCTACTCCACCGGGGGCACCGCGATCGCCGTCAGCGACGAGGAACTGCTGGCCGAGCAGGGCAACCTCGCGCGCGCCGAGGGCACGTTCGTCTGCCCCGAGGGCGCCGCGTGCTTCGCCGCGGTCCGCAAACTCCGCGGATCGGGCTGGCTCTCCGCGGACGACGAGGTCGTCGTCCTCAACACCGGCGCGGGCGTCAAGTACCCGGAGACGGTCGAGGTGTCCGCACCGGTGCTGGCCAAGGACGGCGCGATCCCGCGTCAGGGCAGGTAGTACATCGGGTTCGGCAGCTTGACCGGCCGCTCCGCGTGGCCGCCTTCGAGGTCGCTGTACTGGTCGCCGAGGTTGAGCACGATCGTCGCGCCGGTGGCTTCGATGTGCGCCCGCGTGCCGGACTTGTACTGCACGGTGTCGCAGGTCAGGCCGCACGGCAGGTAGTCCGGCGCGGTGGTCTCCGGCTTGAAGAACGCCGCCGCGGGCGCCGGGTAGCCCTCGTTCGCCAGGTTCTTCAGCGACGCCGCACCCTGGTGCTCCTTGCGGCCGGTCAGGAAGTAGACGTCCACACCGTGCTGCGCGGCCCAGTTCGCCAGTTCCAGGGTCGGCTTGATCGCCGGGAACGCGCCGTCGTTGATGGCCTTCTCCTGCTTGACCGGGTCGAAGCCGAAGTCGTTGTCGGCTTCCCAGCCGTAGGTGACCTCGGAGGTGTCGTCGATGTCGAGCACGATCGCCGGGTTGCGCACGCCCTGCTGGAGGCGGATCGCGAGGTAGTGCTCGGCCCCCTCGACCTGGCGGCGGACGTCGGCGGCCCACTGGCTGCGGTCGGACTCGTGGTGCTTGCCGTCCGCGTCCACCTGGTCGCCGTAGTAGGCCTTGACGTCGAGCTTGACCTGGCCGAGGTTGTCCGGCTCGTGGCTGCCGCCCGAGGTGGCGACGGCCGTGGCGCCCCCGGCGACGGTGGCGCCGATCGCGGCAGCGGCGGCCAATTTGACCAAACCGGACATTCTTTCACGCAACACGGGGCCTCCTCGTCAACGGTCGACGACCCGAGAACCTACCCCGGGATCCGCTCCGGGCGACAGAGGAAGAAGTGGGGTGCGCGGCCGATCCGCGTGAGCACCACGCTGGCCTCCTGGTCGCCGACGAGCTTGAGCCGCCTGCGCAGCGCGTCCGGGTCGACATCGAGGCCGCGGACGAGGATCTCCAGCCTCCCGACGCCGCGGGCCCGCAGCAGCGAACGCAGCGATTTCTCCTGGTAGTGGCCGTGCTCCAGGACGCGGAAGGCGCGCACGCCGGGCGGCGGCACGTCACCGGTCAGATAGGCGATCCGCTCGTCGAGCTGCCACAGCCCGTGCCGGGCCGCGTAGTGCTTGACCAGGCCGGCCCGCACGACCGCGCCGTCCGGGTCCACGATCCACTCGCCCGGCCCGGCGGCGCCGACGTCCGACGGGTCCCGGTCGGTGATCGTCCACTGTGTACCGTGCGAGCGCAGCACGGTCGCTCGCCGCGAAGCGGTGGCCAGGCCGGCGCTCCACACGCAGGCCTCCCGGACCTGGCCGTCGAGCGACACCAGCTCGATCTCCGCCGCCCACGGCACGGCCGCCGGGTCCAGGCCGGGGGCGCACTTCACCGCGAGGTCGCGGCCCGCGTAGACCTCGGCGAGCTGGTCAAGCGGCGGCGCGAAATCGGACGGACGCCAGGTCCGGCGGCCCGCCGAGTCACGGCGGGCCGGATCGGCCACGACCACCGCGTCCCGGCTGACCGGCCGCAACGCGTCGGCCCGGACCACCGCAACGCCGGGGCAGTTGTGCCGTGCCATCGCCAGCCGCACCGGGTCCAGGTCGGAGCCGAGGCACCGGCGCGCGACCCGGGCCAACTCGGCGAGGTCGGCGCCGATCGAACAGGTCACGTCGTGCACATCGCGGCCGGCCAGCCGCTGCGCGCGGTGCCGCGCCACCGGCGGCACGCTGGCCTGCTGCAGCGCGTCGCCGGTGTAGAGCCAGGACGGGTCGAGCTTGCCCTTGCGTCGCAGCAGCACGGTCTCCAGCACCGCGGCGAACCGCTCACCGGCCACCTTCCGCGCGGCCGCCACGTCCGCGATCCGGTCGGTCAACGGCAGCTCGGCGACCTGGGCCAGCGCACGCGCGCCTTCCTCCGAGCGGAGGAAGGCGACGTCGTCGAGGGTGAACGCGTAGGGCACTTACGGCTTGATACCGGTGATCATCACGTTGTAGAACAGCTCGCGCGGCAGCACCTTGGACAGCACCTTCTTGTCCAGCGCGGACAACCGCAGCCACAGGTGGTAGGCGAACATCCGCCACCGCACCGTGAGCTTCTCCTGCGGCACCGCCGCCTCGAACGTGCGGATCGGCCAGCCGGCCAGCGCCGCGCTGAACTCCTCGGTGACCGCGCGGACGTCGACCGCGCCCGCGCCCAGGGCCATGCGCTCCAGCTCGGACGGGTCGAACGTGTGGATGTCGACCACGGCCTCCAGCGCCGCCGCGCGCGAGGACTCGTCCAGCTCCTCCTGCGGGCGCCGCCAGCCGCTCAGCGCCGGGACCTTGGTGACGTTGGTGGTCAGCCACCAGGTCAGCTGGCCGAGCTTGCGCGCGTAGAAGTTGCCGATCTTCGTCGGCTCACCGGCGAAGACGAACCGGCCGCCCGGCTTGAGCACCCGCAGCACCTCGCGCAGCGCACCCGGCACGTCCGGGATGTGGTGCAGCACCGCGTGCCCGACCACCAGGTCGAAGCTGTTGTCCGGGTACGGGATGCGCTCCGCGTCGGCCACCCGGCCGTCCACGTCCAGGCCCAGGTTCTCGGCGTTGCGCAGCGCGACCTGCACCATGCCCGGCGAGAGGTCGGTGACCGAACCCTTCTTGATCACCCCGCCCTGCATCAGGTTGAGCAGGAAGAACCCGGTGCCGCTGCCCAGTTCCATCGCGGTCGGATAGGGCTGGCCCTCCTCGCCCGCCACGGCGTTGAACACGTCGGTGGCGTAGGAGATGCAGCGCTCGTCGTACGAGATCGACCACTTCTCGTCGTAGGTGCCTGCCTCCCAGTCGTGGTAGAGGATGTTGGCCAGCTTGGGGTCCGAATACGCCGCCTTGACCTCTTCCTCGGTCGCGTGCGGGTTCGGGGCGGGGTCGGTCACGTCACTTCCCTTCGAAGGTGGCCTTGCCGGGGCCGTTCTCCACGAAGGAGGTCATGCCCGTGGTCTGGTCCTCGGTCGCCCACAGCGACGTGAACAGCTGCGTCTCCAGCTTGAGGCCGCTGGCCAGGTCCATGTCGAGACCGCCGTCGATCGCGGCCTTGGCCTGCGCGAGCGCGACGGCCGGGCCGTTCACGAACTGACCCGCCCACTTCTGCGCGGCCGAGTAGACGTCGTCCGGCGCGACCAGCTGGTCGACCAGGCCCAGCGACAGGGCCTCCTCGGCCTTGACGAACCGGCCGGTGAACACCAGGTCCTTGGCCTTGCTCGGGCCGATCAGGCGCGCGAGCCGCTGCGTGCCGCCCGCGCCGGGGATGATGCCGAGCAGGATCTCCGGCTGGCCGACCTTCACGTTGTCGCCGGCGATCCGGTAGTCCGCGCCCATCGCGAGTTCGAGCCCGCCGCCCAGCGCGTACCCGGTGATCGCGGCGACGACCGGCTTCGGGATCGCGGCGACCGCGGCCACCGTGTTCTGCAGCTTCGCGCCGAAGGACCGCATCTCGACGTAGGAGCGGGTGACCATCTCCTTGACGTCCGCGCCGCCGCAGAAAGTCTTCTCCCCGCCGTAGAGGATCACCGCGCGCACGTCGGACCGCTCGGCCGCCTCCTGCGCGGCCACCGCCAGCTCGGCCGTGACCTGGCCGTTGATCGCGTTGACCGGGGGCCGCTCCAGCCGGATCGTGCCGATCCCGCCGTCCACCTCGAGCCGTACGAACTCGCCCACGCTGGCATCCTCCTTGATCTTGCGGTGCACCTACCGGCCGGTAGGGGTGACCTTACCGGCGACGCGCGAAGAAGCGGTCACCCGAGCGTTCGAGGACGAGGTCCTGGTCGAACGTCTTCGACAGGTTCTCCGCGGTGAGCACGTCGTCGACCAGGCCCGCGACCACGGCACGGCCTTCCCGCAGCAGCAGCGCGTGGGTGAAGCCTGGCGGAATTTCCTCGACGTGGTGTGTGACGAGCACCATGGCCGGGGCGTCCGGGTCCAGCGCCAGCTCGGACAGCCGCGCGACCAGGTCCTCCCGGCCGCCGAGGTCGAGACCCGCGGCGGGCTCGTCGAGCAGCAGCAGCTCCGGGTCGGTCATCAGGGACCGGGCGATCAGCGTGCGCTTGCGCTCGCCCTCGGACAGCGTGCCGTACTCGCGGTCGGCCAGGTGCCGGATGCCCAGCGCGCCCAGCAGCTCCTCGGCGCGGCCGGTGTCCATCGTGTCGTACTGCTCGCGCCAGCGGCCGATCACCGCGTACCCGGCGCTGACCACGACGTCGACGACCTTCTCGTCCCCCGGCACGCGCGACGCGATCGCCGCCGAGGTGAAGCCGATGCGCGGGCGCAGGTCGAAGATGTTGGTGCGGCCGATCTGCTCGCCGAGCAGGTGCAGCGACCCGGTGGTGGGGTGCAGTTCGGCGGCCGCGAGCCGGAGCAGGGTGGTCTTGCCTGCGCCGTTCGGGCCCAGCACCACCCAGCGCTCGTCCAGCTCGACCGACCAGTCGAGGCCGGCCAGCAGGTCGTTCTTGCCGCGGCGGACCCCCACCCCGGCCATCCGCACCACGAGATCGTCAAGGTCGTTCGGCTCGCTCACGGGCCCATTGTGGCCGCCGGGCGCCGCCGGAGTCCCGCCGCCCCCGTACCACTTGGTGGGACGTCACAGCGGGTAGCCGGATCTCGTGGCACGATGCGCTTCGTGAGCACCTCCCGGTACCCGCGGCGCCGCTTCTGGCGCAACCGTGCCGTCGATCTGGTGCTGGTCGCGTCCTGCGGGTGTAGCCCGACGCGGCACGGTCGCTGACCTGCCGCGTCTCGCCTCTTCCCGATTCTCACGCGACCTTACTGGGAGACCCCTGTGACTTCTGTCCTGCGTTCGACCGAGATCCACCCGCGCCTGATCGGAACCGCGCTCGAGGAGCTGCTGCACCCCGAGCGGCTGCTGTGGACGCCCACCCAGCTCGCCGGCCTGACCCGCACCGTCACGCTGGAGCTGGGTGCGCGGATCTCGGAGTTCCTGCACTTCGACGCCGACCAGCGGTGGTGGGCGCGGCTCGCCCTGACCGAGGGGATCGAGCTGTGGGTGCTGACCTGGCTGCCCGGGCAGGGCACCAAGCCGCACGACCACGGCGGCGCGGCCGGGTCGTTCACCGTGCTGCGCGGCGAGCTGTCCGAGGAGTACCGCTACCCCGGCGGGCCGATCCGGCAGCGCACCCACGTGACGGGCGACGGAATCGGGTTCGGCGCCGGGCGGGCGCACCAGGTGACCGGCGCGGGCACCGAGGCCGCGGCGAGCATCCACGCCTACTCGCCGCCGCTCGTGCCGACCCGCGAATACGCCAGTCTGGCTGACGTGCCCGCCGAGATCCCGCCGCTGCCGGGCATCCTGCGGTGATGAACATCGACGAGATGCTGGCCTCCGCCCGCGCCACCCTGGAGCGGGCCGAGCCCGCCGACGCGTGGCGGCTGCAGGCCGAGGGCGCGCTGATCGTGGACATCCGGCCGATCGGCTACCGGGAGGCCGAGGGCGAGATCCCCGGCGCGGTGCCGGTCGAGCGGATACACCTGGAGTGGCGCCTCGACCCGGCGAGCGACCACCGGCTGCCCGGGGTGCGCCCGGACCGGCCGGTCGTCGTGGTGTGCAACGAGGGCTACGCGTCCAGCCTGGCGGCCGCCGACCTACGCCGGCTGGGACTGTCCCTGGCGACGGACCTGGTGGGCGGTTTCCGGGCCTGGCGCGCCGCCGGGCTGCCGGTGCAGCCGGGCGGCACGCCGGCGGTTCCCTGAGGGGAGTTGCTTCTGGGGTCGCGGCGGGGTGCGCTGCGTGGCTGCGGTGGGCGGGCGCGTGAGCGACAGGGCTGCCGGTGCACCCAAGCAGAACGCCGGCGATTCCCGGACGGGAGCCGTGGGACGCGGGCGGCGCGCTGAAACAAGCCGCGGAGCGGCGGTTCGCGGAGGCGTGCCGGTCACCACGACCGGCCCGCCCACTCGCCTATCCGCAGGGGCACGCCCCTCGCCTACCCCGCCGGGAGTCGCTGAAGACCAGCGTGTAGCCGGATCCGGTGGGGACTTCAGGCCACGGCGCGGGCCTTGGGCCCGGCCGTCTCCCGCACGACGCGCAGGACGGTGACCAGCGTGATCGCGGCGGTGAGCATCACGTAGAACGCCGGCGAGAGCCGGTAGCCGCTGGCCGAGATCAGCCACGTGGCGATGTAGGGCGCCGTGCCGCCGAACAGTGACACCGCGATGTTGTACGGGATGGCGATCGCGCCGGAGCGGATGCGCGGCGGGAACAACTCGGCCATCGTCGCCGACACCGCGCCGTCGTAGGCGGCGATCAGCAGGCCCAGCACGACCATCCCGAGGATCGCCAGGAACTCGTTGCCCAGCGACATCAGCAACAGCGACGGCCAGGTCAGCAGGACGAACCCGGCGGTGCCCGCGATCAGCAACGGGCGGCGGCCGATCCGGTCGGACAGCGCACCGGCGAACGGCACCGCCACCGCGACCACGGCCAGGCACACCGTGGACGCGACGAACGACTGCACCTTCGTGAAGTGCAGCGTGGTCTGCAGGTAGCTGGGCATGAACGTCTGCAGCGTCCAGTGCGCCACACCCTTGATCACGACCAGCCCGGCCAGCACCAGCATCGCCTTGCCGCCGGTGCGGAAGGTCTCGCGCACCGGGCTTTCGGTGACCTCGCCCTTGGCCTCCAGCTCGCGGAACTCCGGCGTGTCCTGCAGCTTCAGCCGCAGGTAGAGACCGGCCAGCCCGAGCGGCAACGCCAGCAGGAACGGCAGCCGCCACGCCCACGAGGTCATCGTCGCGTCCCCGAACGACGCGGTCAGCAGCAACGCCAGCCCCGAGCCGAACACGAACGCGGCGAACCCGAAGGTGTCGGCGAAGCTGGAGAAGAACCCGCGCCGGTTCGGTGGCGCATACTCGTACAGCACCGTCACCGCGCTGGAGGTTTCGCCGCCCGCCGCGAACCCTTGCACCAGCCGCGCGACGACGAGCAGCAACGGCGCGAGCGCGCCGACCGCGTGGTAGGTCGGCAGCACACCGATCGCGAAGGTGGCCAGCGACGTGGTGAGGACGACGATCGCGAGCACCCGCTGGCGCCCGATCCGGTCGGCGAGCGGCCCGAAGAACAACCCGCCCAGCGGCCGGATCACGAACCCGGCGGCGAACACCGCGAACGTCGACAGCAGGGCGGCCGTCGGGTCGCCCGCGGCGAAGAAGTTCGCGGCGATGACGGTCGACAGGGTGCCGTAGATACCCATGTCGAACCATTCCACGAAGTGACCGGCGCCCGCGGCGAGCAGCACTTTCCGGCTGGGCACCTGGCCGGTGCTCACGGTTTCGGGCACAGCGACCTGTTCAGACATGACGACCTCGTTGTCCGTGTCGGAGTGGGGATCAGCGGAGTTCCGCTTCCGCGATCATGCGGGAGACGGGGAATTCGACGGTGAAGCCGAGCAGTTTGCGGGCCTTCGCGTTGGACGTCGTGTAGTGCACCGCGGGACCGGGCAGGGATACGTCCACATAGTCCAGTCCGGCGCGGCGCGCCAGTTCCGGGACCAGCCAGTCGAAGTCGACCGAGTCGTCCGCGCCGAGACCGATCACCTCGCCGTCGAGGCCGGGGGTTTCGACGGCGGCGACCACACCGGCCGCCAGGTCGCGGGTGTCCAGGATGCCCATCCGGAACGGCGTCCCGTCCTCGCCGCGCGAGAGCACGAGCTTGGTCGTGCCGTCGTCGTGTGGTTCGAGCACGGCGACCGCGGCCGCGTTGCCGAACGCCCGCTGCTGCTCGATCTTGCGGTGCAGGAAGAACCGCGGCCCGGAGAAGAAACTGTTACGGTCCAGCAGCTCGGCGGCGTCCTGGAAGTGGGAGAACCGCAGCACCACCGCCTCCAGCCCGCGGGTGCGGCGGTAGAAGTCCACAGTGTCCTCGGCGAGCTTCTTCGTCAGCCCGTACGCGCTCGTCGGCGCGCGCGGGTGGTCCTCGTCGAGCGGCTGATAGACGGGTTTGCCCTCGGGGTAGACCTCGCCGGTGCTGGCGAGGACGAGCTTCGCGCCCGCCAGAGCCGCCGCTTCGGCCACGTTCGCGGTGCCGAGCACGTTGGTCTCGAACAGCGCCGCGTCGTCGGCCCGCTGCCAGGACATCCGGGCGGCCAGGTGCACCACCACGTCCGCGCCCGCGCAAACCGAAATCAGACCGTCCCGATCGGACAGTGGCAGGCTGACCGGCGGCGCGACGTCGATCGGCACCACGGTGTGGCCACGCTCTTCCAGCCGTCCGGTCAGCGTGCGGCCGAGCCGTCCCGCGGCCCCGGTGACGGCGATCCTCACCGGACCTCCCGCACCGGGGTGTGCACCGGGCCGAGGTAGCCGAGGCCGATGCTCACGCTGTCGGCCGCCTCGACGATCGTGCGCCCCAGGTCGGCCTCCCGCTCGTCGAGCGCGATCGCGGACAGCGCACCGGACAGCGAGATCGCGGCGACGACCGCGCCGGTGTGGTCCCGCACCGGCGCGGCGATGCACGCGCGGCCCAGCGCCAGCTCCTCGATCTCGGTCGAGTAGCCGCGGCTCGCGATCCGCGCGAGGTCGGCGTCCAGCGCCTCGAACGTCGTGATGGTGTGCGCGGTGAAGCCGTGCAGCGGCTCCGGGCCCAGCAGTTCCCGGCGCTGCTCCGGCGCGAGGCCCAGCAGCAGGCTCTTGCCCATGGCGGTGGCGTGCAGCGGGTTGCGCTGCCCCATCAGCGAAAACGACTTCTGCGCCAGCTGGCCTTCGACGTTGAGCAGGTAGAACAACTCGGCGCCGCGGCGCACCGCGACGTTGGCGCCGAGACCCAGTTCCCACGCCAGCCGCTGCGCGACCGGACGGGCCTGCCGGTAGATCGGGTCGTTGTTGAGCGCGATGCCTGCCATCGTCAGCACCGCCGGGCCGAGCTCGTAGAGCTGGCTCACCGGGTCGCGGCGGACCAGGTCGACCGACTCCAGCGTCGCGAGCAGCCGGGACGTGGTGGAGATGCCCAGCCCGACCTCCGCCGCGACGTCGGAGACCCGCAGCGCGGGCCGGCCGAGGGTGAAGGCGTTCAGCACGGCCGAGGCCCGCTCCACGCTCTGATTGCCACCGCTTTCGGAAACCATGGCACGAAGTATGCGGAGGCTTTGCACATTCCGCAAGTCCCGTGCAAAGATTGGCAACCATGCGCATCGCCGAGGTGACGACCTACGTCTTGAAGCTGTCCGGTCCGCAGGCCTACCTGGGGAAGCTGGAGGACGGCAGCGAGCTGAGCGAGGACCGCGGTTACGTCGTGCGTGAGCCGTGGCGCAGCCTCTACTCCGGCCGGTTCGAGACGATGCTCGTCCGCGTCACCGCTGAGGACGGCACCACCGGCTGGGGCGAGGCGCTGGCGCCGGTCGGCCCGGAGGTGCCTGCCGCGATCGTCGACCGGATGCTCGCCGGGTGGCTGACCGGCCGCGAGATCACCGGCGTCCGCCCGCTCTGGCTCGGCCTGCGGGACCTGATGCGTGAGCGCGGGCACCTGGTCGGGCACCAGGCCGACGCGCTGGCCGCGGTCGACATCGCGCTGTGGGACCTCTACGGCAAGCTGACCGGCCTGCCGGTGGCCGACCTGCTCGGCGGGGCGGTGCGCACGCACGTCCCGGCCTACATCTCCGGCCTCGCCCGCTCCACCGACGCCGAGCGCGCCGCGCTGGCCGCGGACTGGGTCACCAAGGGGGCGACCCTGGTCAAACTGGCCCTGGGCAAGGGAATCGAGGCGGACCTGGCCACCTTCGACGCGGTCGCCGAGGCCGCGCCGGCGATGCGGATCGCGGTCGACGCGCACTGGGCGTACCGGATCGGCGAGGCCGTCGAGCTGGGCCAGGAGCTGGACCGGCGCAAGGCGCTGTTCTTCGAGGCACCGCTGGTGCCCGAGGACGTCGACGGGCACGCCGAGCTGGCCGGGCGCATCCGCACGCCGGTCGCGGTCGGCGAGGCGATGCGCAACCGCTACGAGTTCGCCGACTGGCTCGGCCGCCGCGCCCTGCGACTGGCGCAGCCGGACGTGGCGCGCACCGGCATCACCGAGGCGATGTCGATCGCGGAACTCGCGTCGGCCCACCACGTGCCGGTCGCCTGCCACCACTCGGTCGGCCTGGGCATCGCGCTCGCCGCCGGGATCCACGTGTCCGCGGCCAGCGCGGACACGCCGTTCTTCGAGTACCAGCCGGACACCGTCCCGGTCGCGCAGAGCATCCTGCGCACCCCGCTGCCCGCCGGGCCGACGGGGTTCGCCGTGCCGACCGGGCCCGGGCTGGGCATCGACGTCGACACCGACCTGATCACGAAACTCGCGAAGGAGAACTGACCCGTGCCGGACACACCCACCGGTCTCATCCCCATCCTGGCCACGCCGTTCACCGCGGACGGCGAGCTGGACCTGCCGTCGCTGCGGTCGCTGGTGGAGTTCCAGCTCTCCTGCGGCGTCGACGGGCTCGCCGTGTTCGGCATGGCCAGCGAGGGGTTCGCGCTGACCGCGGCCGAGCGGGAGGTCATCCTGCGCGAGGTGCGGGCGATGACGTCGCTGCCGGTCGTCGCCGGGGTCAACGGCACCAGCACCGTGACGGCGCTGGAACAGGTCCGCGCCGCGGGTGACGGCGGGGCGGACCAGGTCATGGTGCTGCCGCCGTTCCTGGCCAAACCGTCGCCGGCGCAGGTCGTCGAGTTCTTCACCGAGGTCGCCGGCGCCGGGGTGCCGGTGATGATCCAGGACGCGCCGGGCGTGACCGGCGTGCCGGTCGACGTGGCGGCGGTGACCGCGCTCGCCGGTGTCGAGGGCATCACCTCGATCAAGGTGGAGGCGCCGCCGACACCGTCCAAAGTGGCCGCGGTGCGGGATGCCGCGGGGCTGGCCGTCCTCGGCGGGCAGAACGCGCAGGCGCTGATCGAGGAGTACGACAACGGCGCGGTCGGCACGATGCCGGCGTGCGAGTTCACCGACGTCCTGCGGTCCATTCTGGACGATCTCGCGGGCGGGCGGCGGGCCGAGGCGCGGGCGGAGTTCACCCGGCTCCTGCCGTTGATCCACCTCGGGGTCCGGCCGGGGCAGGCTTGGGCCGTGCACAAGGAGGTGCTGGTGCGGCGCGGGATCATCGAGACGGCCACCGTGCGGCTGCCCGCCCGGCCGTTGGAGCCGATCACGGCGAAGGCGCTGGCCGAGGTCCTGGACGAGCTGGCGCTGCCGGCGTGGCGCCGGTGAGGGGCGTCCTGGTCGTCGGCGGCGGCTCGGACATCGGGCGGGCGATCGCCGCGGCGTTCCCGGACGACCACGTGGTCGGCGCCGGGCTGGAGCCCGTGACAGACCCGGCGTTCGACGCGTACGTGGTCGCCGACTGCGCGACCCCGGCGGGTGCGGAAGCAGCCGTCGGTGCGCTCGACCGGCTGGACGTGCTGGTGCTGGCGGCGGCCTCGCAACCGGTGGCGGCCGCCGCGGAAGCGACCGACGAGCAGTGGCGCGCGGCGATCGCGAACACGCTGGACGCGGCGTTCTACCCGGCGCGGGCCGCGCTGCGGGTGATGCCGGCCGGGAGCAGCATCGTCGCCGTGACGTCGGTGAACGGCTTCCTGGCCGCGCCCGGCCTCCCCGGCTACGCGGCGGCGAAGGCCGGGGTGGACGGCCTGGTGCGGCAGCTGGCGCTGGAGTACGGCCCGCGCGGGATCCGGGTCAACGCGGTCGCGCCGGGCATGATCGGCTCGGCTGACCTGCCCGCCGTGGCGGAGGGCTACCCACTGCGCCGCACCGGCGAGCCACGCGAGGTCGCCGACGCCGTGGCGTTCCTGGCATCCCCGCGGGCGTCGTTCGTCACCGGCGTGGTGCTCCCGGTCGACGGCGGGCTGTCGATCGCCTCGCCCGCCGCGTTCCTCCGGCCGGACCTGCGCGCCCGGTTCCTGTAGAACTCGCGCCCAGGAACGCAGGACTCGCGCCAGCCCGCGCGAGTCCTGCGCTCAGGCGAGCACCACCTTGCCCAGCTCGGCAGGCGTCGCCAGGAGGTCGTGCCGCGGCAGGATCCGCACGGTGTAGCCGAGGGAGCCGGCCCGGGGCAGCCGCAGCGTCGCGGTGTACTCGCCCTCCTGGGACGGCTCCATCCGCACCGTCATGGGCTCCGCCAGTTCGTCGGTGTCACCAACGCGGCCGACAACCGTCTGGACCTCCACTTCGGACGGCGCCAGCCCGGCCAGGTCCACCTTCGCCCGCACGCGGACCTCGTCGCCGACCACCAGGCGCTCCTGCGCCTCCACCGTCAGCTCCGTGTCCAGCACCCGCACCTGCCGCCACACCGCGTCGACCCGCCGTCGGTACTCCGCCAGCGACCGCGCGCCCGCGTAGCCGTCGGCGCTCGCCGCCGCGCTGGTCACGGCTGCCGGGTGGTAGGCCGTCTCCACGTACTCGCGCACCATCCGCGACGCCTGCACCCGCGGCCCCAGCTCGTCGAGCGTGTGCCACACCATCGACATCCACCCGCGCGGCACGCCCGCGTCGTCCCGCTCGTAGAACAGCGGCGCCACCTGCTGGCCCAGCAGGTCGTACAACGCGGCCGACTCGAGCTCGTCCCGGCGCAGCGGGTCGGTCACGCCGTCCGCGGTCGGGATGGCCCAGCCGTTGCTGCCGTCGTAGCACTCGTCCCACCAACCGTCCTTGATGGACAGATTGAGCCCGCCGTTGAGCGCCGACTTCATGCCCGACGTGCCGCACGCCTCCAGCGGCCGGGTCGGGTTGTTCAGCCACACGTCGCAGCCGCGGTAGAGGTAGCGCGCCATCGACATGTCGTAGTCGGGCAGGAACACCATTCGTCGACGCACCGCGGGGTCGTCCACGAACCGCACGACCTGCTGGATCAGCGCCTTGCCGCCCTCGTCGGCCGGGTGCGACTTGCCGGCGACGACGATCTGCATCGGACGTTCCTCATCCAGCAGCAGCGCGCGCAGCCGTTCCGGGTCGCGCAGCATCAGCGTCAGCCGCTTGTACGTCGGCACGCGGCGGGCGAACCCGACGGTCAGCACGTCCGGGTCGAACACCTGGTTCACCCAGCCCAGCTCCAGCGCCGACGCGCCGCGCTGCAGCCACGCGTTGCGCACCCGCCGCCGCACTTCGAGCACGAGCTTCTGCCGCAGGTCCCGCCGCAGCGCCCACAGTTCCTCGTCGGACACACCCATCTGGCTGGGCAGCTTGCCGTCGTGCCCCCACGCCTTGTGCTTGCCGCCGAGCAGCGCGGTCAGCTCGCGCGCCACCCAGGTCGGCCCGTGCACGCCGTTGGTGACCGACGAAATCGGCACCTCGGCGTCGTCGAAGCCCGGCCACAGCCGCGCGAACATGCGCCGCGACACGCGCCCGTGCAGCTGGGACACGCCGTTGGACCGCTGCGCCAGCCGCAGGCCCATGTGCGCCATGTTGAACATGCCCGGGTTGTCCTCGGCGCCCAGCGCGAGGATCCGCTGCAGCTCCAGCCCCGGCAGCAGCCGTCCGTCGCCGAAGTAGTGCTGCACCAGGTCCACCGGGAACCGGTCGATGCCCGCGGGCACCGGGGTGTGCGTGGTGAACACGGTGCCGGCGCGCACCGCGGACAACGCCTCGTCGAACGCCAGGCCCTGCTCGTCGATCACCTCGCGGGCGCGCTCCAGGCCGAGGAACCCGGCGTGCCCCTCGTTGGTGTGGAACACCTCCGGCTGCGGGTGACCGGTCAACTCGCAGTAGCGCCGCACCGCGCGCATGCCGCCGATGCCCGCCAGGATCTCCTGCCGGATGCGGTGGTCGGCGTCGCCGCCGTAGAGCCGGTCGGTGACCCGGCGCAGGTCCTCGTCGTTGGCCTCGACGTCGGTGTCCAGCAGCAGCAACGGCACGCGCCCGACCTGTGCCTGCCACACCTGCGCGTAGAGGTCGCGCCCGCCCGGCATGGCGACGTGCACCAGCACCGGCTCGGAGTCCTCACCGGTCAGCAGCTCCAGCGGCAGCGCGCTCGGCTCGATCACCGGGTAGTGCTCGACCTGCCAGCCGTCCAGCGACAACGACTGCCGGAAGTACCCCGACCGGTAGAGCGGGCCGACCCCGATCAGCGGCACCCCCAGGTCGGAGGCCGCCTTGAGGTGGTCGCCGGCGAGCACGCCGAGGCCGCCCGAGTAGTTCGGCAGCGCCTCGTGCACCCCGAACTCCATCGAGAAGTACGCGATCGCGGCCGGCGCCCGCTCCCCCTGCGGGCGCTGCTGGTACCACCGGTCCTCGGTCAGGTAGCGCTCCAGGTCGTCGCTCATCGCGTGGACCCTGGCGAGGAAGTCCTCGTCACCGGCCAGCTCCGTCAACCGCGCCGGCGACACCGCGGTGAGCATCCGGAGCGGGTCCCGCACGCGCCGGAACAGCTCGTCGTCCATCGACGCGAACAGGTCACGGGTCGGCGGGTGCCACGTCCAGCGCAGGTTGGTGGCCAGCGCGCGCAACCCGGCCAGCGGCTCGGGCAGGCTCGCGCGGACGGTGAACCGGCGGATTGCTCTCATGGGGATCGACGATATCGGTAAGGTGCGCTGCGACAAGCGTGACGAACATCGAGGGGGCTGGGGTGCGGCGATCGCTGGTGGCGCTGAGCGGGGTGCTGGCGCTGGGACTGGCCGGTTGCAGCGACGGGAAGTCCGCCCCGGTTTCCGAGGGTGACGTCGCCGGGCTGCCGATCACCCACTTCGAGAGCGGTCTCAAGCCGGCCGCGCCGGAGCCGGACCTCGACGTGACCAACGTCAGCAGCGACGAGGCGGACCGGGTGGCCGTCGCCACCATCGCCGACGTCGAGGACTACTGGTCCGACGCGCTGCCGGGCAACTTCGACGTCAAGTTCGAGCCGGTGAAGTCGCTGCTGTCCTACGACTCCGACGGCGAGAACCAGGAGAACGGCTGCGGCGACACGAAGGGCAACGCGAACGCCTTCTACTGCAGCGTCGACGACTCCGTGGCGTGGGACCGCGGCGTGCTGCTGCCGACCATGATGGACCAGTTCGGCCCGCTGTCGGTGGTGACCGTGCTGGCGCACGAGTTCGGCCACGCCGTGCAGTACCGGCTCGGCGACAAGGCGGGCATCAGCCGCAACACGCCCACGATCGTGAAGGAGCAGCAGGCCGACTGCTTCACCGGCGCCTACTACCGCTGGGTCGCCGAGGGCAAGAGCAAGTACTTCGCCGTGTCCACCTCCGACGGGCTGAACTCCGCGTTGTCGTCGCTGTTCCTGGTGCGGGACAGCGCGGGCACCTCGGCGACCGACCGCTCCGCGCACGGCACCGGGTTCGACCGGACCTACGCGTTCCAGATCGGGTTCGAGCAGGGGCCGACGGAGTGCGCCGCGATGACCCTGGACAGCATCCAGCCGCGGCTCACCGAGCGGCCCTTCGACTCCGGCGACCGGGACGGCGACATCGAGGTCGATCAGGAGGCGATCGGCCTGCTGAAGGACAGCCTCGACCGGGCGTTCGCGGGCGCCAAGGTGCAGGCGCCGGAGATCGTCGACGACGGCGCGTCCTGCCCCAACGGCTCGGCCACCCCGCCCGCCACCTACTGCACGAGCGACAACACGGTGCGGATCGACCTCACCGCGCTGGCCGAACTGGGTCAGCCGGTGGACCAGGAGGGCGAGTTCACCGGGTCCAGCAGCGGCGGGCACGGCGACTTCGCGGCGTTCTCCGAAGTCGCGTCCCGGTACGCGATGGGCATCCAGAAGGGTGTCGGCGCTTCCCTGGACAACGCGAACGCCGGGTTGCGGACCGCGTGCCTGGTCGGCGCGTGGGCCGCGGTGGCCGCGCAGGAGGGGCAGCAGATGCGGCTGTCGGCCGGCGACCTGGACGAGGCGATCTCGGACCTGCTGCGGCCGGACTCGCTGGTCGCGGCCGACGTGGACGGCAAGCCCGCGGCCAGCGGGTTCAACCGCGTCGAGGCCATGCGCACCGGCTACCTGCAGGGTTCCGGCCCGTGCAGCACCCAGTACGGCTGAGTCAGCCCATGAAGTCGCCGGTCGCCTTGCGGACCTTGGTGAGCAGCTCGGACAGCTGCTCGGTCTGCTTCGGCGTGAGGCCGACGAGCCCGAAGTCGATCGAGGTGACCGCCTTCGTCGCCTCTTCCAGGCGGGCGTGACCGTCGTCGGTGATCTCCACCAGCGTGGTGCGCCGGTCGGTCGGGTGCGGCACCCGCTTGACCAGCCCGTCCTTCTCCAGCCGGTCCACGATGTTGGTCACGCTGGTCGGGTGCAGCTGGAGGCGCTCGCCCATGACCCGCATCGGCAGCGCACCGCGGCGCGCGAACGACAGCAGCACGAGCGCCTCGTACCGCGCGAAGGTGAGGCCGTGCGGTTTGAGCGCGCCGTCGACGGCCGACTGGACGATCTGCTGCACGCGCATCACGCCGGTGACCGCCGCCATCGTCGCGGACGGCCCGATCCGGTCCTCCCACAGCTGCGCGGCGCGGGCGATCGGGTCGAAAGGCAGCGGGCGGTTCATGGCAGGGAAGCTACCAGCGGGTTCTTGACCGAGGGGGCAGGGTAGTGCGCAAAGTGTCGCAAGTGTGAGGAGAGCCGATGATCGTCGCCTTCAGCGTGAGCCCGTCCGGCGGTGACCCGGACGGCGGAGTCAGCGAAGCGGTCGCCAGGGCGGTGCGGGTCGTCCGCGACTCGGGCCTGCCGAACTCCACGAACGCGATGTTCACCAACGTCGAGGGGTCCTGGGACGAGGTCATGGACGTGGTGAAGCGGGCGGTGGAAGCGGCCGGCGAGGGTGCCGCCCGGGTGTCGCTCGTGCTCAAGGCGGACATCCGGCCGGGCTTCGACAGCGGTCAGCTGGAGGCGAAAGTGGAGCGGTTGGAGGAGCACCTCCGGTGAAACGCCGGACAGTACATGCCAGGATGGAAGCGTGACAAATCCACGCGCATCAGCAGCGAAGTCAGCCGCCATGTCCGCCGCGCTGTCCGGCGCGGTGGATCTGTCCGCGCTCAAGGCCAGGGCCGAGGCCCAGCGCAACGCCCCGCCGCCGTCGAGCGGCGCACCGGCCGGGGGCGGCGGCGCGAGCGCCGCGGTCATCGACGTCACCGAGGCCACGTTCCAGGCCGAGGTGGTCGAGCGGTCGCTGCAGCAGCTCGTCGTGGTGGACCTGTGGGCCGACTGGTGCGGGCCGTGCAAGCAGCTGAGCCCGGTGCTGGAGCGCCTGGCCGAGCAGTCCGGCGGGGCCTGGGTGCTGGCGAAGGTCGACGTCGACGCCAACCCGCGCATCGCGCAGGTCTTCGGGGTCCAGTCGATCCCGACGGTCGTGGCGATCGCAGGCGGGCAGCCGGTCAACGCGTTCTCCGGCGCGCTGCCGGAGCCGGAGATCCGGCAGTGGCTGGACCAGCTGCTGGAGGCGCTGAAGGGCAAGCTGCCGGGCATCCCGCCGTCCGGCGCGGACGGCGCGGAGGAGCCCGAGGACCCGCGCTTCACCGAGGCCGAAGCCGCGTTCGAGCGCGGTGACTTCGCCGCCGCCGAGGCCGCCTACCAGCGGATCCTGGACGTCGAGCCGGCCAACGAGCTGGCCAAGGCCGGTCTGGCGCAGGTCCGGTTCGCCGCCCGCGCCGCCGAGGCCGACCCGTCGGCCGTCACGCGTGCCGACGCGTCCCCGGACGATCTGGACGCCCAGTTCGCGGCCGCCGACTACGAGGTGGCGACGGGCAAGGTCGAGGACGGGTTCTCCCGGCTCATCGAGGCCGTGCGCCGCACGGCCAGCCCGGACCGCAACCGCGTCCGCGAGCACCTGGTCGGCCTGTTCGACCTGTTCGACCCGGCCGACGAGCGCGTCGCGGCGGCCCGGCGGAACCTGGCGTCGGCCCTGTTCTGAGACGGCGCCCCCCGCGCCGCGAGGTGCGGCGCGGGGAGTCCGCCTCACCAGGGGATGACGCCGTCGTCGTCGAAGAAGCCGCCGCGTGGCCCGTCGTCGGGCAGGGTGGCGAGCCGGATCGCGATGGCCGCGCCCTGCTCGGGAGTCCGGGGCGCGGCGAAGCCGGTGAAGTCGGTCGCGACGTAACCGGGGCAGGCGGCGTTCACGATGACGTTCGTGTCGGCGAGCGCGCGGGCGTACTGCACGGTGATGCTGTTGAGCATCGACTTCGACGGCGCGTATGCGGCCATGACCGGGCCGGTCCGCAGGGCGAGCGAACCCATGTTGCTGGACATGTTGACGATGCGCGGGGAGTCGGCGCGGCGCAGCAGCGGGAGCATCGCGTTCGTCACCCGGACGACGCCGAACACGTTGGTGTCGAGGACGGCCCGGACGACGTCGAGGTCCAGTGTGGTCGGATCCTGCGCGCCGCCGTCGGTCCGGCCGCCGATGCCCGCGTTGTTGACCAGGACGTCGAGCCGTCCGGCTGTGCGATCGATCGTCGCCGCGGCCGCCGCGACGCTGTCGTCGGAGGTGACGTCGAGGGCCACCCCGAACGCGTCGGCGCCCGTGGCGCGCAGCCGCTCGACGGCCTCCTCACGGCGGGCGTCGTCGCGCGCCCCGACGGCGACCGTGTAGCCGATCGCGCCGAGCCCCTGCGCGATGGCGTAACCGATTCCCTTGTTCGCGCCGGTGACCAGCGCGATCTTCGTGTCGTTCACGCGGCCCATGCTCGGCTCGCGGGAACGCGCTGTCCAAGATCAGCTCGCTACGCTGTGATACCCAGGAGGTATCACCGCGTAGGATCGAAACCGTGCGTGATCTGGAAACCCGCGAGCTCCGCTACTTCGTCACCGTCGCGGAGGAGCTGCACTTCGGCCGTGCCGCGGAGCGGCTCGGGATCGCGCAGCCGCCGCTCTCCCGCGCCATCCGGCAGCTGGAACAGCGGCTCGGCGTCCGGCTGCTCGACCGTGACCGCCGCGGGGTGGCGCTGACCGAACCCGGCCGGGTGCTGCTGCGCGAGGCCAAGGTGGCCCTCGACGCGGTCACGGCCGCCGCGCGCCGGACGCGCCGCGCCGCCGACCCGAAACGGCCGCTGGTGCTCGTGACGAAAGCCGGGGCGTCACACGAACTCCTGCAGCGACTCCTCGACGCCGTCGCGGCCGAACCGGGCGCACCGCCGGTCGAAGTCCTCCTGTGCGAAGTGGGCGAGCAGGCCGGGTTGCTGCGCGACGGGCAGGCCGACGTGGCGATCATGCACCGCCCGTTCGACGATCTCGCCGGCTTCGACACCGAGGACCTAATCGTCGAAGGCCAGGTCGCGATCCTGCCCGCGGCGCACCCGCTCGCGGCCCGCGAACAACTCACACTCGCTGAAGTCAGCGACGTCCCGGACCTGCCGATCGCGCGGTGGCCCCGGCTCGACGGCACCTATCCGCCCGGCCCCGGCCCGGAGGTGCGCACGCAGTCGCAGCTGGCCCAGCTCGTGGCACTGGGACGGACGCTGCTCGTCATCCCCGCGTCCAGCCGGGCGTGGCAGTGGCCGGAGCACGTGGCGGTGCCCGTTGTCGACGCACCGGAAGTCACGACCATGCTCGCCTGGCCGGCGAGCAGCCGCTCACCGGCGGTCGCCGCGCTCGTCCGCTCGGCGGCCGCGCTCGACAAGAACCCGTGACAGCACGAAGCGCCGCCGCCACAGGTCGTGGCGGCGGCGCTTCGTGGTGAAGATCAGGCGGAGACGGTGTCGCGGACGATCAGGCCGGTGCCGCCGTGGGTGAGGCGCTCCGGGCCGTCCAGCTTGCCGGTGCGCAGGGCCCAGGTCTCGAACCACCAGGTGAACAGCGGCGGGATGCTCGCCAGCAGCGCGGTCACCACGGTCTTCGGACGCCAGCCGAGCGGCTTGAACACGGCCAGGGTGACGACCAGGTACACGACGAAGACGACGCCGTGCACCATGCCGAGCACCGGCACGCCGCCCTCGTTCGGGGCGTCGACGACGTACTTCAGGAACATCCCGATCAGCAAACCCGCCCAGGACAGCGCCTCGGCGACGGCGGCCACGCGGAACACGAGAGCGGCCTTGCTGGTCACTGCTTTCCTCCTTGTGAGAAGCACATGAGAAAACGTCCGACTCCGGTCTACGTCAACCACGCTGTCGGACGTTTCGGTACCCAGTGTGAGGCGTGATGGTCCTCACGGGTACCTCGGGGGTCGTGATCATCATCACGAGCCGCCGTCCACAGAGGATCCGGGTAGCCACCCGGTCACGTCCAGTCCACCTGCGCGCGGGGCGCGATCGACACGTGCCCGTGGTGGGCGGTGGCGACGGCGTGCACGATCGACAATCCGAGCCCCGTGCCGGATTCCGAGCGCACGCGGGCGCCCGCGCCACGGACGAACGGTTCCAACAACCGCTGCACGTCGCCCGGCACCGCGGCCCCGGTGTTCGAGATCCGCAGGAACACCTGGCCGTCGGTGCTGCCGGTGGCCACGTCGATCAGGCCGCCGGGACGGTTGTAGCGCACCGCGTTGTCGACGAGGTTGCCCGCCATCCGTTCCAGCAGCACGGGTTCGCCGCCGGTGACCGCGGGCCGCAGCCCGGTCCGCAGGACCAACGCGCGCGCGACGACCTGCTGCGCCACGCCGTCGAGCGCGGCGGCGACGAGATCCACGCGCTGCCGGGTGAGCGCGCCGGTCTGGCTGCATGCCAGCGCGAGCAGACCGTCGAGGGTGCGCCGGCTGTGCTCGATCGCGGTCGCGATGTCGCAGGTCATGGCCAGCAGCTCGGCCCGCGTCGGTTCGCCGTCCAGTGTGACGTCGATCGCGGCGCGGACGGTGGTCAGCGGGGTGCGCAGTTCGTGCGCGGCGTTGGCGGTGAACATGCGCTGGCTGCGCAGCACGCGGTCGCGCTCGGCGATGCCCTGCTGGATGCGGTCCAGCATGTCGTTGACGGTGGCGGCCAGGGTCGCGAGCTCGTCCGGGGGCGCGGTGACCGGGACGCGTTCGGCGAGGTTCTCCGCGGACAGGCGCCGCGCGGTCGCCGAGATGGCCCGGATCGGGCGCAGCACCCGCCCGGCCACCAGCCAGCCGAGGACCGCGGCCGGCAGCACCACCACGGCGAACGCGATCGACGCCTGCCCGAGAAACTCCGACAACGCCAGATCACGCAACCGATCCGCTGCCGACCGTCGAAGCGTCCCTCAACGGCGGCGAGCCCCGCCGGTTCCTCCTCGACACCTACGGCACGCTCGACCTGGACCAGCCGGTGGCCGACGAACTGGGCCTGCGCTCCCTCGCCACGGCTTCGGGTTACGCCGGCAACCGGCCGGTCACTATCCACGTCGGGATCCTGGACTCGATCTGGTTCGGCGACCTCGAAATCCGCGACATCCCGATGCGGTGGACGAACCAGCCCAAACCGGCGCTCCCGGACGGCGCGGTCCCCCGGCGTGCTCGGCACGACGGTCTTCTACCGCCTGCTGACCACGAGTGCCGCGCGCTGGTGCTCCGGCGCAAGGACACCCCGTTCCGGCCCGGCCCGCGGACACCACGGTCGAGGTGGCCGAGCGGGCCGGCATCCCGGTGGGCTACTCGATCCCCGGCGAGATCAACGGCAGGCCGGTGTACCCGATCACCGCCGAGCGGATCTCGCTGGGCCGGGCCGTCGGCCACGACGTCCGCGGGTCCACGAGCGCCGGTCCCGTCGAAGGCACGCCTGGTCCGGGGCAGTCGGCGATGGAGCGGTGACCAGCCGGGCGGCGGTTGACACACCGCCGCCGGGTGGTGTGAAATCCACCCGCTATGACAACGTTGTCGTCGGGTCCGGGGAAGGCGTCGCGGCGCGCCACGATGAACGACGTCGCCCGTCTGGCCGGGGTGAGCATCAAGACGGTCTCGCGCGTGGTCAACGACGAGCCCGCGGTGCACCCGGAGACCGCCGAACGCGTCCTGGCCGCCATCGACCAGCTCGGCTTCCGGCGCAACCTGGGCGCCCGCAACCTGCGCCGCGGCTCGACCACCGGCACCATCGGCCTGGTCGTCGAGGACGTGGGCAACCCGTTCTACTCCGAGCTCACCCGCGCGGCCGAGAAGGTCGCCACCGCGTTCGGCAGGCACGTGCTGTCCGGCTCGTCGGAGGAGGACTCCGACCGCGAACGCGAGCTGGCCCTCGAATTCTGCTCCCGCCGGGTCGACGGGCTGCTCATCGTCCCGGCCGGCACCCAGCACGGCTACCTGCTGCCGGAGATGCGCGCGGGTACGCCGGTGGTGTTCGTGGACCGCCCGGCCGGGGACATCGCCGCCGACACCGTGCTGGTCGACAACCTGGGCGGCACCGTCGAAGCGGTCGCCCACCTGGCCCGGCAGGGGCACCGCCGGATCGCGTTCCTCGGCGACCGGCCGGACATCTACACCGCCGCCGAACGCCTGCGCGGCTACCGCGAGGGGTGCGCCCGCGCCGGGGTCCGCTTCGACGAGCGGCTGGCCATCCTGCGCCCGCCGACCAGGCAGAGCGTCGCCGACGCGGTCGCCCGCCTCCTCGCCGGTCCGGACCCGGCCACCGCGATCATCGCGGGCAACAACCGCGTCACCGTCCACCTGCTGCGGGCGCTGGCCCACGTCACGCCGCGCCCCGCCGTCGTCGGTTTCGACGACTTCGAACTCGCCGACCTGCTCGACCCGCCGGTGACCGTCGTCGCGCACGACGTGAGCCGTCTCGGGTCGGCGGCGGCCGAGCTGTTGTTCGCCCGCATCAACGGCGATGCCTCCGCACCGAGAAAGGTTGTCCTGCCCGTGCACCTCGTTCCCCGCGGCTCCGGTGAGGTGGCCCCGTGACCGCCCCGATCAAGCTCCCGGCCAACCAGCCCGCCCAGTTCTACCGTGGTGGCGCGGCGATCGCCGCGCTGCGCGGAGTGTCCGAACAGGACTCCGCGTTCGGCCCGGAAGACTGGGTCGCCTCGACCACCACACGCTTCGGCCAGGAGGAGTCCGGGCTGACCCGGCTGCCGGACGGCCGCTGGCTGCGCGACGCCGTCCGCGACGACCCCCAGGCCTGGCTCGGCGCCGAGCACGTCGCGGCGTTCCGCGACTCCACCGCGCTGCTGGTCAAGCTGCTCGACGCCGGCCAGCGGCTGCCGGTGCACTTCCACCCCACCGACGCCTTCGCGCGCAAGCACTTCGACTCGCACTTCGGCAAGACCGAGGCCTGGATCGTGGTCGGCACCAGCGGCGACGACCCGCGCGTCTACCCCGGCTTCCGCGAGACGGTCAGCCCCGCCACCGTCGACGGCTGGGTGCGCGACCAGGACACCGACGCGATGCTCGGCGCGCTGAACAGCGTCGCGGTCCGCCCCGGTGACACGGTCTACATCCCGGCCGGACTGCCGCACGCGATCGGCGCGGGCGTGTTCGTCGTCGAACTGCAGCAGCCCACCGACTTCTCGCTGACCATCGAGTGGCGCAACTTCCTGGACGACCCGGACAAGGGACACCTCGGCCTCGGGTTCGACACCGCGTTGCAGGCGCTCGACACGTCCGGCTGGGACAACGAACGGCTGGCGGGCATCGTCAAGCACACCGCCGACGAGCCGGGGTCCATTGTGGACCTGCTAGCGGCTGGTTCGGCGGAGTTCTTCCGCGCCGACCAGCTGCGCCCGTCCCCCGCGCTCGCGCTCGACCCGTCGTTCGCCGTGTTCGTGGCGCTCGACGGGCAGGGCACGCTGCGCACCGAGCGCGGCGGCGAGATCGCCGTGGCCAAGGGCGAGACGCTGGTCGTCCCGCACGCCGCCGGGCAGCTCGAACTAGCTGGCGACCTGACCGTCATCCGCTGCCGTCCCCCGGCCCCCGGAGCGCGCTGATGAACGACACCGTCCTGCTCGACGCGCGGAACCTGGTCAAGCACTACGGCTCGGTGGAGGCCCTGCGCGGCGCCTCCTTCCAGGCCCGCGCGGGTGAGGTGACCGCACTGATCGGCGACAACGGCGCGGGGAAGTCCACCCTCGTCAAGTGCCTGTCCGGTGCGGAGCAGCCGACCTCCGGCGAGATCCGGCTGGACGGCAGGACGGTGTCGCTCGACTCGCCGGTGACCGCGCGGCGCCTTGGCATCGAGACGGTGTACCAGGACCTCGCGGTCGCCCCGGAGCTCGATCCGGCGGCGAACCTGTTCCTCGGCCGGGAGATCCGCCGCAAGGGCGTCCTCGGCAGGCTCGGCATGCTAGACAAGGCCGAGATGCGGCGGCGCGCGGTCGAGGAGTTCGACCGGCTGGGCGTGTCGCTGCAAAGCACGGACGTGCCGATCGGCTCGCTGTCCGGCGGGCAGCGGCAGAGCGTCGCGGTGGCGCGGTCGGTGGTATGGGCGTCGAAGGTCGTGTTCATGGACGAGCCGACCGCCGCGCTCGGCGTGGTGCAGCGGGAGCGGGTGCTGGACGTCATCCGGCGGGTCCGCGACGAGGGCATCGCGGTGGTGCTGATCAGCCACAACATGCCCGAGGTGCTGTCCGTAGCCGACCGGGTGGAGGTGCTGCGGCTAGGCACGCGCGTGGCCCGGTTCGTGGCGTCGGAGACCAAGCTCGAGGACCTGGTGGCGGCGATGACCGGCGCACTGACCCACGAGGAGGCGGCGTGAGCACGGCGGTCCAGACCGAGGTGAGCGGCGGGATCGGCAAGCGGTCCCTGGGACAGCGGCTGATCGGCGCCAACACCTTCTGGATCGCGTTGGTGCTGCTCGCGCTGATCGCGGTGTTCACGGTGCTGGCGCCGAACGAGTTCGCCACCGTGTTCACGTTCCAGACGCTGCTGATCGAGACGTCGGTGCTGCTGGTGCTGTCGGTCGGGATGACGTTCGTGATCATCACCTCCGGCATCGACCTGTCCGTCGGCTCGGTGCTGATCTTCGCCGGCATGGTGTGCGGCAAGACGATGGAGGCGCTCTCCGGCGGCAACGCGAGCACGGCCGGCTGGGGCGTGATCACCGTCGGCCTGGTCGCGGCGGTGCTGGCCGGCACGGCGTGGGGGCTGATCAACGGGTTCCTCATCGCGGTCGCGAAGATCCCGCCGCTGATCGTCACGCTCGGCTCGATGGGCGCCGCGCTGGGTGCGGCGTACCTGCTCAACGGCGGCTCCGACGTGCGCAGCGTGCCTGCCACGCTCAACCGCACGCTCGGCTACGGCACCTCGTTCGGCGGCGTCCCGAACCTGGTGCTGGTCGCCGCGGTGATCACGTTGATCGGCGCGTGGCTGCTGCACACCACCCGCTTCGGCCGCTACACCTACGCGGTCGGCTCGAACGCCGAGGCCGCGCGCCGGGCCGGGATCGGGGTGACCGCGCACCTGCTCAAGGTGTACCTGCTGACCGGGTTCCTGGCCGGGGTGGCGGGTTTCCTGTCGCTGGCCTACTACGCCTCGACCACGATCACCGCGCACACCAACGACAACCTCAACGCGATCGCGGCGACCGTGATGGGCGGGACGAGCCTGTTCGGCGGCGTCGGGTCGGTGCTGGGCACGGTGATCGGGGTGTTCATCCCGGCGGTGCTGAAGAAGGGCTTCAACATCACGCACGTCCAGGACTTCTGGCAGATGATCGCGGTCGGTGCGGTGCTGGTGGCCGCGGTGTGGTTCGACCAACGGCGCCGCCGGGCGCGCAATTCCCGCTGAAACCCGTACGACGAGGTAGGGAGAGGGATCGGATGAAGTTGGTGCAGATCGCCGGACTGGCGGCGACCGCGGTGCTGCTGGCGGCCTGCGGGTCGGGCCAGGTCGGCGGCTCCGGGGGCGCGGCGCCGGAGAACAGCAAGCGGCTCACGCTCATCCCGGGTGTGCAGGCCGAGCCGTTCTACATCTCGATGCAGTGCGGCGCGCAGGCCGAGGCGCAGAAGCTCGGCTACACGCTGGACACCTCGGCGCCGCAGAAGTTCGACGCGGCGCTGCAGACGGAGAAGGTCAACGCGCTGGGTTCGAACCCGCCTGCCGCGCTGCTCATCGCGCCGACCGACGACACGGCGATGCTCGCGCCGATCCAGCAGGTCGCCTCGCGCGGGGTGAAGATCGTCGAGGTCGACACGTCGCTGAAGGACACCAGCGTGGCGCAGTCCTCGATCTCCTCGGACAACACGGCGGGCGGTCAGCTCGCGGCGGACACGCTGGCGCAGCTGGCTGGCGGGAAGTCCGGTTCGGTGCTGGTGCTGGACACCATCGCGGGCACCTCGACCACGAACGCGCGCGCCGCCGGGTTCGAGGAGCAGCTGAAGAAGTACCCGAACCTCAAGTCGGTCGGCATCCAGTTCACCCAGAACGAGCCGGAGCAGGCCGCGTCGAAGGTGACCGCGGCCCTCGCGTCGACCCCGGACCTGGTGGGGATCTTCGCGACGAACCTGAACACCGGCGAGGGCGCGGCGACCGGCCTGCGCAACGCAGGCAAGGTGGGCCAGGTCCAGCTGGTCGGCTTCGACGCCAGCCCGTCCGAAGTGGAGGGTCTGCGCAACGGCGAGTACCAGGCGCTGATCGCGCAGGACCCGGCGATGATCGGGCAGCAGGGCGTGCAGCAGGCGGTCGCCGCGCTGGAGGGCAAGCCGGTGACGCGCAACCTGACGGCGCCGCTGCACTCCATCACGAAGGCGAACATGGACGCCAACAGCCAGTACTTCTACAAGCAGTCCTGCTGAGGGGGCCGGGGAGGTGCGCCCTGGGGGTACGCACCTCCCCGGTTTCACCGCAGCGTCTTCAGGTGCTCGGCCAGCCACCCGCGGGCGGCCCGCCACAGGCCGGCGCCGAGCGAGATCCGCGCGACGCCCAGCTCGGCCAGTTCGGCGACGGGACCGTTGGCGTTGACCGCGGCCGGGCTCACCGCCCGCACGAACTCGGCCAGCACCTCGCGGTCGCGCAGCAGGATCGGATACACGCAGTCCGCACCGGCGTCGAGGTAGGCCCGCGCGCGGTCGACCGCCTCCGGCAGCACGGCACGCGGGTCCGAGGCGCGCAGGAACACGTCGATGCGGGCGTTGATCACCAGGTCCCGGCCCGCGGCCCCACGCACCGCCGCCAGCCGGGCCGCCTGCTCCTCGACCGGCCGCAGACCGCCGCCTGCGTGGTCGGTGTCCTCGTAGTTGCAGCCGACCGCGCCGGTGGCAAGCAGCCGCTCGGCGAACTCCGGTCCGGACAGCCCGTAGCCGCTCTCGGCGTCCACCGTCACCGGCACCGAGACCGCCCGCGCGATGCGCGTGGCGGCGGCGAACATCTCCTCGGCGGGCGCCTGCTCGCCGTCCGGGTAGCCCAGCGCGGCGGCGACGGCGACCGACGACGTCGCCACCACCGGGAAGCCGGCCTCCTCGACCAGCCGCGCGGTGTCGGCGTCCCACGCGTTCGGCAGGAGCAGCGGCTTCCCCGGGACGTGCAGCGCCCGCAGCGCCTCGGCGCTCACTTGGGGTCCGCCGGGAGCGGCTTGTGGCTGGTGACCCCGAGCCGGTTGAACGCGTTGATCACCGTCGCCGCCCACGCGACCGCGACGTACTGCTCTTCGGTGAACACGCTGGTCGCCTGCTGGTAGACGTCGTCGGGCACGTCCTGGTTCTGCGGCAGCCGGGTCATCGCGTCGGTCAGCGCGAGCGCGGCCCGTTCCTGCTCGGTGTAGAGGTCGGTCTCCCACCAGGCGCCGAGCATGAGGATCCGCCGCTCGCTCTCCCCCAGCTTGCGGGCGTCCCTGGCGTGCCGGTCGAGGCAGTAGGCGCACCCGTTGAGCATCGACGCGCGGATCTTCACCAGCTCGATGAGCCGCTGGTCGAGCCCCGCGTTCGCGGCCGCCTTCTCGACGACGGTGTGCAGGTGGAGTATCGACTTGTAGGCCTCGGGCAGCGCGGCGGACAACTGGATTCGCTTGGTCATGACGACCACGCTATCCGCCGCTGGCACACGGGTATGGTCCAGTTCTGTGGCGCGTTCGTGGTCCAGTTCCGACCTCCACCTCGACTGGTCGCCGTCCGCGGGCAGGCGCGGGCTGGCGGACGCGCTGCGCCGCGCCATCCGTGAAGGGCGCCTCGCGCCCGGCACCGCACTGCCCTCGACGCGAGCGCTCGCGGCCGACCTCGGGATCGCCCGCGGGACCGTCACCCGCGTCTACGGCGACCTGACCGCCGAGGGGTACCTGCGCACCGGCCAGGGCGCGCCGACCCGCGTCGCGGCCGGCCCGCGGCCGTCCGCGGAACCCCGCGAGAAGTCCGGGCCGCCCACGTCCGCCTGGTTCCGGGACGCGCGCTGGGACCTGTTCCCCGGCCGGCCCGACCTGTCGTCGTTCCCCCGCGCGGCGTGGGCGTCCGCCATGCGCCGGGTCCTGCAATCGCTGCCCGCCGGGTCGTTCGACTACGGCGACCCGGCCGGGCCCGCCGTGCTGCGCGAAGCTCTGGCCCGGTACCTGGCGCGCAGCCGCGGCGTGCTGGCGGACCCGGACCGGATCGTGGTGTGCGGCGGCTACTCCCACGCGATCAGCGTGCTCGGGCACCTGTTCGACGAGATCGCCTTCGAAGACCCGTCGCTGCCGGAGTTCCGCGACGGCGCGGCCAGGGCCGGCGCGAAGATCGTGACGGTGCCGGTGGACGAGCGTGGCATCCGGGTGTCCGAACTGGACAGTCCGGTCGCCGTCGTGACCGCGGCGCACCAGTACCCGCTCGGGGTCACGCTCGCCCCGGAACGCCGCTCAGCGCTGGCCTGCTGGGCGGCCGCGGGCGGCCTGGTGATCGAGGACGACTACGACGGCGAGTTCCGGTTCGACCGCCAGCCGGTCGGTGCGGTGCAGTCGCTGGCGCCGGAGCGGATCATCTACGCGGGCGGGGTCAGCAAGACGCTCGCGCCCTCGCTGCGGATCGGCTGGCTGGTGCTGCCGCGGCGCCTGGTCGGGCCGGTGCTCGACACGATGACGGCGCTGGGCTGGCGCGCCCCGGTGATCGACCACCTGGCCCTGGCCGACCTGCTGAACTCCGGCGCGTACGACCGGCACGTCCGGCAGCGCCGGGTCGCCTACCGCCGCCGACGCGACCGGCTGATCGCCGCGCTGCCGCCGGGGTTCGTGCCGGAAGGCATCTCCGCGGGACTGCACCTGGTGCTCCGCGTGCCCGACGAAGCCGCCGTGCTGCGGGCGCTGCGCGCGCGATCGGTGGCGGTGGACTACCTGAGCCGCTACTGGACGGGCACCGGCCCCGGCGGACTGGTGATCGGCTACGCGACCCCGGCCGAGCACGCGTTCGGCCCGGCGGTGGAGGCGCTGGTGGACGGCCTGCGCGCCTGAGTCACCCGCGGCCGGTGCGCAGTGCCGCGAGCAGCTCGTCGGCCGCGGCGTACGGGTCCAGCTCGCGCTCGACGACCTTCTTCGCCACCGCGGGCAGGTGCCCGCCGCCGTGCAGGTCGGTCAGCCGCGCCTGCAGCTCGCGCAGCGCGATGGCCGCCACCTCGTCCGCGGCCCGTTCGGCGCGGCGGCGCTCCAGCTCCCCGTGTGAAACCAGCCAGTCGTGGTGCTCGGACAGCGCCTTGACCAGGTCCTGCGCGCCTTCGCCGCGCGCGGCGACCGTCCGCACGATCGGCTGTCGCCAGCTCTCGCCGCGGATCTCCCGCCGCGCGTAGGCGATCATCTGCTTCAGGTCGCGCACCACGGTCTCCGCGCCGTCGCGGTCGGCCTTGTTGACCACGAACACGTCGGCGATCTCCAGCACCCCGGCCTTGGCCGCCTGGATCCCGTCGCCGAGCCCGGGCGCGAGCAGCACCACGGTGGTGTCGGCCAGCTTCACGACGTCCACTTCGGACTGACCGACCCCGACGGTCTCGATCAGGACGACGTCGAACCCGGCGGCGTCGAGGACCCGCACCGCCTGCGGCGTCGCCCAGGACAGGCCGCCCAGGTGGCCGCGGGTGGCCATCGAGCGGATGAACACGCCCGGATCGGTGGCGTGCTCGGTCATCCGGATCCGGTCGCCGAGCAGCGCCCCGCCGGAGAACGGCGACGACGGGTCGATCGCCAGCACCCCGACCCGCTTGCCCTCCGCGCGCAACGCGGACAGCAGCATGGACGTCGAAGTCGACTTGCCGACCCCGGGCGGCCCGGTCAGGCCGATCACCCGCGCCCGGCCGGTGTGCGGCGTGAGCGCCGCGGCCACCTCTCGCAGGCGCGGGTGCGCGTCCTCGACCAGCGAGATCAGCCTGGCGACCGCGCGCGGCTGTCCCT
>NZ_JBHZEN010000116.1:0-9131 GCF_050958625.1 Amycolatopsis sp. 3B14
ACCGGGACCGCCTGTGAGCAGCCGGGAAGACCTCGCCGCCCGCCACGCCGGACTGCCGCACACCCTGCCGGCCGCGAACCGGGACCGCCTGTGAACGGCCGAGAGGAACTCGCCGCTCGGCAGGCCGAGCTGCTGCGCGCCCTGCTGGCAGGCGGACCTCCCCCGGCGGGCTTCGACTCCGGCCGGGTGGCCGCCGAGGTGCTCGCCCTGCGGGCGAAGCGCCGCTCCATCGTCGCCGACCTGAGGCCCGACCTGTTCCGCACGCTCGGCGACCGGTTCCGCCCCCTGTTCGACGCCTACGCCGCGGCCACCCCCCGCACCGACGGCACCGGCTACCGCCAGGACGCCGCGAACTTCGCCGCCTGGCTCGCCGACCGGGGCGAACTCCCCCGGCGGCGCTGGTGGTCCCGCTTCACCCGCTGACCAGCTCCCCGCGCCGGCACCCGGCTAGTGCGCCGTGATGCCGCCGTCGACGACGATCTCCGCGCCCGTGACGAAGGACGACTCGTCGGAGGCGAGGAACAGGATCGCCGCGGCGATCTCGTCCGGTGTGCCCGCCCGTTTCATCGGGGTGCGCTGGATGTCGGCCTGCTCGTCGCCCTCGGCGTCGAGGATGTCCTGGATCATCGGTGTCGCGATGACGCCGGGGTGCACCGAGTTGACCCGCACCCCTCTCGTCGCGTACTCGACGGCCGCCGTCTTGGTCAGCAGCCGCACCGCGCCCTTCGAGGCGTGGTAGGCCGCGGCCGACCCGCCGCCGATGATGCCGAGGATCGAGGACACGTTGACCACCGACGCGTTCCCGCTCGCGCGCAGCAACGGCATCGCGGTCTTCATGCCCAGCCAGGTGCCCTTCTGGTTCACCGCGATCACCCGGTCCCAGCCGGCCTCGGCGGTGTCCTCGATGCCCGGCCAGTCCACGATTCCCGCGACGTTGACGAGCACGTCCAGCCGGCCGAAGCGCTCCGTCGTCCTGGCCAGAGCGGTCTGCCAGTCCCGCGCCGAGGAGACGTCGAGGTGCACGCGCAGCGCGTCCTCCCGCTCCGGCCCGCTCCCGGTGACATCACCCAGCACCAGCCGCGCCCCCTCCCGGGCGAACAGGGCCGCCGTGGCCGCCCCGATCCCACCCGACGCGCCCGTGATCAACGCGACCTTGCCGTCCAGCCGTCCCGGCATCCCGCTCCCTCCTACCGCTGCCATCACCTCCCGATCCTGCGGCGACCGGAGCGGGCCAACCAGGGTGCGTTACTCCCAGGACTGCGCTACAGCCACTCCGCGGCCGAACTCCCCGGCAGCGGCGGCCCCGCAGTCCACATCGGCCGCGGCACCATCCCACCCGGACAAGTCACATGCCGCACCAAGCCGAACCCGCTCCCGGTCTCGGCAAGGAACTCCGAGAAGTCCACAGTGGATCCACCCGGCACCCGGCCCAGTCCGTCGAGCCACCGCCCGGTCCCGGCCAGCGCCAGGCGCACCCGCCGGCTGCCGCCCTCGACGGCCCGCTTCCGCAGGGCGATCATCGTCGCCGCGGCGGCCAGCCAGCCCGTCGCATGGTCCAGCGCCTGCACGGGCAACGGCCGCGGTTCCTCGGCGCCCCAAGCGATTCCCGACGCCATCTGCACCAGGCTGTCGAACCCGCGCCGTCCCCGCCACGGGCCCTCCCAGCCCCACGCGTTCAGCTCCACCAGCACGATCCCGGGCCGCGCCGCCGCCAGCCGCTCCGCCGTGAACCCCAGCCCGGCCAGCGCCCCCGGCCGGAAGGACTGCAACACGACATCCGCCGAACCGATCAGGCGCCACAACGCGGAACGCCCGGCTTCGGTGCGCAAGTCCAGGTGCGCCGAGCGCTTGCCCATCCCGGTGTCGATCACCAGCGGGTGCACGACCGGCAGGTGCGCGGCCCCGATGTGCAGGACGTCCGCGCCGTGCGCGGCCAGCACCCGGCCGGCGACCGGGCCGGCGATCACGTGCGTCAGGTCCAGCACTCGCACTCCGCCCAGCGGCCGTGGCGACTCCGGCAACGGCCGCGCCGGGGCCGTCCCCAGCAGCTCCTGCACCACGAGCGGTCCGTCCAGCGCCCGCCCCATCGGGCTGTCCAGCCACTGCTCGCGGGTGCGCATCGCGGCCGCCGCCCCGCCCGAGGCGACCACGGCCTCCTGCACGTCCCAGGCGTCCCGGGTGGCAACCGCCGACGCCACCGCCGCGCGGTCCTCCGGAACCCCGAGCGCGCGGCACACCGCCGCCGCGTGGTGGGGATAGTTGCAGTGCAGCCGGACCCAGCCGTCGGCCGCGCGGTAGTCGCCGGACAGCGGCGCCCACGCGTCCCCGGGCGGCTCGCCGTCCACCCGCACCAGCTTCTCGCTGGAGAACGCCGCCGCGGCGTGCCGCGTGTCGACCGACACCGCACCGGGGTCGATTCCGCGCAGCCGCAACAACTCCGCGGCGGCCAGGGTGGCCGCGGCGACGCTCGTCGACGCGGCCGCCGCCACCCGGTACGGCCCCGGCAACACCGATTCCGGGCCGGTGAACTCGACCGGGCCGGGCGCCTCACCGGTCAGGTCGCGCCACAGCGCGCCGAACACCTACGGCAGGTTCAGGATCAGCTCGGCCGGAACGACCTTCGTGCCGGTGTAGAACGGGATCTCCTCCCGCACGTGGCGCCGCGCCTCGGTACCGCGCAGGTGCCGCATCAGGTCGACGATGCGGTGCAGCTCGTCGGCCTCGAACGCGAGGATCCACTCGTAGTCGCCCAGCGCGAACGACGCCACCGTGTTCGCGCGCACGTCCGGGTAGTCGCGGGCCTCCTTGCCGTGGTCGGCGAGCATCTTGCGGCGCTCGGCGTCCGGCAGCAGGTACCACTCGTAGGAGCGGACGAACGGGTACACGCAGACGTACTTGCGCGCCTCCTCCCCGGCCAGGAAGGCGGGGATGTGGCTGCGGTTGAACTCCGCGGGGCGGTGCAGCGCGAACTGGCTCCACACGGGCGTCGACACCCGGCCCAGCGGGGTGCGGCGGAACCCGGTGTAAGCGGCCTGCACCTGCTCCGGGGTCTCGGCGTGCCACCAGATCATGTAGTCGGCGTCGGCCCGCAGCCCGGCGACGTCGTAGACGCCGCGCACCACGACCCCCTTGCCCTCGAGGGCGTCGAGGTACTCGGTGGTCTCGGTCGCGGCCTGGCCGCGATCCTCGGGGAGCCGCCCCGGCTCGACCCGGAACACCGACCATGCGGTGTAGCGGATGGTGTCGTTGAGCTCCTGATAGTTCAGCCGCGCCATGCCCCCATCTTGGCACTGCGCGGAAACCCGCTGCTAGCGCACCAGCTGTGAGGTGATGCGGGTCGCGGCCGCGGTGGCCGTCGCGATGCACGCCGGCACCCCGACGCCGTGCAGGGCGGCCCCGGCCAGCGCCAGCCCGGGCACCTCGGCGACGGCCCGCTCGGCGCGCTCGACCAGGTCGAGGTGGCCCGGCCCGTACTGCGGCAGCCCGCCGCCCCAGCGGGTCACCACGACGTCGATCGGCTCGGCCGTGATCCCGGTCAGCTCGGCGAGGTCGTCGCGCACCAGGCGGACGAGGTCGTCGTCGTCGCGGTGCAGCGCGCCGGGCTCGCGGAAGCGGCCGACCGAGCCGCGGACCAGCACCGGACCGGTGTCCAGGTGCGGCCACTTGCGGGTGGAGAAGGTGAAGGCCTTCGCGGCGAACGGCTCGCCGTCGGCACGGCGTTCCCGCGCCCCGATCAGCACGCCGGACGCGTCCGGCAGCTCGGTGCCCGGCGGCAGGGCCATCGCCACGACCGCCATGGAGGCCAGCTCGACCTCGCCGAGCGCCGACGACGCGGCCGGCGCGACACCGTCGAGCAGCTTGCGGGCCGCCGGCGCGGGCACCGCTAGCAGGACGGCGTCGGCGTCGATCAGCTCGTCGCCGATCTCCAGCTGCCAGCCGCTCTCCCGCCGCCGCAGCGCGGTGACCGGCCGTCCGAGGCGGATGTCCGGCTTGGCCAGCTCGACGAGCCGGTCGACGAGCGTGCCGAGCCCGCCGGGCAGGGTGCCGAACACCGGCGCGCTGCTGGGCGTGGCGGGGATCAGTGAGGCCGCGGCCGCGGTCAGCGAGGGCGCGCCGCGGTCGATCGCGGTGGCCAGGGCGGGGACGGTGGCGCGCAGGCCGAGGCCGTCGGCGCCGCCCGCGTAGACGCCGCCGAGCAGCGGATCGACCAGCCGGTCCACGAGTTCGTCGCCGAAGCGCTCGCGCAGCAGGGCGCCCAGCGCGATGTCGGACTCCAGTGTCACCGGGGGCAGGTCCGGCTCGGCGGCCACGCGCGCCCGGCCCGCGTCCGAGAGCACCTCCGCGACGGCGTCCGGCGAGCCCGGGATGCCCATCAGCGTCCGGCCGGGCAGCGGGGCGACGCGGCCGCCCGCCCGCACGGTCGAGCGGGCCTTCCCCGGGTGGACCAGCTCCAGCCCCAGCTCGGCGGCCAGTCCCACGCCTTCCGGGCGGCGGGCGAGGAAGGCCTCCGCGCCCACGTCGTAGCGCACGCCCGCGACCTCGGCGGTGCGCAGCTTTCCGCCGAGACTGTCCGTGGCCTCGACGAGGGTGATCGCCGCGCCGTCGCCGAGCGCGCCGCGCAGCCGGTACGCCGCGACCGCGCCCGACACGCCCCCGCCGACGACCGCGACGTGCATCAGCCCTCCAGGCTGTGGACGAGCTCGACGACGCGGGCCAGCACGTCGGGATCGGTGCCGGGGGGCACGCCGTGGCCGAGGTTGAAGATGTGCCCGGCGGCGGCGCGGCCCTCCGCGGCGATGCGGCGCACCTCGGCCTCGATCACCGGCCAGGACGCCTGCAGCAGCGCCGGGTCCAGGTTGCCCTGCACGACCGGCGCGGGCTCGCCGTGTGCGGTCAGCCGCCGCACGGCCTCGTCCAGCGGGACGCGCCAGTCGACGCCGACCACGTCGGCCCCGGCCTCGCGCATGGCGGTCAGCAGCTCGCCGGTGCCGACGCCGAAGTGGATCCGCGGCACGTCCAGGTCCGCGACCGCGCCGAGCACGCGCGCCGAATGCGGCAGCACGAACTCGCGGTACTCGCGCAGCGTCAGCGCGCCGGCCCAGGAGTCGAACAGCTGCACCGCGTCGGCGCCGGCTTCGATCTGGCCGCGCAGGAAGGTCACCGCGATGTCGGCCAGCCGTCCGGCCAGGTCGTGCCACACCTCCGGCTCGGAGCGCATGAGGGCCTTGGTGCGCTCGAAGGTGCGGCTGGGGCCGCCCTCGATGAGGTAGGAGGCGAGCGTGAACGGCGCGCCGGCGAACCCGATCAGGGGGGTCTTGCCCAGCCGCTCGACCAGCAGCCGGGCGCCGTCCAGCACCGGCTCCAGCCGCGCCGGGTCCAGCGCGGGCAGGCGGCGGATCGCCGCGGCGTCGCGCACCGGCTCGGCCACCACCGGACCGGTGCCGGGCACGATGTCGACGTCGATGCCGGCGGCCACCAGCGGGACGACGATGTCGCTGTAGAAGACGGCGGCGTCCACGCCGAGGCGGCGGACCGGCTGGAGCGTGATCTCGGCGATCATCTCCGGGTCGAAGCACGCCTTGAGCATCGGCACGCCCTCGCGCAGCGCGCGGTACTCGGGCAGCGAGCGGCCTGCCTGGCGCATGAACCAGACGGGCAGCCGCGCGGGACGACGGCCGCGGGCGGCGGCCAGGAAGGGGGACCCGGCGAGGTTCCGGCGGGCCGTGTGTGGCCGCGACTGCGCAGTAGTGGACATCGTCAACCATGGTGCCACGCGGGCCCGGGGCCCCTTCCCTCGGCGCGTCTGCCGCCAGGTGCCCGTTCGCCGTCCTACAGTCGGGCTGTGACCGCGATGACGCATGCGCCCGAGATGTTCCGTGAAGCTGTCGCGGCGTTGCAAGCGATCCGGCCCCGGCCGGAGATGACCCTCGAACCCGTGCGCGCGCCGCAGCGCCTGGCCCCGTGGTCCTACGCGCTCAGCTGCGACGCGACGGGCCCGGCGGACGTGACGGCGACCGGCCGCCTGGTGCTGCTGCACGACCCGGAGGGCCCGGAGTCCTGGGACGGGGTGCTGCGGATGGTCGTCTACGTGCGCGCGGAGATCGACCGGGAACTGGCCAGCGACCCGTTCCTGCCCGCGGTCGGCTGGTCGTGGCTCACCGACGCGCTGGAGACCTCCGGCGCGTCCTTCACCGCGCTGGGGGGCACGGTCACCGAGACCTCGTCGGCGCGGTTCGGCGACATCAGCGGGCCCGCCCGCACGGACGACCTGGAGCTGCGGGCGTCGTGGACGCCGTCGGACCAGCACCTGCGCCCGCACGGCGAGGCGTTCTGCCAGCTGATGTCGAGCGTGGCCGGGCTGCCGCCGGTCGGGGTGTCGCTGTTCGGCCACCGCCAGAGCGGCTGAACGACCCCGCGACGCGCCGAGTGTGACGTAGACCTCACTCCGCGGCCCGCGGCGGCGTCGATAGAGTTCGGTCCCGCGGCCTCCGATCGCCCCGGCGATCCCGGGCGGGGGCTCTCCGCAGATCCAGATGAGCCGCCTACGCTGCGCAAAGAGTTCACATCCGTCGATCTGATGACGCGACTGGTCCAACCGGTGAACGCCGTAGAACACAGTTCGTGAGCAGATGCACGGTCCGTATGCACGCGCAGCAGCCTGCCCCCGAAAAGGTCATATCGCTGGCACTCTGCGACGCGTTAGCCACGGGCAGTTTATTACTCCGAACGTGGTACAACGATGCCAGCTAGTAACTACCCGATCGAGATAGATACCCGTTCGATCCCCCCGCGGAAGGCGATCGGCGGCTAGAGTGCCTCTTCGACGACACCACTTTCGGTCTAGAGCTGGCGCGGCTGATCGGCCGAAAGTACCCGGTGCCGGTCGGGGGGCACGACCGACTCCAGGGAGGTAGTGACGTGGCTGCCGTCGGCTTGTCGCAGGCCGTCAGATCCACGCCAGCCGGTGCTTTGCCGGCGAGCATGGTCCCGCACCCGCGGGAAGAGCTGTTTTCGGTGCTGGTGGTCGACGACCACCCGCTCCTGAGGGAGGCGATTGCCGCACGACTCGCACAGATGGGTGCGGGCACCGTACACGAAGCTGCCTCGGTAGCGGAGGCGAGGGCGCGGGCGACCGCGACGGGTCCGTGCGACCTGGCCATCCTCGACCTCGGGCTGCCGGACGGGAGCGGGATCGACCTGGTCACGGAACTCCGCAGCCAGGGCTGGCCCCGCATCGTGGTGCTCGCCTCGTCCGACGACCCGTATGCCGTGCGCTCGGCCTTCCAGGCCGGCGCCCAGGCGTACCTGCTGAAGTCGGCCTCGCCCATGGTGGTGACCGACGGGGTGCGCCGGGTGCTGGACGGCGGGGTGTACGCGGACCCGAGCGTGGCCCCGGTCCTGGCGACCGGCACGCGGGTGCCGGGCACCGACAACACGCCGCGGGAGCTGTCCGCGCGCGAGGTGGAGGTGCTGCAGCTGGTCGCCGACGGCCAGTCCAACAAGGAGATCGGCGAGGAGCTCAGCCTCTCGGCGCTCACCGTCAAGTCGCACCTGTCCCGGATCGGGCGCAAGCTCGGCACCGGGGACCGGGCGCAGATGGTGGCGCTGGCGATGCGAGCCGGCGTCATCCGCTGATCCCCAGCCGATAACACGACCCAACGGACGGGCGTACCGGTGACGGTGCGCCCGTCCCGTAGGGTTGACCGACGTGGAAACCGCAGATCAAGTGCCTGATACCAGCGAACCGGACGTCCCGGTCACGCTCAAGGAGCCGGCCGACGGAACGCCGGACGTGGTGGCGGACGAGCCGGCGCTGGCGCGCGCCTGTGAACGGCTGGCGGCGGGCACGGGCGCGATCGCGGTGGACACCGAGCGCGCGTCCGGCTACCGCTACTGGCCCAAGGCCTACCTGGTGCAGTTGCGCCGGGAGGGCTCCGGCACGGTTCTCGTGGACCCCATCGCCCTGGAGGGCAGGCTGGGGCCGTTGCAGGACGTGCTGAACGGCGAGGAGTGGGTGCTGCACGCCGCCTCGCAGGACTTGCCGTGCCTGGCGGAGCTGGACCTGGTTCCGGGCAGCCTGTTCGACACGGAGCTGGCCGGGCGGCTGGCCGGCTATGAGCGGGTGGCGCTGGGCACTCTGGTGGAGAAGCTGCTGGGCTACCACCTGGAGAAGGGGCACAGCGCGGCCGACTGGTCGAAGCGGCCGCTGCCGGTGGACTGGCTCAACTACGCGGCGCTGGACGTCGAGCTGCTGATCCCGCTGCGGGAGAAGCTCGAGGCCGAGCTGGATGCCCAGGGCAAGCTGGACTGGGCGCGTCAGGAGTTCGAGGCCGTGCGGACCGCCCCGCAGCCCCCGCCGCGGACCGAGCCGTGGCGGCGCACGTCGGGGATCCACAAGGTCCGCACCGCGCGAGGCCTGGCGGCGGTGCGCGCGCTGTGGGAGGCCCGCGACGAGCTGGCCCGCAAGCGTGATCGCGCGCCGAGCCGGGTGCTGCCCGACAGCGCGATCGTGAACGCGGTGCTGGCGGAGCCGAAGTCCGTGGCCGAGCTGCAGGCGCTGCCGGTCTTCGGCGGCCGCGTCCAGCGGCGCTACACGGGCAACTGGTTCCGCCACCTCCAGGCGGCGCGCCAACTGCCGCGCGACCAGCTGCCCAACCCGGCACAACCGAACGACGGTCCTCCCCCGGCGAACCGATGGGCGGACAAGGACCCCGACGCGGCGGCCCGCCTGGCCGCGGCCCGTGCCGGGTTGGCGAAGATCGCCGAGCACCACCAGCTGCCGGTGGAGAACCTGCTGCTGCCGGACCTGTTGCGCCGCACCTGCTGGCGCCCGCCCGAGGACAGGACCCTCGAGGCCGTCTCGGCAGCGCTGGCCGCGGGCGGGGCACGCCCATGGCAGGTGGAGCTGACGGCACCGGTGCTGGTCGAGGCGTTGCAAGCGACTGCCTGAGCAGCCCAGCACCAAACCGCCACCCGGCAACGCAACGGCACCGACTATCCCAACCAGACCTCCCCCGCCCCGAACGCAAGTCGGCAACGCAAGAAGACCGACCAACGCTCCAGACCTCCCCCGCCCCCGATCCACAGCCGATCTTTAGTCGCCGACCAGGGTTGTCAAGGCACGCTTTCCC
>NZ_JBHZEN010000117.1:0-2237 GCF_050958625.1 Amycolatopsis sp. 3B14
TCAAGGCGGGAAAGAGTACCTTGACACGGCTGGTCGGCGACTAAAGATCGGCTGGGGATCGGGGGCGGGGGAGGTCTGGTTGGGGTGGTCGCTTGCTTTTCGTTGCCGACTTGCGTTTCCTGGGTCAGGAGGGGGCTAGTGCCTCTTCCTCTTCGGTGACCGGTGTCCTGCCGGGGATGCGCGTCGGGTGGTTGATGGGTACTCCGGCGGTCTCCGGCATGAGCATGATGGGCACGATGGCGATCGCGGCGGCGGCCATCAGGTAGAACGCCGGGATGGCCGTGTTGCCGGTGCCGTCGATCAGTGCGGTGATCACCAGCGGCGCCGTGCTGCCGAACGCCGCGGTGGACGTCGAATAGCCGATTGCGAAGCCGCTGTACCGGTTGCGGGTGGGGAACATCGCGGGCAGTGCCGAGCCGATCGTGCCGAGCATCAGCACCAGCAGCACCGACAGCATCGCCATGCCCACCACCGCGCCGAACACCGACCGGGTCTCCAGCAGGGCGATCGCAGGCCAGCTCACCACCAGGAAACCGATCGCAGCCGTCAGCAGCAGCGGTTTGCGGCCCACCCGGTCCGACAGCGCACCCACCGCGTTGACGACGAGCAGCATCCCGATCATGAGCCCGAGCGGGATCAGCAGTGACGCGGTGTCACCGAGTTCGAGCACCTCCGTGAGGTACGTCGGCATGTAGGCGATCAACGTGTACATCGCCACGTTGAGCAGGATGACGAACCCGATCAGGTTCAGCAGCTGCGGCCACATCTTCGTGAACGTCTCCCGCAACGGCACCCGCGACGTGGCGCCCGCCCGTTCCGCCTTCTCGAACGCGGGCGTGTCGGCCAGCTTCGTGCGCAGGTACCAGCCGACCAGTCCGAGCGGACCCGCCACCAGGAACGGGATGCGCCAGCCCCAGCTGTTCAGCGCCGCTTCGGACAGTCCCAACTGGACAGCCGTGGCGAGCAGGGCGCCCACGACGTTGCCGACCAGCGTGCCGAACTCCAGGAACGAACCGTAGAACCCGCGCCGCTTGTCCGGCGCGTACTCGGCGATGAACGTCGCCGCCCCGCCGTACTCGCCGCCGGTGGAGAACCCTTGCGCCAGCCTTGCCAGCAGCAGCAGGATCGGCGCCGCCACCCCGATCGTCTGGTAGTTGGGGATCAACCCGATGACGAACGTCGCGCCCGACATCATGATGATCGTGAACGACAGCACGCGTCGGCGCCCGAACCGGTCGCCCAGCGGGCCCAGGATGAGGCCGCCGAACGGCCGCAGCACGAACGGGATCGCGATCCCGGCGAAGACCAGCAGCAGTCGCGCCGTCTCGTCGGCGTCCGGGAAGAAGTTCAGGCCGATGCTGGTCGCGAGGTAGGCGTAGATGCCGTAGTCGAACCATTCCACGGCGTTGCCCATGGCCGCGCCGGCCACGGCACGGCGGACGGTGCGCTCGTCGGGTGGGGCTGCGGAGGTTTCCGTCATGATCGCTGTCCGTTTCATTGTGCGGAAGCAGGGATTCAACAGATGAAGGATAGGCGTTCAAACCTCCAGATGGGACCTCTTCCGGATGAACTCTGGAAAACAGTTCGGTTTCGCCCTACACTTCGGAACGTTGTTCCAACCACGGGAAGGGTCAGGTGCCCATGTCCGCGATCCGCCGTGCCGTGGTCTTCGACTGTGACGGTCTGCTGCTGGACACGGCGGCGGCCTGGTACACCGCGTTCCGGACCGGGGCGCAGGCCCTGGAGCTGGAGCTGAGCGACCGGCAGTTCGCCACCCTGGCCGGGGCGTCGGTGGGGGCGGCGGCCGCGCGGATCGCCCTGTGGGCCGGCCAGTCCGGGGAGACCGGCCGGGTCGCGAAGATGCTGGACGAGGCGCTGCGGACCGCGGTGGAACTTCGGCCGCCCGCCGTGCTGCCGGGGGCACTGGAACTCGTTTCCACGCTGGCCGGGCGCGTTCCGCTGGCGGTGGCGTCGAACGCGCCGGCCGGAGTGCTGTCGGAGGTGCTGAGCGGGGCCGGGCTGCAGCCGGCGTTCCGGGCGGTCGTCAGCGCCGACGAGGTGGCGGCGCCCAAACCGGCGCCGGACGTCTACCGGGCCGCCTGCCGAAGACTCGGGGCCGACCCGCGGGGCTCGGTCGCGCTGGAGGACTCAGCGGCGGGCGCGACGGCGGCGCAGGCGGCCGGCCTGTCGGTGGTCGTGGTGACGGACAGCGCGTGGCCCGGCCGCACCCCGCTGCG
>NZ_JBHZEN010000118.1:0-9538 GCF_050958625.1 Amycolatopsis sp. 3B14
AGCAGCGGCGTCAAGGCGGGAAAGAGTACCTTGACCCCGCTGATCGGCGACTAAAGATCGGCTGTGGATCGGGGGCGGGGGAGGTCTGGTTGGAATGGTCGGTGCTGTTTTCGTTGCCGGGCGGCGGTTTGGTGCAAAGAAAAGGCGCCCTCCCCTGGGTTTTGGGGGAGGGCGCCTTCTTTTTCTTGCTAGATCAGCTGAAGGCCTTGGCGATCAGTGCCTTCTGCTCCACCTCGTGCACCTTCGACGAGCCGGCCGACGGGGCGGCCATCGGGCGCCGCGAGACGACGTCCAGCTTGCCGAGCACGTCGGGGAACATGCGCGGCAGGTGGAGGCCGAAGAACGGCCACGCGCCCTGGTTCTCGGGCTCCTCCTGGACCCACACGACCTCGGCGCCGGTGTAGCGCTCCAGCGCCGCCAGCAGCTTCTTCTTCGGCAGCGGGTAGTACTGCTCGATCCGCACGATGGCCACATCGTCGGCCTCGCGCTTGGCCCGCTCGGCCACCAGCTCCCAGTAGAGCTTGCCGGAGGTCAGCAGCACCTTCCGGACCTTGCCGGGCTCCACCTCGGCGTCGTCGATGACCGACATGAACTTCGAGTCGCCGGTGAAGTCCTCCAGGCCCGACGTCGCCGCCTTGTTGCGCAGCATCGACTTCGGCGTGAAGACGATCAGCGGGCGCTGGATGCCGTCCAGCGCGTGGCGCCGCAGCAGGTGGAAGTAGTTCGCCGGGGTGGACGGGACCGCCACGGTCATCGAGCCCTCGGCGCACAGCGACAGGAACCGCTCGATGCGGCCCGACGTGTGGTCCGGGCCCTGGCCCTCGTGGCCGTGCGGCAGCAGCAGCACGACGTCCGACCGCTGGCCCCACTTCGCCTCACCGGACGAGATGTACTCGTCGATGACCGTCTGGGCGCCGTTGACGAAGTCGCCGAACTGGGCTTCCCACAGCACGAGCGCGTCGCTGTTGGCCACCGAGTAGCCGTACTCGAAACCGACCGCCGCGTACTCGGACAGGGCCGAGTCGTAGATCATCACGCGGCCCTGGTCCTCGGCCAGGTTCTGCAGCGGCGCGTACTCCCGGCCGGTCTTGCGGTCGATCAGCACCGAGTGGCGCTGGGTGAACGTGCCGCGCCGGGAGTCCTGACCGGACAGCCGCACCAGACGACCCTCGATCGCCAGCGAACCGAACGCCAGCAGTTCGCCGAAGGCCCAGTCGATGCCGCCCTCGCGGGACATCTTGTACCGCCGCTCCATGACCGGCTTGACGCGCGGGTGCGGGGTGAAGCCCTCGGGGACGTTGACGAACGCGTCGCCGATCCGCTCGATGACCTCGGCGGGCACCGCGGTCGGCACCTTCGCGGGCACCTGCTGCTCCTCCTCGACGGAGGGGCTCGGCGCGATCGGGTGCTTCTCCAGCTCGCGGACCTCGTTGAAGACGTGCTCCAGCTGGCTCGAGAAGTCCCGCAGCGCGGCCTCGGCCTCCTCGACGGAGATGTCACCGCGGCCGATCAGCGACTCGGTGTAGGTCTTCCGCACCGAGCGCTTCGTGTCGATGATGTCGTACATCGCCGGCTGCGTCATCGACGGGTCGTCGCCCTCGTTGTGGCCGCGGCGGCGGTAGCAGATCATGTCGATGACGACGTCTTTGTTGAACGCCTGGCGGTAGTCGACGGCCAGCTTGGCCACCCAGTGCGCCGCCTCCGGGTCGTCACCGTTCACGTGGAAGATCGGGGCGCCGATCATCTTCGCCACGTCGGTGGCGTACTGCGAGGACCGCGAGTGCTCCGGCGCGGTGGTGAAGCCGACCTGGTTGTTGATGATGATGTGCACGGTGCCGCCGGTGCGGTAGCCGCGCAGCAGCGCCAGGTTCAGCGTCTCCGCCACGACACCCTGGCCCGCGAACGCCGCGTCACCGTGCAGCAGCACGGGCAGCACCGAGAAGCCGCCGGTGTCGCTGTCGCCCTTGTCGAGGATGTCCTGCTTCGCGCGGACGATGCCTTCGAGCACCGGGTCGACGGTCTCCAGGTGCGACGGGTTCGCGGTCAGCGACACCCGGGTCTCGCCGTCGCCGAACATGCGGAAGTACTTGCCCTCCGCGCCCAGGTGGTACTTCACGTCGCCGGAGCCGTGCGCCTGGCCCGGGTCGAGGTTGCCCTCGAACTCCTGGAAGATCTGCGAGATCGGCTTGCCGACGATGTTGGCCAGCACGTTCAGGCGGCCGCGGTGCGGCATGCCGATGACGACCTCGTCGAGCTCGTGCTCGGCGGCCTTGTCCAGGACGGTGTCCAGCATCGGGATGACGGTCTCGCCGCCCTCCAGCGAGAACCGCTTCTGGCCGACGTACTTCGTCTGCAGGAACGTCTCGAACGCCTCGGCCGCGTTCAGCTTCGACAGGATGTACTTCTGGACGTTGGGGTCCGGCTTGGCGTGCGGAACCTCTACCCGGTCCTGGATCCAGCGGCGCTCCTCCGGGTCCAGGATGTGGGTGTACTCGACGCCGACGGTCCGGCAGTAGGAGTCGCGCAGCACGCCCAGCACGTCGCGCAGCTTCATCTTCTGCTGGCCGGCGAACCCGCCGACCGCGAACTCGCGGTCCAGGTCCCACAGTGTCAGTCCGTGCGAGAGGACGTCCAGGTCCTCGTGGCGGCGCTGGCGGTAGTTCAGCGGGTCGGTGTCGGCCATCAGGTGGCCGCGCATCCGGTAGGCGTCGATCAGCTCCAGCACCCGGGCGGTCTTGTCGATCTCGCCCTCGGGGATGTCGGAGACCCAGCGGACCGGCTCGTAGGGCAGCCGCAGCGACGTGAAGATGTCGTCGTAGAAGCCGTCCTCGCCGAGCAGCAGCTCGTGGATGCGCTTGAGGTACTCGCCCGACTCGGCACCCTGGATGATGCGGTGGTCGTAGGTCGAGGTCAGCGTCATGATCTTGCTGATGCCCAGCTTGACGAGGGTCTCCTCGCTGGTGCCCTCGAAGTGCGCCGGGTACTGCATGGCGCCGACGCCGATGATCGCGCCCTGCCCGGCCTGCAGCCGCGGCACCGAGTGGTTGGTGCCGATGCCGCCCGGGTTGGTCAGCGAGATGGTGGTGCCCGCGAAGTCGTCCGCGGTCAGCTTGTTGTTGCGGGCCTTCTTGACGATGTCCTCGTAGGCCTGCCAGAACTGGCGGAACGTCATGTTCTCGCAGTTCTTGATCGAGGCGACGACCAGCGTGCGGCCGCCGTCCTTGCCCTTCATGTCGATGGCGAGGCCGAGGTTCACGTGCTCCGGCGTGACGGCGTGCGGCTTGCCGTCGACCAGGGCGTAGTGCCGGTTCATGTTCGGGAAGTCCTGCAGCGCCCGCACCATGGCGTAGCCGATGAGGTGCGTGAACGAGATCTTCCCGCCGCGGGTGCGCTTGAGGTGGTTGTTGATGACGATGCGGTTGTCGGCCATCAGCTTGGCCGGGACCGCGCGCACGCTGGTGGCGGTCGGCACGGCCAGCGAGGCGTCCATGTTCTTGGCGATCGCGGCCGCGGCGCCCCGCAGCTGCTTGCTCTCCGGCTCGGCGGCGGCCGGCTTCGTCGCCGCGGCGGCCGGCTTCGCGGCAGCGGGCTTGGCGGCGGCCGGCTTGGCGGGCTGCGCGGCCGGCTTGGCGGCGGGCTTCGGCTGGGCGGGCGCGGCCGGGGCCGTCGCAGCCTGGTTGACCTGGCCGTTGCCCGGCTTGGCGGGCTGCTCACGGACGGGCGCGGGTGCGGCGTCCGGCTTCGACTCCGTGGTCTGCGTCGGCTTGAAGTCCGAGAAGAACTCGTGCCATGCGGCGTCTACTGAAGAGGGGTCGGCGAGGAACTGGTCGTACATCTCCTCGACGAGCCATTCGTTGGGGCCGAACTGTGACGCAGGGCTGCTGCTGGACACGGCAGGGACTCGCCTCTATCCATATCTCGATCTTGTTGTCCGCTTGATGCGCCTACCAGGCTAACCCCCTCGCGTTCGCCGTTGTGACCGAAGTGGCCCAAGTCCTGGGACTCGGGTTTGGGATTCCTCACTTGATCGGTCCAGCGTCCATCCGGGCGAGTATGGGACCTGCCGATACCGAGTACGGGGCCGGTGTGGAACCGGTACGGTCGCCGGGCCGTCTGCAGGAAGAGCGGAAGGGGGTTTCGGTGGCGGACCTGTCGGACATCGAGCGCATGGTCGGGGACTGGGAGCGCAACGCGGTCGAGCGGTCGCAGCGCTTCCAGGCGATGCAGCACGAGGTCGAGCAGATCTCGATCACCGAATCGGTGGCGAACGGGGCGGTCAGCGTGACCGTCGGCAACAACGGCATCCCCACCGACGTGCGCATGACCGACGCCGTCCGCGGCATGAGCCCGGACGAGATCGCGGCGAACGTGCTCAAGGCGATGCAGAAGGCCCAGTCGAAGTACCCGCAGGTCATCCAGGAGATCGTGGCCGGCACGGTGGGCGAGTCGGACAGCGCGGCGCAGCACATCGTGCGGACCGCGGCCGAGAACTTCCCGGAGGCCCCGCCGGAGGACCCCGAGCCGCCCGCGCCGGGCCGCCAGCTGCGGATCGAGAACGAGGCCGACGACGAGCCGCCGCGTCCGCCGCGCCGCCCGGCGCCGCCCCGGCGCGATGACGACGACGACTTCGGCGACCAGTCCTTCCTGCGACGCGACTAGGGGGAGCGATGACCAGCAGCTTCGCGCGGGGCGCGGGCACCAGGGCGGGCGGTTCCGCCGCCCGCGGCGCCGCCAACGGCTACGAGGTGCTCACCGACGAGCTCGGCACGCACGCGGGCAAGGTCGACGGGCTGGCGGAACGCTTGCAGACCGCTGTCGAGGCGGCCCGCCAGGTGAGCATGGACAACAGCGCGTTCGGGGTGATCTGCCAGCCGTTCGCGATGATGCTCGACCCGTTCGAACAGATGGGCGTCCGCGCGCTGGAGGTGGCGACGGAGTCGGTCAGCGGCACCGCGGGCAACGTCCGCACGACGGTCACCAACTACGACGGACAGGACGACACCACCCGGCAGACGGTCAAGCAGCTGGGTGAGCCCCTGACATGAGCAACCCGCTCGTCGCGCAGGCCCAGTCGCAGACGACCGCGGTCACCGGCATCGGGATCCTCGAGTCCGCGCAGGACCTGTCCAACGGCATCAAGGACGGCTCGTGGGTCGAGGGCGGGCTGGGCGCGCTCGGCACCGGTCTCGAGGTGCTGTCCATGGTCATCGACCCACTGGGCACGCTGGCGCAGTACGGGGTCGCGTGGCTGATCGAGCACGTGCGGCCGCTGAAGGAGGCGCTGGACTGGCTGGCCGGGGACCCGCCGGTGATCCAGTCGTTCGCCGACACCTGGGCGAACGTGGCCAAGGAGGTCGGCGCGGTCGCCGGTGACCTCAAGAACGAGGTCGAGGGCGGCACGGCGGGCTGGACCGGCCAGGGCGCGGACACCTACCGCCAGTCGGGCGCGGAGCAGGCCGAGGCGATCGCGGGGGCGGCGTCGCTGGCCGACGGCATCTCGACCGGCGTGATGATCATGGGGATGGTCGTCGGGTTCGTGCGCGAGATGGTGCGCGACATCGTGGCCGAGCTGGTCGGCAAGCTGATCACCTGGGCGCTGGAGGCGGCCTGCACCCTGGGCTTCGCCACGCCGCTGATCGCCGCGCAGGCCACGGCGGCGATCTCGTCGGCGGTGACGCGGATTTCGGACTTCATCCGCAAGCTGGTCAAGACCATCGGCAACGTCTCGCCGCGGATCAGCCGGATCATCGGCAAGCTGGACGAGATCATCCAGCAGCTGACCAAGATCGGCCGCAGGTTGGGGCGCGCGGACGGCTCGGCCCCGTCCGTACCGTCCGCCGGCGCCCGCAACGTCGACCTGCCGAACCTGGACGGCCCCCGGTCGCCGAGCACCGCCGCCCGTAGTGCGGACGCGCCGTCGTCGCCGGATGCGCCGTCCTCGCCGGACGGGCCCGGCCCGCGTTCGCCGCTGCGGAACACCGACGACGCCCCGGACACGCCCTCGCGGGCGCCCGACGCGCCTGCCCGGTCACCGGAGAGCGGGGGCCCGGCCCGGACACCCGCGCACTCGCCGGACGCGCCGGGGTCGCCGGACGCGCCGCACTCGCCCGGTGGGCCGCACTCGCGGGACGCAGCACGGTTGCCCGACGCTTCGGGCTCGCCCGGCGGGCGGCACTCGCCTGGCGCGCCAGATGCGCCCGGTGGGCCGCACTCGCCCAGCACACGGCACTCGGCTGACGGGCCGGACGCGCCTGTCGGCCCGCGCTCGCCCGGCGCGCCGGACGCGCCCAGCGGGCCGCACTCACCGGACGCGCCGGCGGGCAGGCCGTCCGCCGACGGTCCCTCCGGGTCGAGCGCTCCGCACAGCTCCGGGCAGACCTCCGCGAGTTCCGTCGCGCCCCCGGCCACCCCGCGTGCGCCGGCCGAGCCGGGGCCGGTGCCCTCGCCGCGCCAAGCGGACGCGCCGTCCAGCCCGCAGAGCCCGGGCGCCGCACCCGCCACACCCGCCTCGCCGAACGCGCCCGGCACACCGGCCTCGCCGTCCGCGCGCCCGGGCGGCATGTGGACCGGCACCCCGGGCACCCGCACGCCCGAGGTCGCCGCCCGCGGCGAGGCACCCGGCCGCACCCCGGATCCGCACCCCGCCGATCCGGACGCCCCCGGCCACGACGGCCCACACCAGGACGGTCCGGAACAGGACAGCCCGGACATCGCGCACGACCAGGACCCGCTGACTCCGGACGAGGTCAACCAGCGCCACGCCGAGCCCACCCCGGCCGGCACCTCCTACCACGCGGGCGACCCGGAAATGGGCGACCTGCCCCAGCGCGTCCGCCCCGACCCGGACGGCAGGCACACCGTCGACGTGCACGTGACCCCGGACGGGCGCGCCCGCATCGGCGACCGCCACTACACCCCGGAGGAGTTCGCCGACATCCTGCGGCGCAACCCGGGCTACGACGGCGGCCCCATCCGCCTGCTCGGCTGCGACAGCAGCACCAACGGCTTCGCGAACCGGCTGTCCCGCGAGCTGGACACCGAGGTGCTGGCCCCGACCAGGCCGGGCTGGAGCGACTCGCAGGGCCGGGTCTACTCCTCGGACTACGAGATCGGCCCGGACGGCACCCGGCGCCCGAAGATCCCGCCGACCGGGGAGTGGGAGGTCCACCGGCCGGACGGCACGACGTCCCGCGCCGGCGACGACGGCTTCACCCCGGGCACCCGGGACGCCGACAAGCAGGACGTGGACCCGGCCGACGCCCGCGACCGCGGTGACGAGCCGGACGACTGGCGCGACCGCCCCGGCCCGGACGGCCGCACCCCGCGCGAGAACATCGCCGACCCGAAGTACATCGAGGAGCACTACTACCGGCGGACCCGCGCGGACGGCGTGGAGGAACTGGTGGTCAACCCGAACCGGGTCGATCCGCGGAACCCGCCGCCGCCGCTCGACCTCGTCGACGGCAAGCCCGCCTTCAAGTCGGACCGGCCGCCGGTGGAACGGCTCGGGTTCGACGACGCCCGCTCGCGCGTCTACCCGCCCACCCGCCAGGCCGACGACCTCGCCGGCGCGCCGGATCCGTCCACACCGGACACTCCGGACACGCCCGCGACCCCGGACAGCCCGGCGACCCCCGACAACCCCGACCAGCCGGACTACCCCGACCACAGCCAGGACTGGCGCGACGAGGACTACGACGCGATCGACGAGAAGATCGCCGACCGCGAGGAAAAGATCGAGCGCTACCGGGAAACCCCGGAGGACGCCGACGACTGGGTCGACGCGCACAACCAGAAGAACGACGCCTCGGAAGCGCTCGGCGAACGGGCGGCCGAACACGCGATCCGCGACCGCGTGCACCGCGATTTCAGCGAGGCGTACCCGGACCGGCCGATCACGTTGCGCGAATCCCCGGACCACGGGCCGGGCAGCCAGCACTACCAGGTGGTCGACGCCGACACCGGCGACGTGTTGGGCGAGATCATCCCGCGCCACTCGACCGACGGTGGCAAACCCGGGTCCGGCAAGTTCGACCAGATCTGGGAGGTGCACTACCAGCCGGGTGAACCGCCGCACTACATCGTGCACGAGGCCAAGGGGCCGGGTGGCCAGCCCAGTTCCCGGTACCTGCCAGGGGAGAACCGGGTCGTGGCGCAGGGGCACCCGGACTACTTCGACGACGTGGCGAGCCGGATCCCGGACCGGGACCTCGCCGCGGAACTGGAACTGGCGAAGCTGGACAACCGGCTGGATTACGTGGAAGTGCGCGCGCTCGTCGACGAAACCGATTCCCCGCACGTGAACCTGGGATACGAATACAAGCCTTATCTGGGCTACGATTACCAACCGCCATTCGGCGAATAGACGACGTGAGGACAGCGACTTCATGACGACCGTTCCCCGGCACCCCGTCGACCGCGAGGCCGCGAGCCGTGAGGTGGAAGCCGCCGAGCCGAGGCTGGGGCAGTTCCTCGGCTACGTCGAGAAGAAGGCCGACGCGGTCGACACGGTCTTCCGGTGGGCCGGGCTGGTCGCGCGGAACCGCACGGTCCTCGATCCGGGCGCGTCGGACCCGGCGACGTGGCGAGCGTTCGACCTCACCGGGCAGGCGGCCGCGGCGACGTTCGCGATGGCCGGGGCGAGCGAGGGCACGGTCGGATACCAGTTGGGGGACAACCGGTTCCAGCTCCCGGCGACCGGTCCGGCCAGGCACGCGAACGCGGGCAAGTGGCTGACCGCGGTGTGGTACGCGGTGGTGCTGCGCGACGACGCCCGTGTCCAGGAGTTGTGCGCGGTGCCGCTGGACCTGCTCCGCGCCTCCGGCGTCGATCACGATCCATACGTGTACCCGTGGATCGAGTCGCTGCAGGCGTTCCTGCGCCGCGAGCGGGTGCCACCGTCGATGTTCACGCCCGCGATGGACGGCACCGACCCGGACTCGGCGCGCATCACGCCGCGGGGCGCGATGCTGCAGCTGGTGTACCCGCCGATCAAGATGTTCTACTACATCCTCCGCCGTGACGCGGAGCGCTTCAACGACGCCCTGGTGCAGGCGCTGGAGCTGCACCGCGAGTACTGGACGGCGCGGGACCGGGCCACCGACTCCGAAGGGTTCGTCGCGCTCGCCCCGCTGGCCGTCGCGGTGCTGGGGCAGGCCGTCGGGTTCACCCTCGACGTCGAGTCGGACTACCTGCCCGCCGGTCTGCTGTCCGGCTCGCGGCCGTGAACCAGCCGTTCGCGCCGCTGACGCCGCAGCAGCAGTGGCAGATCCTCGCCCAGGCCGGGCAGGTGCTCGCGGGCGCCGTGCCGCCGGGGTGGCGTCAGATGCGGGCCGAGTACCGCGCCGCCGGGCGGCACGTCGAGGTGGATGTCGCCGTCGTCGGGCCGGACGGGGTCGCGCGGCCGGTGCCGCCGCCCCCGCCGGTGGTCCAGTTGCTCGGGCGGCTGCGGGCCGGCATGTACCAGCCGGGCCGGGGGACGTGGCTCGCGGCGGGCGGCCCGGGTCGAACACCACCACCGCCGCGAGCCACGTCCCCC
>NZ_JBHZEN010000119.1:0-2267 GCF_050958625.1 Amycolatopsis sp. 3B14
CCCCAGCGTCCGCAACGCGTGCGCCCGCAGCACCCGCAGGCCCATCCGCGCGCGGTCCAGATCGGCGCGCAGCAGCGGATCCTCCCACGTGCCCAGCCGCTTGGCCTCCGCCTCGATCCCGTCCAGCTCGCGGCGGAACCCGATCTGCTGCCCCAGGGTGGACACCCCGCGTTCGAAGCCGAGGGTGGCCATCGCGATCCGCCACCCCTCACCCGGCTCACCGACCACCATCGCGGCGGGAGTCCGGGCGTCGTCGAAGAACACCTCGTTGAACTCGCTGGTGCCGGTCAGCTGCTGGATCGGCCGCACCGTCACCCCGTCCTGCCGCAGCGGCACCAGCGGATACGACAGCCCGCGGTGGCGCTGCGACCCCCGCTCGGTGCGGGCCAGCACGAAACACCAGTCCGCCACATGCGCCAGCGACGTCCAGATCTTCTGCCCGTTGACCACCCACTCGCCGTCCCGCAACTCCGCCGAGGTGGACACCGCCGCCAGATCCGACCCGGCCCCGGGCTCGGAATAGCCCTGACACCACAGCTCCTCCACCGCCACGATCCGCGGCAGGAACCGCGCCCGCTGCTCCGGCGTGCCGAACGCGATCAACGTCGGCCCCAGCAACTGCTCCCCGATGTGGTTCACCCGCGCCGGCGCCCCCGACGCCGCGTACTCCTCGTGAAAGGCGACCTGCTCCTCCAGCGACAACCCCCGCCCACCGAACTCCACCGGCCAGCCCACACACGTCCACCCCGCCGCCGCCAGATGCCGCTCCCACGCCAACCGCAACTCGAACGCCTCATGCTCGCGCCCCGGCCCGCCCAGCCCACGCAAGGCGGCGAACTCACCGGTCAGGTTGTCCACCAGCCAGTCCGCGACCTCACGACGGAACCGCGTCAGCTCGTCGTTCACCCAAACCTCCGTGCTGTTGTCTTGGGTGCGCCGAGTCGTTACGCTACCAAGCAATTGCTTGCTTTGGAAAGGTTGCGGTGTGCGGCGAAGGAGTAACGCATGAGTGAACCGGTGGTCCGCTATGAGCGCCGGGGTGCGGTGGCGGTGGTGACGATGAATCGCCCGGAGTACCGCAACGCGCAGAACTCGGCGATGACTTATGCGCTGGATGACGCGTTCACCCGTGCGGTGGACGATGCCGGGGTGAAGGTGATCGTGCTGGCGGGGGAGGGCAAGCACTTCTCGGCCGGCCATGACATCGGCACGCCGGGCCGGGATGTGGATCAGTCGTTCGACCGACGGGCCGTGGTGTGGTGGGACCACACCACGCGGGAGGGTGGGGATCAGCGGTTCGCCCGGGAGTCGGAGGTGTATCTGGGGATGTGCCGCCGGTGGCGGGAGATCCCGAAGCCGATGATCGCGTCGGTGCAGGGGGCGTGTATCGCGGGTGGGCTGATGCTGGCCTGGGTCTGTGACCTCATCGTGGCCTCCGACGATGCGTTCTTCGCCGATCCGGTGGTGCGGATGGGCATTCCGGGCGTGGAGTATTTCGCGCACCCGTGGGTGCTGGGTCCGCGGGCGGCGAAGGAGGTCCTGTTCACCGGGGAGCGGTTCGGCGTGCAGCAGGCCCAGGAGTGGGGCATGGTCAACCGCGTCGTGCCGCGCGCCGAGGTCGAAGCGCGGACTTTTGAGCTGGCGGAGACGATCGCGCGGATGCCGCAGTTCGGGCTGGCGCTGGCGAAGAAGGCGGTCAACCAGGCCGAGGACCTGATGGGCCTGCGGTCGGGAATGGACTCGGTGTTCGGGCTGCACCACTTCGCGCACGCCCACAACGCCGAAACCTCCACCGATTCCCTCGGTGGGCAGGACGCGCGCTCGATGCGGGACGGGGCGCAGCGCTGATGGACCTCGACATCGATGCCGAGTCGGCGGCGTTCCGGGACGAGGTGCGGGAGTGGCTGACGGCGCACGTGCCGACGCTCCCCTCGATGGACACCGCGGAGGGGTTCGCCGCGCACCGGGAGTGGGAGGCGCAGCTGGCGGACGCGCGGTTGTCGGTGGTGTCGTGGCCGCGCGAGTACGGCGGGCGGGATGCGTCGCTGTTGCAGTGGGTGTTGTTCGAGGAGGAGTACTACGCCGCGGGCGCACCCGGGCGGGTCAGCCAGAACGGGATCTTCATGCTGGGCCCGACCTTGTTCGCCCACGGCACGGCCGAGCAGCGGGAGCGGATCCTGCCGGCGATGGCGCGGGGTGAGCAGGTGTGGGCGCAGGCCTGGTCCGAACCCGAAGCCGGGTCTGATATCGCCGCGTTGCGCAGCAGC
>NZ_JBHZEN010000120.1:0-6732 GCF_050958625.1 Amycolatopsis sp. 3B14
GCGGCGGGTGCACTGGTCACCACCGATGAGGAAGGTCGCCTCGCGGTCCTCCCAGCACTCGTAGATGTTGGGACAGCCCGCCTCCTCACAGACCGTGTGCAGGCCCTCCCGCCGCACCAGGCCCTTGAGCTCGGTGAACTCCGGCCCCATCTTCGCGCGGGTCTTGATCCAGGACGGCTTCTTCTCGATCGGCGTTTCACTGTTGCGGACCTCGAGCCGCAGCAGCTTCCGACCTTCAGGCACAACAGTCACCTCCGGGACGTGGCGGTTCTCCTGCCGCGCCGGAGCCGGGTCGCGGCGCGGCAGGAGAACCGGGCTGGTCAGCTGTTGAGCGAGCGCCCCAGAGCGGCCAGGACCGATTCGTGCATCGCTTCGGAGAGCGTCGGGTGGGCGAACACGACTTCGGCGAGGTCCTCCGTGGTCGCCTCGAGGGACTGGGCGATCCCGAACCCCTGGATCTGCTCGGTCACCTCCGGGCCCACCATGTGCGCGCCGAGCAGTTCACCGGTGTCGGCGTCGAACACGGTCTTGACGAACCCGTCGCCCTCGCCGATCGCCAGCGCCTTGCCCGAGGCGGTGTAGTCGAACCTGCCGACCCGCAGGCGCCGCCCGGTGGCGCGCGCCTGCTCCTCGGTCAGGCCCAGGTGCGCGACCTGCGGCCGCGCGTAGGTGCAGGCCGGCACGCGCCGCCGGTCGAGTGGCCGGACGTGCTCGACGCCGGCCAGCTTCTCGACGCACAGCACGCCTTCGTGACTGGCCTTGTGGGCCAGGCACGGCGCGCCCGCGACGTCACCGATCGCGTAGACGCCGAACGCGGTGGTCCGGCACCACTCGTCGGTGCGGACGAACCCGCGCTCGACCTCGACCCCGGCCTCCTCGAGCCCGAGGTCCTCGACGTTGCCCTGGATGCCCGCGGCGACCAGGACCCGTTCGGTGGTGATCTTCTCCGCCGACCCGTCGGACAGGGTCAGGGTCGTGGTGACCGCGTCGATCCCGGCGTCCACACCGGACACCGACGCTCCCTGGTGGACAGTGATGCCGCGGTCCGTGAACCGCTTGCGGACGTGCTCGGCGACCGTGGCGTCCTCGGCCGGCATGATGCGCGGCATCGCCTCGACGAGCGTCACCGCGGTCCCCAGGTCGCGGTAGAGGCTGGCGAACTCCACGCCGATCGCGCCGGACCCGACGACCAGCAGCGACTCCGGCAGTGACGGCGGCGTCAGCGCCTGGAAGTAGGTCCAGACGCGCTCGCCGTCGGGCGCCACGCCGGGGATCGAGCGCGGCCGGGCTCCGGTCGCGAGGATCGTGTGGTCCGCCCGGTAGCGGGTGCGCGCACCGTCCGCGGCGACGTCGATCTCGCCCCGGCCCGCCAACCGGGCCGTGCCCGTGATCACCTCCACACCGTTCTTCTTCAGCAGGTAGCCGATCCCGTTCGACAAGCGTTCCGACACCGAGCGGCTGAACTTCACCAGCCCGGCCATGTCGAAGGTGACCCCGGCGGCGCGGAACCCGAGCGGCTCGAGGTTGGCCAGGGTGTGCGCGACGTCCGCCCCATGCAGCATCGCCTTGGTCGGGATGCACCCCCAGTTCAGGCAGATCCCGCCGAGCCGGTCGCGCTCGACTACCGCGGTGCGCAGCCCCAGCTGGGCCGCGCGGATCGCGGCGACGTAACCGCCCGGGCCACTGCCGACGACGAGGACGTCGTACTTCTCGCTCATGGCAGTCCTCCTAGACGAGCATCAGGGCGGGCGACTCGACGAGACGCTTGAGCTCCCGCAGGAACTCCGCGCCCAGCGCGCCGTCGATCACGCGGTGGTCGCAGGACAACGTCGCGGTCAGCAGCGTGCGCACGACCACCTCCCCGCCTGCGACGACCGGGCACGGCCGTCCGGCACCGACGGCGAGGATCGCGCCCTGCGGCGGGTTGATGATCGCGTCGAACTCCGTCACCCCGTACATGCCCAGGTTGGAGATCGTGAAGGTGCCGCCCTGGAACTCCTCGGGCCGCAGCCTGCCGGTCTTGGCCTTGGTGACCAGGCTGTGCACCTCGGCCGAGATCTCGGCGAGCGATTTGCCCTCCGCCGCCCGGACGATCGGGGTGACCAGGCCGCCGGGGAGCGCGACGGCGACCGAGATGTCGGCCGCGGAGTGCCGGAGCACCGCCTGCGCGCTCTCGTCGAACTGCACGTTGACGTCGGGCACCCGCCGCAGCGCCGCCGCGCAGGCCTTGATCAGGAAGTCGTTGACCGACAGCTTCACCTTCGGCACGGTCCCGTTGATTCGCTCGCGCAACGCCAGCAGCTCGTCGATCTCCAGGTCGACGCTCACCCGGAAGTGCGGCGCGGTCTGCTTCGAGGCCTGCAGGCGCCGCCCGATCTCCTTGCGCATCGGCGACAACGGCACGGTTTCGACCCGCGCGCCGCTCTCGGCGGGAGCCGCGGGAACCTCGGGCGCGGCTGTCAGGCCGAACCTGCGCTCGGCCTCCCGCACATCCGCCTCGCACACCCGGCCGCGGGAGCCGGTGGCGCGGCAGTCGTACAGGTTGATGCCCAGCCGCGCGGCCAGACGGCGGGCCACCGGGGTGGCGGGCACCGCGCTGTCGTCCTGGCTGGAGCGTCCCGGCACGGTGGGGCGGGGCGGTGCGGGCGCGGGCGCGACCCGTCCACCGGCCGCGCCGACCGCGGCGTGGACGTCGGCGACCGAGATCCGGCCATCGCGGCCGCTGCCCGGCACCTTCGCCAGGTCGATCCCCAGCTCCCGGCCGAGGCGGCGGGCGCGGGGGGTGGCGAAGACGTCCTCGCCGATCCGTCCCCGCAACTCCGGCGGCACGACCGTGTCCCCCGCCGGGCCCGGTTCCGGGGCGGCGGGACGCGCCGGCACCGGATCGGCGAGGCTCGCACCGTCACCGTTGGCCGCGACCGGCGCGGTATCCCCCTGCGCGCCGGTCCCGTGCCGGGCGAGGAAACGCTCGATCTCGTCGTCACTCACGCTCTCCGGAGCCGACACCGCGATCGGCGCGCCGACCGGCAGGGTCTGGCCGGGCCGCGCGAGGACGCGCCGGAGCACGCCGTCGAACGGCGCCTCCATCTCGTTGGTGATCTTGCTCGTCTCGACCTCGCACAGCAGGTCGCCCTTGCGGAAGCCGGCCCCCTCCGCCAGCCGCCACGCGGTCACGGTGCCTTCCTCCATGGACAGGCCCCACTTCGGGATCTCGATCAGCTTGATGTCGCTCATGATCAGACCGCCAGCGTCTTGCGAACAGCGGCTTCGATCCGCGCCGCGCTCGGCAGCCACGCCTGCTCCAGCGCCGGCGAGAACGGCACCGGCGTGTGCGGCGGGGTGACCAGCTCGATGGGCGCGCGCAGCGACCCGAACGCCTTGGTCGAGATCAACGCCGCGAGGTCGTGCCCGAAACCGCAGCGGGCGGCGGATTCGTCGACGATCACGACCCGTCCGGTGGAGGCCACCGATTCCAGCACGCCTTCCTCGTCCAGCGGGGACACCGTGCGCGGGTCGACCACCTCGACGGAGATGCCTTCGGCGGCGAGCTTGTCGGCGGCTTCGTTGGCCCGGTTCACCATGGCCGACAAGGCGATCACGGTGACGTCGTCACCTTCGCGGGTGTAGTTGGCGACGCCGAACGGGAGGGTGTAGGCCTCGTCGGGCACCTCGGCCTTCTGGTCGTAGAGCGTCTTGTGCTCGCAGAACACGACCGGGTCGTCGTCCCGGATCGCCTGGATCAGCAACCCCTTGGCGTCGTAGGCGTTGGACGGCGCGACCACCTTCAGGCCCGGTACCGCGGCGAACACGTTGTACGGGGACTGCGAGTGCTGGGCGGCGGCGGAGAACCCGGCGCCGATCATGCCGCGCACCACCATCGGGGTGCGGGCCTTGCCACCGAACATGTACCGGAACTTCGCGGCCTGGTTGTAGAGCGCGTCGTAACAGACCCCGAAGAAGTCCATGAACATCAGCTCGGCGACCGGGCGCAGCCCGGTGAGCGCGGCCCCTGCCGCCATCCCGATAATGGCCGACTCGGTGATCGGGGTGTCGATCACCCGGTCGGACCCGAACTCGGTCCACAGGCCCTTGGTGACGCCCAGCACGCCGCCGAACGCCTCGATCTTCTTGGTCTCCAGGTCGGGGTTGGTGCCGGCCTGACCGCCGCGGAGGTCCTCACCGATCTGCACCACCGTGGCGTCGCGCGCCATCTCCTGGGCGAGAGCGTCCTTGATCGCCTCGCGGTACGTCTTCTTCGACGTGGCCATGGGATTTCCCTTTCTCAGTACGAGACGTAGACGTCGGTCAGCAGGTTCTCCGCCGGCGGGTACGCGGCCGCGCGGGCCTTCGCCACCGCCGCGTCGACGCGGGCGCGCGACTCCTCGTCGATCGCGTCGAACTCGGCCGCCTTCACCTTCCTGGCGTCCACCCGGCTGCGGAAGATCCGCAGCGGGTCCTGGGTGGCGCGCAGCTCCGCGACCTGCTCGGGCGTCCGGTACAGCTGCGCGTCCCCCTCGAAGTGGCCGAACCACCGGTGCGCCTGCGCCTCGATGGTCGTCGGGCCGCCACCGGTGCGCGCCCGTTCGACGGCCTCCCGCGCCGCGTCGTGCACGGCGAAGAAGTCCGTGCCGTCCACGGTGACCGCGGGCATGCCGAAGGACGCCGCGCGCGCCGCGATGTCGGGAGCGCCCACCGCGTAGTCGGTGCCGGTGGCCTCGCCGTAGCCGTTGTTCTCGATGACGAAGACGATCGGGAGCTTCAGGACGACGGCCATGTTCATGGCCTCGAACACGGTGCCCTGGTTGGACCCGCCGTCGCCGGTGAACGAGGCGGCCACCCCGCCGTTGCCGAGCGTCTTGGCGCTGAGCGCGGCTCCGATCGCGAGCGAGGGCGCGCCGCCGACGATCGCGTTGGCCCCCAGCATGCCGACGGAGAGGTCGGCGATGTGCATCGATCCGCCCTTGCCGTGGCACAGTCCGGCGTCCTTGCCGAAGATCTCCGCCATCATGCCGTCGATGTCGCAGCCCTTCGCGATGCAGTGGCCGTGCCCGCGGTGGGTCGATCCGATGTAGTCGGTCGGGGCGAGGTTCTCGCAGACGCCGACCGCGATGGCCTCCTGACCGGAGTAGAGGTGGATGAACCCCGGGATGTCGCCGGTGGCGTTCTCCTCGTGGAGGCGGTCTTCGAACGCGCGGATCTCGGACATCCTCCGATAGGCACGCAACAGTGCCTGCCTGTTCAGGGACATGGCGCTCCTCAGCTGGTCGGGTCGGTGTGAACGCCGACCGTAGGAGCGCCCGCGGCCGCGGGACCAGCGTTGCAGGGGGTTGCGGTGCGGGAACGGGACGTGCAACTCCCTGCAACCCTTGCCGCCCGGGCCGCCGGCGCGGTTCCCTGCTCGGAGCTGGGATCACCGACGCGACCGGCAGGGAGCCATGCGCCACCACCCGTTCACCGCCGACCCGCGGCAGTACGCGCGGAACGTGGCCCGCGCACAGGACCTCGTCCTGGCCGGGGGCCGGCCGGGCACCGCGCCCCGCCCGGTCATCTCGCAGTCCTGGCTTCGCGTCAGCCGCCAGGGTGTCGATCCGGACCGGGCCGCCGTGGATCCCGTGTCCCCCGGCGACCTGGAGGAGCGCCGCGCCGGCTGCGGCCTGACCAGGAAGGCGGTGCGGACACTGCGGGACGGGCTGGTGCCGCTCGCCGGGGACACCGGGCACATCGTGGTGATCGTGGACGCCGACGGGCTGGTCCTGTGGCGCGAAGGGCATCCGGGCGTGGCCCGGCGGGCCGACCGGCTGGGTTTCGTGGACGGCGCCTGCTGGGCGGAGAACACCGTCGGTACCAACGCCATCGGCACCGCGCTCGTCGAGCGGCGCCCGATCCAGGTGCACTCGACCGAGCACTACGCACGCAACCACCACGAATGGTCCTGCGCGGCCGCGCCGATCCGCGACCCCCGGGACGGCACGCTGCTCGGCGCGGTCGACATCAGCGGACCGGTCTCGACCGCGCACCCCGCGATCCTCGCGCTCGTCACCGCGCTCGCGGGCCTGGCCGAAGCGAGCCTGCGGGAAGACCACCGTTGCGCCCTCGACCGGCTCCGCGCCACGGCCGCGCCGCTGCTGCCAAAGGTCGCCGGACCGGCTTTGGTGCTGGACCGGTCCGGCTGGGTCGCCGCCGCCAAAGGGCTGCCGCCGGTCGACCGCGTCCCGCTCCCCCGCACCCTGAACACCGACCGGATCTGGCTGCCCGCGCTGGGACACTGCACCGTCGAGCTCCTGCCCGACGGCGTCCTCGTCCGGCCGGTGGACGACGAACGCCCGGCCGTCGCACGGGTCGTGCTCGACCCGGGCTCCGGCGGTCGTCCCAGCCTCGTCGTGGAGGGTGAGACGGGCAGCTGGACGCACCGCCTGTCCCCCCGCCACTGGGACATCCTGCTCGAACTGGCCCGCCACCGGGCCGGGCTCACCGCCACCGAACTCGCGGCCCGCCTGTTCGGCGACCCCTCCCGCACCGTCACCGTCCGCGCCGAGCTGTCCCGGCTGCGCAAACGACTCCCCGACGTGCTCGACCACCGCCCGTACCGGTTCCGGGACGCAGTGGACGTCATCATCCGCGACTAGCGCGGCTCAGCCGGCCAGCACCTGCGGCGACAGCTGCTTCAGCATCGCGTCGGTCCACTTCAGCCTGCGCGGCGTGGGGCGGACGGCGGGCGGCTCACCGGATGTG
>NZ_JBHZEN010000121.1:0-5386 GCF_050958625.1 Amycolatopsis sp. 3B14
GGCTGGATCCCCACAGGCGAAAGGCCGGAACGCCCGTGATGCGCACGATCGAGATCGTGGCTCACGAACCCTCCGGCCCACGTGGTGCCGCTGAAGAGTCAGGTGACCTGCTCGCGCTCGATTTTCTTGATCTCCATCTCGTGCGACGAACGGACCAACTGCCGCACGTACGGATCGAGCTCCGCGGTACCGTCGATGATCTCGTCCAGGGCGCCGGAGAAGAGCATGGCTCCGTGCCGCAGGACGACGACGTCTTCCGCGAGTGCTCGCGCCACCGCGAGGTCGTGGGTGACGACGATGCAGGCGAAGTGGTGCTTCTCCTGCAGATCCAGCAGCAGATTGATGATCTGCGCCTGCACCGAGACATCCAACGCCGACGTGGGCTCGTCGCACAGCAGCACGTCGGGTGACGACACCAGCGCGCGCGCGATGACGATCCGCTGGAGTTGACCACCTGAGAACGCTTTGGGCCGGTCCTTGTACCGCGCGGGATCGATGCCCACCGACGTCATCAGCTCGGCCACCCGCGCGCGGCGGGCGCGCCTGCCGAGTTTCCGCAATGGTTCCCCGATGCTCCAGCCGACGCTGCGTACCGGGTTCAACGCGTCTGTCGGGTTCTGGAAGACCATCTGCACCGGGCTGGTGGTGCCGTGCCTGGGCGCCGTGACCTCGACGCCACCGACCATGACCGCCCCACTGGTCGGCTTCTCCAGTCCGGCGACACATCGGATCAGGGTTGATTTCCCCGCACCGCTCTCGCCGATCACCGCGGTGGTCCTACCGGGAGCGACGGTGAACTCGACTGAGTCCAGGGCGTGACGCACCACGCCCTTCCGGTTCCGGAAGTCCTTGGACAACGCATTTACGTGTATGGCGGCAGCTTCGGTGATCGTGGTGGTCAGATTTCGCACGTCCGGCCCTCCCGTCGCGGATAGTGGCACGCATAGCCACTGTCGGAATCCTTCGTGAACAGGGGACGATCGTTCGCGCAGCGGTCCTGCGCGTCCGGGCACCGGGGATGGAAGGAGCACCCACGCGGCCAGTTGCCCGGTGACGGCGGTTCGCCCAGGATCACCGGCAGGCGAGCCCGTGATGGACGATCAAGGGTGAGTTCGCAGTTCAGCAATGTGGCCGTGTACGGGTGGGCGGGACGGTCGATGACCTCGGCCATCGGGCCGTACTCGACCAGCCTGCCGGCGTAGATGATCGCGATGCTGTCACAGAACCCGCTCACCAGACCGAGGTCGTGGGAGACGAGCAGCGCTGCCATGCCCGCCTCCTCGGAGATCGACCGCAGTAGCTTGAGCGCCTCGATCCGCAGGTTCGCGTCCAGCGCCGAGGTCGGCTCGTCGACCACCAGCAACCGCGGCTTCGGCATTAGTGTCTGCGCCAATGCGAGCCGCTGCGCCATGCCGCCCGACAGTTCGTGCGGGTAGAGCTGGAACAGCTCGGGGATGTCCACGAGGCCGAGGTACTCGCAGAGCTCACGAGCTCGGTGCGTGGCCTCCTGCCGGGTCATCAGGCGTTTGCGTACCACCGATTCCACGAGCTGCCGCCCGACGCGCTGCATCGGGTCGAACGCCGCTGCCGGGTTTTGCAGCATGAGCCCGGTCGAGGTGCCCAACAGCTGTGCGATCTGCTCGGGCCGGCTCATCGAGTGCCAGGTGTGGCCGTCAAAGCTGACCTTGCCACTGGCTCGAAGCGACTTCGGCAGCAGCCCGAGTACCGCTCGAGCCGTGAGAGTCTTGCCTGCGCCGGTTTCCCCGAGAAGCCCGAGCAGATGCCCGGGAGACACTTCGAAACTCACGCCCGAGACCAGTTTCGTCCCGCTCGGAGCGACAATCTCGAGGTCCTGGACCTGGAGTGCGGGTGTGGTCATGCGAGCCCCCCCGAGTCGAGGTGGAAACGGTCCCGCAGGCCGTCTCCGATGAGGTTCGCGGAGACGACGAGCAGGATGATCACCAGGCCGGGCACGGTCGCGATCCACCACGACCCGACCAGCTGGTCTCTGCCCTGCGAGATCATGTAACCGAGGCTGGCCGTCGGTGGCTGGAAGCCCAGTCCGAGGAAGGACAGCGCGCTCTCGGACAGCACCACGAACCCGATGTGCAGCGAGGCGTAGACGATGATCGGCGTGGCCGCGGCCGGTATCAGGTGCCCGAAAAGTATGCCGATCCGCCGGGTGCCGGCCAAGCGCGCCGCAGCGACGTAACCCCGTTCCCGGTCGACCAGGACGTTCGCCCTGACCAGCCGCGCGTACGGCACCCAGCCGACTGACGAGAGAAGGACGACCATCGTGGCGAAGCTCGGTTGGATGAGCATCGACGCCGCCAGGAAGATCAGCAGAGGCGGAACCGCGAGTTGGAGGTCGACCAGCCGCATCAGGACGGCGTCCACCCAGCCGCCCATGTAAGCGGCGTAGGCGCCGACGAGGACACCGACGAAGGTGCTGATCAGGACGACCATCAGTGCGACTGTCAGCGACGTCGCCACGCCGTACGCGCACCAGGCCAGGAGATCACGTCCGAGGACGTCCGTGCCCAGCACGTGACCACCTGACAGCGGCGGGAGGTAGGACTCGGCGAGATCCTGCGTGTTGGGATCGACTGGCAGGATTCGTGCGACGACAGCACCGAAGGCCAGTACGCCGAGGAGCGTCGCACCCGCGCGCAGGGAGGCGCCGCCTGGGCGCGCACGACGTTTCGCGGGCTTGCCGGTGAGGAGGGTCATGCTTTCACCATCCGGACGCGAGGATCACTGACGAGGATGAAGATGTCCGAGATCAGGTTCAGGAGCACGTAGAAAGCCGCGACCATGATGATTGTCGCCTGAACCACGGCGAAATCACGCGTCAGCACCGCCGAGATCATCAGGTTGCCGATTCCCGGCCAGGAGAAAATCGTCTCGACGATGACGCACGCCGAGATCAGGTAACCCAACTGGAGCGCGGTGAAGTTCACGCTGGGGCCGAGCATGTTCCGGAGTGCGTGCCGGTAGACGATCACCCGTTCGCTCAACCCGCGGGCCCGCATGGCTTCGACGAAGTCGTTGCCGAGCACGTCGAGCATCTGTCCGCGGAACACGCGGTACAGGGTCGGCACGGTGGGCAGGGCAAGGGTGACCACCGGCAGGACCACCGACGACAGGTTGTAGAAGCCGAAACTCGGCAGCAACTGGAGATTTGCCGAGAAGACCAGGATGAGCATGAGTCCGAGCCAGAACTCGGGCATGCCCTGCAGGGCTCCGACCGTGCGGCGGATGAACCGGTCGGTGCGCGATTCACGGTGACGTGCGCTGAAGATGGTCAACATGAGTGCCAGTGCCGCGGCGAGCAAGATGGCCAGGACCACCAGGATCAAGGTGTTCGGAAAGGCCGTGACCACCTCGCCCATCGCGTCTGAGCCCGTTCGGTAGGAATTTCCGAAGTCGCCCTGAAAAATTCCACTCAAGTAATGCATGAAGCGCATCGCCAACGGTTTGTCATAACCGAGTTCGGCATTGAGTGCGGCTCTCGCCTCGGCAGTCATCTGCGGCCCGCCGATCACATCCGCCGGCCTGCCGATCGTGTTGGTCAGGAGGAAACTGATGACAACCGCACCAAAGACGACGACTACGCTTTGCAGCAACCGGTTTATGATGAATCGGGTGACCACAGGACCCGCTCCCCTTCGATCTCGAGGCTACTGACTGAGGTAGACCTGGCCGAACCTGGGCTGGAAGCCGTCCTTCGGCGCGCTGTAACCCTGCACCGCGTTCGAGTACGCGTCGACCTGGATCGAGTTGTAGAGCGGAATGGCGGGGAGTTGTTGCGCGAAGAGTTCCTGAAGGTCCGCCATGAGCTGGAGGCGTTCCGGACCGTCCGGGGTGGACAGCATCCTGGTGTTGAGGTCGTTCATCGCGTCGAATTCCGAGGTGCGCTGGAAGTACTTCGTCGCGAAGAAGAGCGGACCGCCCGTCAACCAGCCCAGCTCGCCTGCCACGGCGTGGTAAGGCTTTGTCTTCGGGTCGACGATCACTTTCGTGACCTCGGCGAATGGGATCTGCGTAGCCTTCATGGTCACGCCGATCTGACTGAGCATGCCGCTGATGGCCTGTTCTACCCGGCCGATGTTCTCGCCCAGCTCGGGGGACCACACCGCTTCGATCTCGACCGGGGAGGGCAAGCCGCTCTGTGCGAGGAACTGCCGGGCCTTGTCCAGGTCGTAGGGGTACTGGGTGGCGGGCTGCCGATAACCGTAAATGCCTTCGGGCAGGATGTTGTCCTGTCGCCTGCCGACTCCGCGAAGGATCGACTTGACGATTGCTTCCTTGTCGATCGCATGCGCGATCGCGCGACGCAGAGCGAGGTTGTCCACTGGCTGATGCTTCGTGAAGATGATCAGCTGTCCGACCCGCCACAGTGGCTTTTCGGTCACGGCGAGGTTGGACGCCGTCTTCAGGGCAGCGGCGTCGCTCGGCGGGACGTTGTACACGAGATCCACGCTTCCGGACCGGAGTGCCGCGACACGGGCCGAAGCGTCCGGAATTATCTGGAACTGCAGGCCTTCGAGGTAGGGGCCGGGACCGCGGTACTGACGGTTGGCAGTCAGCACGATACTCTTTGCCGTCGTGTAACTCTCGAACCGGAAGGGCCCGGTTCCCGTCGGTGTCTTGTTCACTGCTTCCGGTCCGCGGTCGACGAGGTTCGGCGAAATCATCCGGATCAGGGTCGCGTTGCGGCCGAGGTCCGGGAAGCTCGCCGGGCTGCTGATGCGGATGACGCGCGGATCGCTGTCGTCGTAGGTCGCGTTGGGCGGGAGCAGGACCGCCCACTGCGCGCCGGATCGCGAGTAGTACTGGAAGGTCTTTTTCACAGCCGAGGACGTGAGGGGCGCGCCGTCATGGAAGGTGACGCCGTCCTTGAGGTAGAACGTCCACTGCCGTCCATCCGGCGACGATTCCCAGCGCTCGGCGAGGACGCCGACGAGCTCCGATGTGTCGCCGTTGAAGCCGAGCAGGCTTTCGTAGATGTTGTGGGAGACGATCGGGAGTGAGACCGCGTTCCCGGCGATGGACGGGTCGAGGCTGGTCGGGTCGCCGAGATGAGCGACCCGGAGCGTGCCGGTCGGCTGGGCCGGTGGCTGACCGCCGTTCGCGGCTGGTGCCTGCGAACCGATGGAGCATCCACCGAGCAGTGGGATGCCCGCAGACAGCCCCAGAGCAGTCGCCGCGGCGTACCGCAGCGTTTCTCGGCGGGTCCAGTATTGATTCGCAGTCGTGTGGTTCTTCGACATGATGAGACCTGTTCGTCGAGGTGATCAGGCGTCGGCTGGGGTGGCTTCGCCTGTGGGGATCCAGCCTTGGGGGGGGGGGGGGGGGGGGGGGGGGGGGGGGGGGGGGGGGGGGG
>NZ_JBHZEN010000122.1:0-4004 GCF_050958625.1 Amycolatopsis sp. 3B14
CGCCGTCATCCGCACGGCCTTCACCCGCGTGGTCGACAACACCGACGCCCGCGTGCGGGACCGGCTCGGCGACGCGACCGGGCTGGCCGCGCTGCGCGTGTTCTGCCACGAGGTCATGCCGGTCGAGGACGTCACCCGGCAGGAGGCCCGCGTCGTGCTGCCGTTCTGGCAGCGCGCGCTCGCCGACGCCGAACTGGAGTCGGTCTACGACGCCGCGATGGCCGCCTGGCGCGAGCGGATCGGCGGGTTCCTCCGCGACGCGCGCGCCGCGGGCGAGGTCCGTACGCCCGTGCCGGACGAGGTCGTCGTCGAACAGTTGCTCGCCATGCTCAACGGCGTGCAGGCGCTGGCGCTGCTCACCCCCGGCACGACCACGCCGGACCTGCAGCGCCGGATGATCGACGCCTTCCTGGACGGCCTGGCGTAGGGGAATCCTTCAGCGGGCGAAGGGAAACACCCAATGTCGCCCGGAACCGCCCGTGATTAGCGTTTTCCAGCAACGCTGGCGAAATCACGGGAGGCGTTCGTGCCGTTGGACGAAGACCTGTTGCCCGAAGCGCGGAAATCCTATCGTTACCAGTGGTACGTGGTGGCGATCTGCATGCTCGCCTACGTCTTCTCGTTCGTCGACCGGCAGATCCTGTCACTGATGATCGAGCCGATCAAGCGCGACCTGCACCTGTCCGACACGCAGTTCAGCCTGCTCAACGGGCTGGCGTTCTCGCTGCTCTACTCGGTGATGGGCCTGCCCATCGCGATACTGGCCGACAAGCGCTCCCGGCCGCTGATCATCTCCATCGGGGTCGCGTTCTGGAGCCTGGCGACCGCGGCCTCCGGCCTGGCGAAGAACTTCGTGCACCTGTTCCTCGCGCGGATCGGCGTCGGCGTCGGCGAGGCCGCGCTGTCGCCCGCCGCGTATTCCATGTTCAGCGACATGTTCCCGAAGAGCAAGCTCGGGCGCGCCTACGGCATCTACTCGCTCGGGTCGTTCATCGGCGGGGCCGCCGCGTTCATCATCGGCGGGTACGTCATCAACCTGCTGAAGTCGGTGGACGCGGTCACGTTGCCCCTGCTCGGCGAAGTCCGCGCGTGGCAGCTGACCTTCCTGATCGTCGGGCTGCCCGGGATCGTCCTGGCGCTGCTGGTGTTCTTCACGGTCCGCGATCCCCGTCGCCGCGGGCTCCGGCGCGACGCCGACGGCGGCGTGCAGAAGGTCGCCCTGCGCCACGTGATCGGGTTCCTGTGGCGGCACCGCCGCACGTTCGCCGCGCACTACCTGGGGTTCTCGCTCTACGCGCTGGTGCTGCTGGGGATGATGGCCTGGACGCCGGCGTTCTACATCCGCGCGTTTTCGCTGACCTCCACTCAGGCCGGCTACCTGCTCGGCGTGGTGGTGCTGGTGGCCAACGGCAGCGGCGTGCTCTTCGGCGGCTGGCTGGTCGACCGGCTGGCGCGGCGCGGCCACACCGACGCGGCCATGCGGGCCGGAGTGATCGGCGCGCTGGGCATGACCGTCCCGGTCGTCGCGTTCACCCAGGTCGGTCAGCTGTGGCTGTCGCTGGCGCTGCTGGCCGTGGCGATGTTCTTCGCGTCCTTCCCGATGCCGGCCTCCACCGCCGCCATGCAGGTGCTCAGCCCCAACCAGATGCGGGCCCAGGTGTCGGCGATCTTCCTGCTGATCTCGAACTTGATCGGGCTCGCGCTGGGCACCACGCTCGTCGCGCTCGTCACCGACCGGGTGTTCGGCGACCCGAAGATGGTCGGCTCGTCACTGTCCATTGTCTACGGTCTCGCGTCCGTGCTCACGGTGCTGCTGCTGTGGCGCGGGTGCCGGCACTTCCGGCGCAGCGTCGCGGCGGAACGCGCGTCCGGGGAACGGGCCGCACAACCGGAAGGAGTCAGCTGAATGAGGATCGCAGTGCTGGGCGGTGGCCACGGGTGCTGGGCCGCGGCCGCGGAACTGACCGAGAACGGCCACGACGTGCGGTGGTGGCGGCGCGACGCCGCCGCGCACCAGGCTCTCCGTGACGCCGGCGCGATGACCGTCCGCGACCACCGCGGCACCCGGCAGGTGCGGGTGGGCGAGCTGGTCACCGACCTCGCCGAGGCGGTGCGCGACGCCGCCCTGATCGTCGTCCCGCTGCCCTCGACCACCCACGCCGACCTGGCCGCACGGCTCGCCCCGCTGCTCACCGACGGCCAGGTGGTGTTCCTGCCGCCGGGCACGCTCGGGTCGGTCCTGTTCGGCAAGGCGCTGGCGGAGGCGGGCAACCCGGCCGACGTCGCGTTCGCCGAGACCGGCACGCTGCCCTACCTGGCCCGGCGGCACGGCGCCACCGAGGTGGTGGTCAGCGGGTACGCGACCCGCCTGCCCACCGGGGTGTTCCCGGCGCGGCTGGCGGCCAAGGCGTTCGACGTGCTGCGCGCGGCCTACCCGAGCGTCGAGGAGAGCGAGGACGGGCTCAGCGGGGCCCTGATGAACGCCGGCCCGGTGATCCACCCGCCGCTGATCCTGATGAACGCCGGGCCGCTGGAGCACTTCGAGGCGTGGGACATCCACAACGAGGGCACCCAGCCCGCGATCCGCCGGGTCACCGACGCGCTGGACGCCGAGCGCATCGCTGTGCGGGAGGCGCTGGGCTACGGCGCGCCGCACTTCCCGCTCGCCGACCACTACGCCACCGACGGCGACGAGTGGATGTACGGCCGGGCCGCGCACGAGAAGCTCACCGACTCCGGCGACTGGCGGGAGAAGATCGACCTGCTGACCCACCGCTACATGCTGGAGGACACGCGGCTGGGCCTGTCACTGCTGGTGTCGGTGGGCCGCTGGGCCGGGGTGCCGACGCCGGTCGCGGCCGGGCTGCTGAGCATCGCCTCCGCGGTCACCGGGCGGGACCTCTACGCGGAGGGCCGGACGCTGGAGAGCCTCGGGCTGGCGGACCTTTCCCGGCCGGAGCTGACGCGACTGCTGCGGGAGGGTTTCACCTCGTGAGCGACGAGATCGCCGTCGTCGGGGCCGGCCGCATGGGGGAGGGCATCGCGCTCACCTGCCTCGCGGCCGGTTTTCCCGTTGTGCTGGCCGACGTCAAGGACCGCACCGACGAGGAACGGCGCGCCTACGCCGACCGGGTCCGCGCCCGGCTCGGGTCCGGAGTGACCATGTGCGGGCGGGAACCGGGCGCGCTGGCCGGCGCCTCGGTGGTGTTCGAGGCCGTGCCTGAGGTGCTGGAGATCAAGCGGGACGCGCTGGCCTGGGTCTGCGACGAGGTCGCCGCGGACGCGGTGATCGCCTCGACCACGTCGACGTTCCTGGTCACCGAGATCGCCGCGCTGGTCGACCGGCCGGAACGGGCGGTCAACGCGCACTGGCTCAACCCGGCGGACGTGATGCCGCTGGTCGAGGTCAGCCGGAGCGACGAGACCGACCCGGCCGCGGTGTCCCGCCTGACCGGCCTGCTGGAGCGCCTCGGCAAGATCCCGGTGGTGTGCGGGCCCGCGGCCGGCTACATCGTGCCGCGGTTGCAGGCGCTGGTGATGAACGAGGCGGCCCGCATGGTCGAGGAGGGCGTGGCGAGCGCCGCCGACATCGACCTCGCCGTGCGGGCCGGGCTCGGCCCCCGGTATTCGGTGCTCGGCCCGCTGGAGTTCATCGACTGGGGCGGCGGCGACATCCTCTACTACGCCTCCCGCTACCTGGCCGCCCAGCTCGGCGACCGGTTCCGGCATCCGGATGTCATCGAGGAGAACATGGCGGCGGGCCGCCGCGGTCTGCAGGACGGGGTCGGCTTCTACACCTTCGACCCGGACGGCGTCGCCGCCTACCGCGCGGCGCGGATGCGGGAGTTCGCCGAGCTGTTCCGCCTGCGGGAGCCGGAGCTCCGGGCCGGCACGCCGGTGCCGGCCCGGTCCCCGTCAGGACGCGAGGGCCACCGCGGCGGTGGACCGTCGCCGCTGCACGAGGGCGACCACCAGCCCGAGGGCGAACACCGCCGCGACGGACG
>NZ_JBHZEN010000123.1:0-11129 GCF_050958625.1 Amycolatopsis sp. 3B14
CTGCGGTGGTGGCGGGTGCTGGGTGGTGGAGCTGCGCTGGTGGGCGGAGTGCCCGGGTGGTTGGGCTGTGCTGGTGGTGAGGTCGTGGGGTTGCCGGCTCCGTTGGGGCTGCATCGGGGGCTGAGGCTGGCGTCATGGGGCTCTTCGCAGTGCTGCTTCGGGCGTGGTGGCTGGCCGGAACCCGTGGTTCGCGGTCGGTGATTTGTGACGGTGCGGGGCCCGGCGGCCGGGAGTAACCCTGCGCCACCAGGGGCCGGCATCGCCGGCGGAGCTCTGCTGGTGCGTGCCGCGCGCGCGTTAGCGCTGGTCGAACGGCACGCCGGGCGCGATGTGGCAGCCGGAATCCCCGCCGCGGGTGGGTATCCTTCTGCCCGTCGCCGTCGTGGTGGAATTCTCGGTGCTGGAGCCTGGCCGAGGAGTGGGAACAAGGTGAGCGACGACATGACGGACACCGAGGAGCTGGCGCTCGCCCCGGTGCGCGCCCGGAGCCGGCCGGCTCGCTGGTGGCGCGGGTGCACCGGCTCACTCGCGGCAGGGCTCGTCGCGCTCGCTGTGCTCGTGCTGGGAGCCGGGCTGCTGTGCGCCTTCCTCGACGTACCCGGCCCGGGCGCCACGCCGATGATCGCCCACCCGGTCGCCGCCGTGCTCGCCCTCTTCGTGCAGCGCCTCGCGGACCGGAAGAACGGCCCGGTTGCCGGAGTCGCCGGGCTGGTGGTGCTCGCGATCGTCGCCACCGCGCTGTGGACCTTCTGGTGGGCCTAGCCGCTCACCCTCAAGGGTACATTCTCCCCGATCTTCGCGAACTCGCTCCACGGCCGGCCCAGGACCCTTATCGTTCGGCGAAACAGCGTTCAACGTAAAGGGGTACTGGGGTGATCGTGGCGATCGTGATCTTGGTCGTCGTGCTGCTGGCGCTCGCCATCGGGACGATCGGGGTCTACAACGGGCTGGTCAAGCGGCGTAACGCGTACCAGAACGCCTTCGCGCAGATCGACGTACAGCTGACCCGCCGGCACGACCTGATCCCGAACCTGGTCGAAACAGCGAAGGGTTACCTCCGGCACGAGCGGCAGACGCTCGAGGCCGTGATCGCGGCCCGCGGCGGCGCGGTCAACGCGCAGCAGGTTGCGCGCGGCAACCCGGGCGACCCCGCTGCCATGAACCAGCTCGCGGGCGCCGAGCAGGTGCTGACGCAGACGCTGGGCCGGCTCCTCGCGCTGTCCGAGTCCTACCCGGACCTCAAGGCCAACCAGAACATGATGCAGCTGTCCGAGGAACTGACCTCCACCGAGAACCGCGTGGCCTTCGCGCGCCAGGGCTACAACGACTCGGTCATGGCCTACAACACCAAGCGCGAAGTGTTTCCCGGCAATGTGATCGCGGGGGCGTTCGGGTTCACCCCGGCCGCGCTCCTGGAGATCGACTCGCCCGAACAGCGCGAGGTTCCGCGGATCTCCTTCTGACACCGATGAACTTCTTCGAACGACAACTGGAAGTGCGCCGGGCCTCGGCGCGGCTGGTGTGGCTGTTCACACTCGCCGTCGTGGTGATCGTTGCGCTCGTCGACTTCGCGGTCTGGGCCGGTTTCCGGCTGTGGGAGCGGCAGGCCGGCTCCGCCGTGCGGATCCTGGTCGTCGCCGGGGTGCTGACCGTGCTCGTCATCGGTCTCACCTCGTGGATCCGGACCCTGCTGCTGCGCCGGGGCGGCGGCGGGAAGGTGGCCACGAGCCTCGGCGGGGTGCCGGTCTCGCCGGACACGCCTGACCCGAACCTGCGCCGGTTGCGCAACGTGGTCGAGGAGATCGCGATCGCCTCCGGCATGCCGGTTCCGCAGCTGTACGTGCTGCCGAACGAGCCGGGCATCAACGCCTTCGCCGCAGGCTGGACACCGGGGGACGCGGCCATCGCGGTCACCCAGGGTGCTCTCGACCGGCTCAGCCGCGACGAACTGCAGGGCGTCATCGCCCACGAGTTCAGCCACGTCGTCAACGGCGACATGCGCCTGAACATCCGGCTGATGGGTGTGCTCACCGGAATTCTCGGGCTTGCGCTCCTCGGCAGGATCCTGCTGCCCAGGGGAGGCGGCAGGCGCCAAGCCGGCAGCCTGGGCCCGCTGGTCCTCCCAGCCCTGGTCGCGGTCATCGCCGGATACGTCGGCGTCGTCATCGGCAGGCTCATCAAGGCGGGCGTGTCCCGGCAACGGGAATTCCTCGCCGACGCATCGGCCGTGCAGTTCACCCGGCAGACCGAGGGGCTCGCGGGCGCGCTGAAGAAGATCGCCGGCCTGCCCGCAGGCTCGCGGCTGCACACCGCGAAGGCCGAGGACGTGAGCCACATGCTTTTCGGGGAGAGCCGCAAGTTCTCGTCCCTGTTCGCCACCCACCCGCCGCTGGTGCGGCGCATCCAGCTGCTCGATCCTGCCTTCGATCCGCGGGAGCTGGACCAGCTGAGCTCGCGGTGGGCGGCGGCACCGCCGTCCGGGATGGACGAAGACCGCGCGCTGGGCCTCACCACGGCTGCGGCACCAGCGCCCGGCCCGGTCCGCGCACCAGCGGACGCGGTCGTCGCGTCCATCGGCAATCCGGCGGCTGGTTCCTTCGGTCATGCCGGTGGTCTGCTCCGCTGCATCCCCGAGGACGTGCAGGCGCGGGCTCGGCGAGCCGACTCCGTCGTGCCCGTGATCCTCGGGTTGTTGCTGTCGGGGCACCCGCAGATCCGGACCGGGCAGCACCAGCTGCTCACGGCCCGGCTGGGCAGGCCGCTCGCCGACGCGGCCTGGCGCGAGGGTGACGCCCTCCGGGGGCTCGACCCCGCGGTGCGCCTGCCGCTCACGGAACTGGCCTTCCCCGCGCTGCGCCAGCGGCCGCGGCAGGAGCTCCAGGCCGTTGCCGCCGTGCTGCACGAACTCGTCCGCATCGACGGGAAGGTGGACGTCTTCGAGTACTGCCTGTCCGCTCTGCTCGTCCGCGACCTGTCCGAGGCGGCGCACCACCGGCCGCCGTGGCCGGTCAGGCGGACGTCGCTGCGGCAGGCCGCGCCCTCGGTAGCCGCGCTGTTCGCCGTGGTGGCCGCGGTGGGACACCGCGACCCGGCGGCGGCCGCGGCCGCGTTCCGAGCAGGTCTGGCACGGGTGTTGCCCGGCGCGCCGATCCCCTTCCAGCCGCCGGGTCAGGCCTGGCAGGCGTTGGACGCAGCATGGCCCGTGCTCGACGGCCTGCCCGGTCCGGACAAGGCGCTGCTGGTGGACGGGCTCACCACCGTGATCACGAACGACGGGGTGCTGGGCGTCGCCGAAAGCGAGCTCCTCCGGACGGTGTGCGCCATGGTGCACTGCCCGCTGCCGCCACTCGCGACGGTGGGACTAGGCCAGCCACTCCCGCCACGCGGCCAGCAGCACCCGCAGCAAAGCAGCGGGGTTTTCGGTGTTCGGTGAGTGCGCCGCGCCCGGGATGACCTCGAACGGAGCGCCCAGCCGGGCCGCCATCTCGCGCTGGCACGGCACGCTCCACGCATCGTCGAGTTCGCCCGCCACCACCAGGGTCGGCACGCCCGACGCGGCCAGTTCGTCCACCCGGTCCGGTTCGGTGCGCAAGCCCCGCGCCATTCCGAGCAGCCCGGCCGGGCTCGAGGCCAGGAAACGCAGTCGCAGGAAGTCCTTCAGGTCCGCGGGCACCGTGGCCCACAGCGGCGACCGCGCGCTCACCTGCTCCCGCACCCGGTACACCTCGTCCAGCCCGGCCTGCCGCAACACCGGCTCGCCAACCCCGAGCGCATCCCGCCGGGCACCCGCCGGCAACTCGCCCGGTCCGCTGTCCAGCAACGTCAACCCCGCGACCGGCGTGCCCGCCAGCACCGCCGCCCGCGCCACCAAACCGCCGAACGAATGGCCCAGTAGCACCACCGGCCCGTCGATGTCCGAGATCAGCCCCGCCACCACGGCACCCAGCGCGGACGGCAGGTAAGCGTCCTCGTCCGACGGGCCCGGCGACTCGAACTGGCCCGGCAGGTCGATCGCGACCGCGCGGAAACCGCCCTCCGCCAAGCCATCCAGCAACGGCGCGAAGTCCTCTTTGGACCCGGTGTACCCGGGCACCAGTACGGCGGTGGCCTTCGCCGGAGCGGTCGTGCGCAGCGCGGCCAGGCCCCGCAGGCGCACCTTCTCCGCCCCGTGCGGGGTCAGCTGGGCCGTCACGACAACGCGACCAGCGTGTTCCCGCGCTGTTCGAGCAGCACCGGCCCCAGGGCGGCCAGACGCACCGGCCCGGTGTAGCCGTGCCGGTCCACCGCGATCGTGCGGATCGTCGACCCGTCCGACTCGTTCAGCACCGCCAGTCCACCCTGGATGGGCACCACCAGCTGGTGCGCGAAGGTGATCCCGGGACCCAGCGCGCTGTTCAACGTCCACAGTGGAGTCAGGTTGTCCCGGGACAGCGCCATCATCTTCGAACCGGTGAACCAGTACACGTTCGCCGACGTCGTCGACGTGACCGGCGCCAGCCCGGCCGGGTCCTGCGCCAGGTCGGACGCGGGCAGGTCCAGCGGGTAGGCCGCGGTCTGCTCGCCGTCGGCGTCGTACAGCACCAGCAGCCTCTGGTCCGGCAACGCGACCGCCGTGTGATCACCGGACATCGCGACCAGCTTCGCGTTGTGCCCGGCCACGATGGTGCTGAACGACACCTGTGGCTCGTCCGACTCCTTGGGCACGGACTTCATCACCGTCAGCCGGTCGCCGGGGTCGCCGGGGCAGCGCTCGATCACGCCGAGCCGGCCCGACGCCATCGCGACCGACCCGTACGTGCAGCCCGTTCGCGGCTGCTTGTTCGGGTTCACCAGCGCGGGGACCTTGCCGTACTCGTTGGTCTCGACGAGGTCGTCCCGCCAGGTCACGAGCAGCTCCGGCCCGGTCGCGGTGACCTGGCTGCCGTCGGTCACCAGCCGCGTGCCCAGCGGCGCGCTGCCGGTGCGCTGCGCCTTGCGCAGGCCCGTGTCGATGCCGAGCCCGATCACCTCGGAGCAGCCGGACTCGCCGTTCACGCCGTCCTTGCGGTACACCGCCAGCACGCGGCCCCAGGCCTCGGCGGCGGTGCACAACGTCAGGTCGCGGGCGTAGCGCCAGCGCACCTCGCCGGTGAGCGGGTCGCGCCCGGCGATCTCGCCGCCGTTCGCGGTGGCCACGGCCGTGCCCTCGGCGATCGGGACCGGGGCCGAGTCGCTGGGCGCCTGCCACAGCTCGCGCAGCGTCGCAGGCACGGTCGCCGGCGCGGGCGGCAGGGGAGTGCCCGGCGCGGACGTCTCCTGGATGGTCGCCCGGCTCGCGCTGCCCGCCCAGATCACGACACCGGTGACGACCACCAGGACGACGATCAGGACCGCGACGACCCGGTCACGAGGCCGGTTCCACGGGGACGGCCGCTCGCGTCGCGGGCGTTCCGGAGCCGGCGCCGGGGCGGGAGCGCCGGCCAGCACGTCCTCCGCGCCGATCGGCCCGGCGACCTCGCCGCCGTCGGGACGGCGGTGCCGTCCACCCGCCTCGGGCTCGCTCACGTTCCTGCTCCCGGTGTTCGCCGGCGCCCCCGCGGCGCCGGTCGGCCTCAGTCTGCCGAACCCGGTGTATCAGACGTGTTCGCCGTCGCGCTGGCCGAGCCCGAACGGCGACGGCGGCGACGACGGGCGGGACGCTCCGCGGCCTCGCCGCCTTCACGCTCGGTCGGGCCCTTCTCCGCCGGGCCCGAGGTGTCGCCGAGCGCCTTGCCACCGCGGGTGCGGCGGCGCGGACGGCGCTCCTCACCCGACGGCTCGCCGGTCGCCTCGGCCTGCTCGCCTTCGCCGGCCTTCGCGGCGCCGCGGGTGCGGCGGCGGTTGCGGGTGGTCGCGCCGCCGCTCCGGCGACGGCCGCCCATCTGCTCCTCCGGCTCGGCGGCCAGGCCGGCGCGGGTGCGCTTGGACAGCGGCAGCCGCCCGGTGGCGTCCTCCGGGATGTCCAGGTCGCTGAACAGGTGCTTCGACGTCGAGTACGTCTCGACCGGCTCGGCCATGTCGAGCTTGAGCGCGTCGTTGATGGCCTGCCAGCGGTGCATGTCGTCCCAGTCGACCAGCGTGATCGCGACGCCGGTCTTGCCCGCGCGGCCGGTGCGGCCGATGCGGTGCACGTACGTGCTCTCGTCCTCGGGCGTCTGGTAGTTGATCACGTGCGTCACGTCGGTGACGTCGATGCCGCGGGCGGCCACGTCGGTGGCGACCAGCACGTCGACCTTGCCGGAGCGGAACGCGCGCAGCGCCTGCTCGCGAGCGCCCTGGCCCAGGTCGCCGTGCACCGCCGCGGCGGCGAACCCGCGCTCGGCGAGGTCGTCGGCCACCTTCTGCGCGGTGCGCTTGGTGCGGGTGAAGATCATCGTCAGCCCGCGGTCCTTGGCCTGCAGCACGCGGGCGATCAGCTCGGGCTTGTCGAGCGAGTGCGCCCGGTAGGCGAACTGGGTGGTGCGCTCGTGCACCGCGCTGGAGTCGTTCTCCTCGGCCCGCACGTGCGTCGGGCGGTTGAGGAAGGTGCGGGCCAGCTTGATGATCGGGTCCGGCATCGTGGCCGAGAACAGCATGGTCTGCCGCTGGTCGGGCACCATGCCCAGGATGCGCTCGATGTCGGGCAGGAAGCCCAGGTCGAGCATCTCGTCGGCCTCGTCCAGCACCAGCGCGCGGACCTTGCCGAGGACCAGCGCCTTCTGCTCGGCCAGGTCCAGCAGACGGCCGGGGGTGCCGACGACCACGTCGACGCCCTTGCGCAGGGCGCTGATCTGCTGCTCGTAGGGGCGGCCGCCGTAGATCGCCAGGGTGCGCACGTTCAGGTGCTTGCCGGCGTCGGTGAGGTCGCGGGTGACCTGCAGGCAGAGCTCGCGGGTCGGGACGACCACCAGGGCCTGCGGGGTGCCGTCGCCGGGGGAGACCACGCGCTGCAGCAGCGGGACGCCGAAGCCCAGCGTCTTGCCCATGCCGGTGCGGGCCTGGCCGATCAGGTCGTCGCCGGCCAGCGCGAGCGGCAGCGTGAGGGCCTGGATGGCGAAGGTGTGCTCGATGCCGGCCTCGGCGAGGGCGCGCACGATCTCGGGGCGGACGCCCAGCTCGGCGAAGGTCGGGGTGGCCGGTTCGACGTGGTCGGCCTGCAGCGGGTGGGAGGTGTCGGTGTCCGGGACGCCCGTCTCGCTGTGCTCGAGGGCCACCGGGTCGATCTCGTTGTTGTCGGAAATGTTCGCGGTCAGTGTGATCGCCTCTCTCTACCAGCGCGCACGGCCTGGTCGAGATTCGGCACTCAACCGGCGGGAAGGTCCACCGGGAATGCCTGGACGGCGTGCACGCGCATTACCTGCCGCTCGCAGTGGCGCCCGGGGTCTGCTCGTCCTCCGGCGAGTCGAGGCGGGGGTGCCTCGGGTGGGGCGCGCTACTGCGGATGCGGTAGCTTTCCCGTCCAATTGTAACCGGTACGGCCCCGGCCTCGGCATTTCGGCCCGGTGTGTCCACGTTAGATTCGTCTCCTCGTAACGGCGGTACGCTCACGGCCGTGACACGAGAGATCAGCGAAGGCGTCGTCGACCTGCTCGGGGTCATCGCCTACGGCGAATTGTCCGCGTTCGACCGGATGGCGGAGGACGCGCGGAAGGCGCCCACCCTGTCCGGGCGCGCCGCGCTGTCGGCGATGGCGGCCGCCGAGATCGGGCACTACGAAATGCTGGCGAAATTCCTCGCCGAGCACGGCAGGCGTGTCGAGGACGCGATGGCGCCGTTCGTGGCCCGGTTCGACGCCTGGCACGCGTCCACCGCGCCCAGGTCGTGGCTGGAATCGCTGGTCAAGGCCTACGTCGGGGACGGGCTGGCGGCGGACCTCTACCGCGAGGTGGGCAGCTGGCTGGACCCGGAGACCAAGGACCTGGTGGTCACGGTGCTCGCCGACACCGGGCACTCGGCGTTCGCCGAGCGGGAGGTCGCCGCGGGCATCGAGGCCGACCCCAAGACGCGCGACAAGCTGGCGCTATGGGGGCGTCGGCTGCTCGGCGAGGCGCTCACCCAGGCGCAGTACGTGGTGGCCGAGCGGGACCCGCTGGCCGAGCTGATCGTGTCCGGCTCGGGCGACCTGTCGGGAATCGCCGGGCTCTTCCGCCGGTTGCAGCAGGGGCACACCAAACGGATGCAGGTGCTCGGGCTGGGCTAGCCTGGGCGGTGGAGTACGTGGCAGAACCAGTCGGAGGTAGCAGGTGGAGGTCAAGATCGGCATCAAGGACACCCCGCGTGAGCTGGTGGTGTCCAGTGGCCAGTCCGCCGAGGAGGTCGAGAAGCTGGTCGCCGACGCGCTGAAGACCGAGGACGGCCTGTTCAGCCTCACCGACGAGAAGGGCCGCAAGTTCCTGGTCCCGTCGGACCGAATCGCCTACGTCGAGATCGCGCCCTCGGACGTGCGCCGGGTCGGGTTCGCGGTCGGCTCGTAAGTCTTCACGCGTAAGGGGCGTTCACCACGAGGTGGTGGACGCCCCTTTTGTCGTTTCGTAGAGTGAGTGACTCGTTACGGCACCAGGGGCGTTGATCCCGCCGGAGCGCTGCCGCCGGGCGACGCCGGAATGCCGGGTGCTCGAGCCGCGGACAAGTTGGCGGCGGTGGTGCAGGTTTGGCAGGGCAGGAGCCGCGCCGCCGGCGAGCTGCTCGCAGGTTACGCGGCGCGTATCGGCAAAGCCGTCGAGCTTCATCACTCCAGTGATGATGCGGCCGCGCGCGATCTGACGGCGGCTGCGCGCCCCAAGGGATGGCGGGAGCCGATCTGATGCCCGGCTGGGCGCAGGTCGTGCGATGGCGTCCTGACCGGCTGCAACAGGCGGTCGGGCTGATCAACGCCGAGTACAACGAGTTGACCGCCTGCTCGGACGATCTACGCGGCATAGCGGTTCCCGACGGCTGGTCGGGCCCGGCGGCGGGGGCGGCCATGCGGGAGGCTCGGCGCATCGCGCGGCTGCTGGACGAGTGGGCGGCGGAGATAGCCGCCGCCCGGCGGGCAATCGGGGATGTCGGCGACGCCATCACCGGCGTGGTGCACGGCGTCGAGGAGGCCGAGGCGCTGGCGACCAGGTACGGGTTCCGCATCGGCGAGGACGGGGCCGTCATCGATCCGGGTATGCCTGCCGGTGTTCCGGAGGACCAGCGGGAGACGGTGGCGCGCGATCGGGCGGCGATGGCTATGGAACTCGCCGACCGGGTCGGCGAGGTGCTGCGGCAGGCCGAGGACATCGACAGCGACTTCTGCCAGGTTCTCGACCGGATCCTCTCCGGCCACACGCTCGACGTCGATCCGGCGCGCACATCGCTGGCAGCGGCGGTGCGGCGGGTGACGCCCTTGGGTCGCTGTCGATTCTGGCGCCACCACCGGACGGGGATCCGGCCCGCAACGCGGCGTGGTGGGCGTCGCTGTCCCGCAACCAGCAACTCGTTCTCATCCGGGACCACCCCGAGTTGGTCGGCAACCGGGACGGGGTCGCCGCGTGGGCGCGCAACGAGGCCAACCTGGCCATGCTCCCCCGGGAACGCGACCGCCTGCGGCAGAAGTACGACCGGGTGCTCGCCCAGAGCGATGGGGGCCTGCCGAAGGCGCTGCAGCTCCTGGGCATCCAGGCCAAGCTCGACTCGCTCGACGCGATCGACGCGATGATGCACCTGCCGGACGGCACTGTGAACCCAGAGCGGCAACTCCTGTCGCTGGACCTGACCGGCCGGGTCGCGAAGGCCGCGATCGCTCACGGCGACGTCGACACCGCCCGGCACGTCGCGGTGTTCACACCGGGCATGAACTCGGCGGTGGACCAGAATATGGCGGGTTATGTGAACGACATGGAGCACGTGCAACGCGGGGCTGAGAAGCTGGCGCGCCTTCGCGGTGACGGCGGCTCCGTCGCGACGGTGACATGGCTCGGCTACGAGCCACCTGCGGTACCCGTCGCCCGGTTCAACGAGGGCATCAACGCCTCGCGTCCGGATGACCCGCACCTCACGGCGCTCGGCCACTCGTACGGCTCCCTGACCACCGGGATCGCCCTTCAACGCAACACCGGTGTGGACGACGTGGTCTTCTTCGGGTCCCCGGGGATCAGCGACACGCCGGACCTGCCGGTCAACCCGGTCGGGCTCAACAACGAGTTGTCCAGCTTGCAGGTGCCGAGCGGGCATGCGTACAACCTCAGCGCGGAGGGCGATCCGATCGCGCACGACGTGCCCCAGCTCGGCCGGTACGGGTCCTCCCCCGCGACCATCCCCGGCATGCAGCAGTTGTCCACGCACGAGGCGATCTCGCCCGATGGTCAACGGCTTGTCGCCGCCCACGGGCACAGTGAGTACACCGAGGTGCTTGCGGACGGCACCGAAAGCACCAGCGTGTACAACATTCAAGCCATCGTGGCGGGCACACCGACAGGTGGCGATAACGGAGGCACGGTGAAGGTGCTGAGGCGCACGGCGGTACTGGTCGCGCTCGCCGTGATCACGGCGTCCGGGTGCAGCGGTAACGATCCGTCGGGTTATCTCGGCGGGCCGACGACGAGGAACGGGATGAATGCCGATCAGCAGTTCCAGGAACTGATGCAGCGGCCCACCACGGAGGAGGTGGTTGCCCGCTACCGGCTGGTGCTGGACCAGCTCCGGGACGAGCTGACCAGCACGTTCGGTGTGCAGCCGTGGACGGAGGCCGCAGACGGGGTACGCAACTTCAACGGTTGCGCGCGAGCCTTCCCCGCCGTGCACCTGTGGGATGCGACCGAGCAAAGCCTCGCCGACCTGGTCAGCGACGTCAAGATCCCGGAGGACCGCCGGTCTGAGGCACGCCGGCTCGTGGTCGATTTCGCCGCGCGCAACGGCTTCGACCGGATCAAGATCGAGCGCGCCGGCCCGGATACGGGGATCGAAATCTGGTTCAGCGACGCGTACGGCGGTGAGCTGGTCTTCGGTTCCGCCAAGCGAACCCTGCTCGGCGCGACCACCGGCTGCCACCTCTACACCGTGGCCAAGGAGCGCGGCACCCCGCGCTCCTCGGCCACCCCGTGACGCCCTAGTTGTGCTGTTTGGTGAGGTTGGTTCCGCGGCTGGCTGGGGTGTTGCCGCCGATGCCG
>NZ_JBHZEN010000124.1:0-1523 GCF_050958625.1 Amycolatopsis sp. 3B14
ACCGCGAAGTTCAGCGCGGCGTTCGTCAAGGTGGGCCTGTCGGCGGGAGAGCTGGGCACCTCCTGGCAGCTGACCCGGCTGGTCGGCCCTGGCCGCGCCGCCGAGATCGCGTACACGGCACGGGTCGTCGCCGCCGAGGAGGCGGAGCGGATCGGGCTGGTGAACCGGGTCGTGCCGTCGGAGAGCCTGCTGGACGAGGCCCTGGCGACCGCCCGGCAGATCGCCGGGAACTCGCCGGGCGGGGTGCGGATGTCCAAGCGGGCATTGCAGCGCAACCAGGAGGTCGCCTCCTACGGCGCGGCGCTGGAGCTGGAGAACCGCGGGCAGGCGCTGCTGACCCGCTGCGACGACATGACCGAGGCGCTCGCGGCGTTCAAGGACAAGCGCGCGCCGCAGTTCACAGGAAGGTAGACGATGACGACGCTGGGAGACATCGACCCCGGGTTCGGGCCCGACGACGACCTGCGGCACTGGCCCGAGCCGGGCGGCCGGATGCGGGACAGCCTGTTCTGGGAGATGGTCATGCCCGACGAGCAGCTGGGCATGCAGGTCTACCTGTACCTGACCGACCGCGGCAAGACCGGCTACAACGTGTCGGTGTGGGGCCCGGGAACCGAGCCGGTCGCGCTGAAACTTGCTCAGGGCACCGTCGGCGACGACATGGACCTCGACAACTTCGAGTTCGAGGGCCTCACAGTCAAGCAGCCGGAGCTGCGCCGCACCGCGCAGGTGAGCTACGCCAGCGACGAGGTGAGCCTGCAGTTCGATTTCACCGCGCTGCACGACGCGTTCAGCTACAAGAGCAACCCGGACGGCCTGCCGTCGTGGTTCGCGGCGAACCGGCTCGAGCAGACCGGCCACGTCACCGGCTTCCTGGAGGTCGGCGGCAGGCGGATCGCGTGGGATCGCAAGGGCCACCGGGACCACTCGTGGGGAGTGCGGAACTGGGGCGTGCCGCACCACTGGAAGTGGTTCATCGCCTACACCGAATCCGGCCGGGTGGTCAACGGCTGGATCTGGATCGCGCGTGGCGAGTGGGGCTTCGCCGGGTATGTCGTCAAGGACGGCGTGACGATCCCGGTGTCGCACATCAAGCACAAGGCCGACTACGACGACGGCATGGTGCAGACGCGGCTGGAGGCCGACGTCGTGGACATCACCGGCGAGACGACCAGGCTGGTCATGGAGTCCTTCGGCGCGGTCAAGCTGCCCACGAAGGACCCGATGGGCACGGTGATCACCGAGGCCGCTTGCCGGGTCACGATCGACGGCGAGGAGGGCGCCGGGCAGTTCGAGACGCACTGGCCGGGGCAGTACCTGCAGCACCTGATCGAGAGCGGTCGATGAGCTGGGACTGGAACGACGAACAGCGGGACGGGCTGGCGCGGTTCCTCGCCGCGCGCGAGATCTGCGCCGGCCCCGTCACGACCCGGCGGATCGGTGACGGGCACTCCAACCTGACGTTCCTGGTGAGCGACGGGCAGCGGCGGGTGGTCGTGCGGCGGCCGCCGCCCCCGCCGATC
>NZ_JBHZEN010000125.1:0-8267 GCF_050958625.1 Amycolatopsis sp. 3B14
GATGGTCACCGCCTTGCCGTCGGGGTCCGTGGCTTCCCGGGGCCGCGCCTCGGCGACCTCCACGCTCCACTCGCCGGGCAGCCAGCTCGCCACCTCCTCCGCGCTGCTGAACCGCTCGGGCACGTGCGGCCGCCCCATCGTGGTGTGCAGGTCGCGCGCGTCGTGGTGCACCAGCAGCACCGTGCCGCCCGGGTTGAGCCAACCGGCGAAGCGCCCGACCAGGTCACGCAGCTCCGTGTTGCGCAGGTGCAGGAACTGCGCCGAGATCAGGTCGAACCGCCGGTCGCCCGGGTCCCAGGTCCGCACGTCGGCCCGCTCCCACTCGATCCGGTCCCCGACCCCGGCCGCCGCGGCGTGCTCGGATCCGCGTCGCAGCGCGGTTTCCGACAGGTCCAGCGCCGTCACGCGCCAGCCGCGCTCCGCGAGCCAGCAGCTGTCGGCTCCCTCGCCCGCGCCGATGTCCAGCGCCGTGCCCGGCGGCAGGTCCCCGGCCTCCGCCACGAGCTGCGGGTTGGGCCGTCCACTCCAGACGGCGGTGTGCGAGCGGTACCGCTCCTCCCAGAACTCCTCGCCGTACTCCTCAGATCCCATGACGCCGTGCCCCTCCAACGAGTTCGCTCACGTCGCTCTCGTCCGCGAACACCCCGGCCCGGTGCGCGGCGACCGCCGCGCGCGTGTCCTCCGCGACCAGGTCGGCGTTGATCGCCGCACCGGCCGTCAGTCCACCGGACGCCGACACGATCACCTGCGCGGTCACGTTCGCGACGTTCCCCGCGACCCATACGCCCGGCACCGCGGTGGCGCCGGTCGGGTCCGCGGCGACGTAACTCCCGATCACGTGGTCCTGCACGACCTGCTCCGACACTTCGACCCCGAGCGCGGTGAGCAGCCCGGCCCGCGCCGTGAACCGGGGCGCGACCACGGCCACCTGCCGCGGCACGACCTCGCCGGACCGCATCCGCACCCCGGTCAACCGGTCGTCGTCCACCTCGACGGCCGCGACCTCGCCCTCGACCACCCGGATCCCGCGGGCGGCCAGTTCCTCGCGCTGCTCGTCGGTCAGCTCGGGTGCCCGGTGCCGGAACAACGTCACGTCGGCGCTGAGCTGCCGCCACAGCAGAGCCGCGTGCACCGCCATCGGGTTCCCGCCGATCACGCCGATCGCCTGGTCCCGCGCCTCCCACCCGTGGCAGTACGGGCAGTGCAGGACGTCGCGGCCGAACCGCTCCGCGACACCGTCGATGTCCGGCAGCTCGTCGACCAGTCCAGTGGTCACGAGCAGCCGGCGCGCGCGGACCGACCGGCCGTCGTCGAGGGTCACCTCGAAACCGTCCGCGGTCCGCTCGGCCGCGGTGACCGTGCCCGTGACGATCTCGCCGCCGTACCCGGTCACCTCGTCGCGACCGATGGCGACCAGCTCGGCCGGTGGAGTACTCTCCCGGCCCAGATAGTTGTGCACGTGTCCGGCTCGCGCGTTGCGCGGGTCGCCCGCGTCGACGACCAGCACCGACCGGCGCGCCCTGGCCAGCGCGAGGGCGCCGGCCAGCCCCGCCGCTCCACCACCCACCACCACAACGTCGTACTTCTCGTCCATGACCGCGACTATCCGCGCGACCGGCCGCGGGTGACAAGAAATTTTGCCGGGATGGCAAACCCGGGGCGGGGCCGGGCTTGAAGAGCCGGGAAGCGGGTAAACACCGGCCACCAACGAGGAGGGCGAGGGTGGAGCAGATACCGACGTTCGGCGTCGAAGAGGAGTTCCTGCTCGTCGACGATCGGGGTCACCTGTCGGACCGCGGTCCGGAGATCGTCGAAGCCTTCGAGCGCCCCGACGGCGACGTGCAGCGGGAACTCGCGCGCAGCCAGGTGGAGCTGGCCAGCGAGGTCTGCCGGGGCGCGGGCGAACTCCTGGATCAGCTCACGCACTTCCGCTCCCGGCTCGCGGGCGAGGCGGCGAAGCGCCAGTTGCGCCTGATCGCCAGCGCGACCCCGCCGCTGGCCGAGGCGCACCCGCCCGCCCTCACCCCGACTCCGCGGTACCGGCGGATGGGCGAGCACTTCGGCATGATCGCGCGCACCGGCACCACGTGCGGCTGCCACGTGCACGTGAAGATCCCGGACCGGGGCACCGGGGTGCGGATCAGCAACCACGTCCGGCCGTGGCTGCCGGTGCTGCTCGCGCTGACCGCGAACTCGCCGTTCGACAGCGGCCACGACACCCGGTACAGCAGCTGGCGGCACGTGCTGTGGTCGCGTTGGCCGTCCGCGGGCCCGCCTCCGGTGTTCGCCTCGCTCGACGAGTACGAGTCCCGTGTCGCCGCGATGCTCGAATCCGGCGCGATGCTGGACCGGGGCATGATCTACTGGGACATCCGGCTGTCGGAGAAGCGCCCGACGCTGGAGTTCCGCATCAGCGACGTCGCGGCGACGGCCCGAGAGGCGGCCACCCTCGCGGCCGTGGTGCGCGGGCTCGTGCTCACTGCGATGTCCGAACTGGACGTTCCGCCGCCGCCGGTGCCCGGGGAAGTGTTGCGGGCCAACCTGTGGCGCGCGGCGCGCGACGGCCTGGACGGCTCGGCCCTGCACCCGGAGACCGGGCGCCTCACCCCGGCCCCGGCGCTGGTCAGCCAGCTGGTCGAACGGGTCCGCGGCGCACTCACCGAGACCGGCGACCTCGACTTCGTGCTGGAGTCGCTGGCGTGGGTGCACGAGCACGGCAACGGCGCCCAATGCCAGCGACGCGCCTTCGCGGTGAACGAGCGGCTCACCGACGTGGTGGACCTGCTCAGCCTGCGGTAGGCGCGCTCAGGAGGCCGCCGCGTTGTCCTGGTGAACCTGATCAGCCTCCGACAGCCGCCTTCAGGGCGGCCAGCGCATCCGGGTCCGCGAGCGCCGAACCGACCGCCACGCCACGACAACCAGCGGCCAGGAAGTCCGCCGCATTGCCCGCATCGACACCACCCGTGGCGACGAACCGCACCGACGGGAAAGGAGCCAACTGCGCCGCGATCCAGCCCGTCCCCAACTGCCGCGCCGGAAACGCTTTAAGCCATGTGTTCCCCAGCGCCAGCGCGCTCGCGATCTCGGTCGCCGTCGCCACGCCGGGCAGGTGCGGCAGGCCGAGCCGGTGCGACTCCTGCACGACCTCCGGGTGCAGCCCGGGCGCCACGGTGAACTCGGCGCCGATCTCCCGCACCGCAACCAGCTGGTCCACTGTGGTCACCGTGCCCGCGCCGACGCTCTTGCCCCGCTCGGCCGCCGCGGCCACAGCCGCACGCAGCGACGGCATCGCGTCCGGCGTCTGCACCGGGATCTCCACCAGCTCCACCCCGAAGTCCCAGGCGCGCACGCACATCTCCACAGTCTGTTGTGGATCGAGACCGCGGAAGATGCCCAGCACGGGGTTGCGGCCGAGGTGTGCGGCGAAGAAGTCAGCGGGATCCATGGTCGTCTCCTCCCCAGCCCAGTGCCCGGGAGATCCGGTGGGCGGCGGTCCGGTACTCGTCGAGGTGTGCACGCAGTTCGGCCAGCGGCGCGACGACCTTGAGCGCGGTGACGGACAGGCTGTGCGTCACCTGGCCCCGCGCGTCACGCACCGGCACTGCCAGGCAGTTCAGGAAGTCCTCGTGTTCGCCGTCGTCCTCGGCCCAGCCGCGTTCGCGGACGCGGTCCAGCTCGGCGGACAGCTCCGCGGGGCCGGCGACCGTGGTGGGCGTGAAGCGCTGGTAGTCGCACAGGGACAGCCAGCGCTCGCGGTCCGGCTGGTGCGCCAGGATCGCCTTCGCCACGCCGGCGGTGTGCAGAATCGCCGGCAGCCCGATACGCGACCCCATCGCGACACTGCCGCGGCCGTCGATCTTGTCCACGTACACGACCCGGTCGCCCACCAGTTCCGCGAAGTGCACGGTGTGCCCGCAGCGTTCGCCCAGCTCCTGCAGGACCGGGCGGGCGAGGGCGCGCGCCTCGACCTGGTCCAGCGCGAGCTGGCCGTAGGCGATCAGCTGGAACCCCATCGCGTAGCGGTTGTCCGGGACGCGCCGGACGAACCCGCCCTCCTCCAGGGTCTGCAGGATCCGCAGTGCGGTCGACTTGTGGACACCGAGGTGGTCGGCGATCTCGCCGAGGGTGCGGTGGCGGCGGGAGACGAACGCGACGATGTCGATCGCGCGGGCGACGGTCTGGGACATCAGACCAGTTTTCCGATGATGTCGGCGGCCGGGGGCAGCTCGGCGAAGTCCGACGGCGATTCGAGCACGCGGGCGGCGGCGTAGTGGCCGAGCCGGAGGCGGGTCAGCTCGTCGCGGTCGTCGAGGAAGCCGCTGAGCCACCCGGCCGCGAACGCGTCCCCGGCCCCGACGGCGTCCACCACGTCGACCTTCGTGGACGGCGCGCGGTGGACCCCGGTCGGCGTGAAGCTGACCGCCTCGATCGCGGCGTCCTTGACCACCAGGTAGCGCGGGCGGTCGAGGAGTTCGCGGACGCTCTCCGCGTCGCTCGTGCCCCACAACGCCTCCGCCTCGTCCCGGCCGACGAACACGATGTCGCTGTCCTGGGCCAGTTCGCGCAGGACCTCGGGCGCGTCGCCGTGCCACAACCGCGGGCGGTGGTTGACGTCGAAGCTGACCAGGCCCGGGCCGCGGATCAGCGCGCGCGTGGCTTCGCGGGCCTCCTCGGACAGCGCGGCCGTGATGCCGGAGACGTGCACGAGCCGCGCCGGGTGGGCGGTCCAGTGCGCGATGTCGGCGGTCGTGATCGCGGAGGCGGCGGAGCCTGCGCGGTAGTAGTAGACGCGGGTTCCGTCCGGGGTGGGGTCCTTGAAGTAGACCGCGGTGGGACGTCGCTCGTCGCGACGGACCAGCGACGTGTCGACGCCGTGCCGCTGGAGGTCGTCGAGCACGAGGTCGCCGAGCGGGTCCACACCGAGCGCGCTCGCCCAGGCCGCTTTGTGCCCGAGGCGGGCCAGCAGGGCCGCGACGTTCGACTCCGCGCCGCCGGGCCGCAGCAGGAAGCGGCTGTCCGAGACCAGGCGGCCGCCCGCTTCGGGCGTGACCATGACCATGGTCTCGCCGACCGTCAGCACGTCCACGCCCGCCTCCGTTGCACATGTTGCAATGCCGTTGTTCTCATTGCAATATAGCAGGTGGCCATGCGGCACGGGTGCGGTCAGGAGCGGCGGGCGTAGCGGCCCGGCGGCTCACCGACCACCGCGGTGAACTCGCGGGTCAGGTGGGCCTGGTCGGCGTAGCCGAGGTCGGCGGCCAGTTCGGCCCAGTCCACGGACTCGTCGCGCGCCGCCCGCTCGGCCGCGTCGTAGATCCGGTACCGGCGCAGCACCCACTTCGGGCTCACACCGATGTGGTCGGCGAACGCGCGCTGCAGCTGTCGCACGCTCATCCCGCCGCGCGCGGCCAGGTCCTCGACGCGCCGCAGGTCGCGGTCGCGCGCGGCGAGTTCGGCGAGGGCCGTGGTGTCCTCCGACGGCTGGCGCTCGGCCGGGACCAGCGGGGCGAGGGCCTCGTCGAGCATCGCGGCGATCTCGTCGCCACCGGTGTCGCCCGCGAGCGCTTCGGCCAGCGCGGGCTCGGCACGGTGCAGTGCCGGGAAACCGTCGGCGACCGGGTGGACCTGGTCCGTGATCGTGGCCATCGACCTGCCCAGGAACGGGCGGAACCCGCCGGGCCGGAACATCACGCCCAGCGCCCGGCCGCGCCCGGACAGCCGGCGCGTGAAGCGCTGGGTCTGCACGCCGCTGACCATGCCGCGGCCCTCGTCGAACACGACGTTGACCACCGGGTGCACGAGGATGTGCTGCTCGTGGACGTCCGGCAGGTCCCAGGACACGAGCCAGTACCGGTCGACGAACCGGTCCACGCCCGGCGACGGGGCGTACCGGGTCAGCTCGAACCGCCGCAGCCCCGCGTTCGGGTGCAGGATGCCGCGGCTGTCCCGCTCGACCGGCTCGACCACGCCCCGAGCCTAGTCGCGTTTCTTCAAGACCGGCTGACGGCGCTCGCCTAGCGTGCGGGCATGACGACACGCGCGGAAAGCACCTTCACCAGTGAGAACAGCGAGACCACCCCGCGCGAGTGGACCGGCGGGTCGATGGCCAGGACACGGTGGCTGAAGGAGTTCAGCGGCGACCTGGAGGGCACGAGCGTCGTCGAGGCGATCATGCTCCAGGTCGAGCCCGCGCCGGGTGGCGAGGCGGGCGCGATCTACGTGGGCGTCGAGCGGTTCGAATGCAGCCTGCACGGGCGCAAGGGCAGCTTCCTGCTGACCCACAACGCCACCTCGCTCGGCGAGGAAACCGGCGGCGAGTGGACCATCGTCCCCGGCTCCGGACGCGACGAGCTGACCGGGATCAGCGGCCGCGGGGAAATCCGGCCGGACCACCACTTCGTTTTGGCGTACACGCTGCCCTGAAATCGGTTAGGGTGTCGCAATTCTCGACGCCGAGGACGTGACGCCCATGATCGGAGAACGAACGGCGCAGCGCACATTCTTCGCGCCGCCGCGGGACCGGGAACCGGCCGAGCTGTACCGGGAGACCGTCGCCGGATCGGCCACCGCGAGCCGCACCGCCTTCGCGCTGGAGCCACACGCGCGGATCAGCACGAACACGTACTTCGGCCGTTTCCCGGCCAGTCACTGGCAGCGGTGGACCGATGTGCCGCGGGTGACGCTGCGGGTGCGGGCGCGTGGGTCGGGAATGCTTTTCCTGATGGCGTCCGACAGCCTCGGCCGGGAACGCACTGTGGATTCCGCACGCGTCCATTCGGCGGAATCGGAATACGCCGAACTGACGGCCGAGCTGAATCGTTTCGCCGACGGTGGCGGATTGTGGCTGGAGGCCGCGACAGAGAACCGGCGGCTGCGGATCGACGACGTCCGGTGGCTGGTGCCGGGCCCGGGCCGGGGTCACGGCGCGGTGGTCGCGATGTGCACCCACAACCGTCCGGAGGAGTGCGTCGCGACCCTGCGGACGCTCGCCGCGGACCGGGAGTGCCTGGACGCGCTGGACGCCGTGTTCGTGGTGGACCAGGGCAGCGATCCGGCGCCCGTCGAGCGCGCCGGGCTGGGCGGGAAGCTGCGGTACGTGCGGCAGCCGAACCTCGGCGGCGCGGGCGGGTTCGCGCGCGGGTTGAGCGAGGCCATGACCGAGGGTCGTCGCCCGCATGTAGTGCTGATGGACGACGACATCGTGCTGGAGCCGGAAACGGTGTTGCGCCTGATCGCGTTCGCCGAGCTGACCGTGGCCCCGGCGATCGTCGGTTCGCAGATGCTGCAACTGCTGCACCCGCACCGCCTGCAGGTGGCGGCCGAGTATGCGGACCTGCCACGCTTGCGAGCGGGCCGTCCGGTGCCGGGCGCTTTCCAGGACGTGGACCTGCGGGAACACAAGCTGGACCTGCACGTGGACGGCGAGTACAACGCGTGGTGGACGTGCCTGGTGCCGCCCGAGGTGGTGGAGTCGATCGGCTTGCCGCTGCCGATGTTCTTCCAGTGGGACGACATCGAGTACGGCTTGCGAGCCCGGGCCGCCGGCCACCCGAGCATCACACTGGCCGGCGCCGGAGTCTGGCACGCCGACTTCTGGTGGAAGGACTGGGACGACTGGCCGCGGTACTTCAGCGTCCGCAACGGCCTGATCGTGGCCGCCCTGCACGGCGATTTCCAAGGAACCGCGGCTTTCCTGGCGGGTGAACTGGCACGCTACCTGGTGTCGATGAGGTACGCCCTGGCCGCGACGCTCATCCTGGCGATAGAGGACTTCCTGCGCGGCCCGGAGGTATTGTCGGACGGCGGCGCGCAAGCCGTGGCGGCGGTGCGAAAGCTGCGCCTGGAACACCCGGAAACCCAGCTGCGGCCGGTATCGTCGGTTGCCGGCACGCGCACTGTCCGATCCGGACCGGAGCCATCGCGCCCAGGACTGGTGATGGCGAAGCGAATCGCGTGGCACCTGCTGGGAAAGTCGCATGGGGAGGCGGCTGTTTCGGCGCGGGACAGCGAGTGGTGGCATGTGGCGCTGTTCGACCGGGCGGTGGTGACGGACCCGTCGCAAGAGGGGGTGAAGATTCGGCAGCGGGACCGGGCACTGGCGAGGAAACTGGCCACCGAAGGCGCGAAAACACTTCTCCGATTCCGCAAGGAAGCAGACCAAGCCACCGAACGATACCGAGCAGCACTACCAAACCTGACCACAAAGGACAGCTGGACACCACGCTTCAACAAGAGCTAAAACAGGAACCCGGCAACGAAAAGCAAGC
>NZ_JBHZEN010000126.1:0-3259 GCF_050958625.1 Amycolatopsis sp. 3B14
CGTGAGGTGAGCAGCTTGCGTTGCCGGGTGCGGTTGCGTGGCGGCTGGCGGCTCCAGCGTGACCTGGCTTACGGGTCGAGGTCCCGGGCGACCGCGCGCATCACTTCGGCGATCCGCTTGGTGTTCTTGCGGTCCGGGTAGCGGCCGCGGCGCAGGTCCGGCTGCACCTTCATCTCGAGCAGCTTGATCATGTCCTCGATCAGGCCGTGCAGCTCCTCCGCCGGGCGGCGGCGCGCTTCGGCGACCGAGGGCAGGCTGTCGATCAGCCGAACGGACAGGGCCTGCGGACCACGACGGCCGTCGGCGACGCCGAACTCCAGCCGCTGGCCAGCCTTGAGTGCCTCGACCCCTTGGGGGAGCGCGGTCTTGCGGATGTAGACGTCCTGGCCGCCGTCCTGGGTGACGAAACCGAACCCCTTCTCCGCGTCGTACCACTTGACCTTGCCGGTCGGCACTGCCCTCACCGTTCCTTCGCTCTGAGTAAGTCATCTCGCGTACCGGCGGCACGTGACCGCCCTGCACGACGAACGCGCCCTGGGCGTACCCAGGACGCGTAACCACCAGCCTATCCCGGTATGCGCCCTCCGGTGAAGAAGATATGGGTTCTAACCTTGTGCCATGGATACTCCGGCCAAGACTTCCCCGCGCAAGCCGTTCCTCATGCGGCTCGGGATCGGTGTGTTCGCCGTCGGCGTGCTGGCCGTGCTGGCCGTGTTCGTCCTGTTCGCGTTCGGCCTTCGGGACCTCCCGGTGTGGCTGAGCGCCGTCGCCGGGGTGGCCACTCCCCTCGGCATCGCCCTGTCGCTCATCTCACTGGTTCGCGAGCACCGGAAAGCGGCTGCCGGCTGAGCCAGGCCGGGAACTCCGCCAGGCTCTCGAAGACCACCTCGGCCCCCGCCTCCAGCAACTCCGCGCGGCTGCAGGGGCCCGTCGTCACACCCACCGGCACCGCGCCGGCCGCCAGCGCGCCACGCACGTCCCCCAGGTGATCGCCGGCGTAGATCGTCGCGCCGTGCTCGCGCAGGGCCACCGCCTTGCCGTCCGACCACAGCTCGCCCACGAGCACGTCGACGGCCAGGCCGAGCGCCTTCACGTGCAGCGCCGCGTTCGGGCCGTACTTGCCGGTGACGACGACCGTGCGGCCACCGGCCTCGTGCACCGCGGCGAGCGCCTCGTGCGCGCCGGGCAGGGCGACGGTCTCCGGGATCACGATCTCGGGGTACAGCTGGCGGAACCGGTCGACGAGCGCGCCGATGCGGTCCTCGGGCGCGCCGAAGTCACGCAGCACCATGTCCAGCGGCGGGCCCAGGTTCGCGGCGAAGTGCTCGCCGTCCAGCGGCAGGCCCGCCTCCTCGCCGAGCGCGTTCATCACCGCGACCATGCCCGGCCGTGGATCGATGAGCGTCATGTCCAGGTCGAATCCGACGGCTGTTCCCACGACAGCCACGGTAGCCGGACCCACCGACAGAACCGGCCGGCGTCTCACCTCCGCTTTACATTGACGCCTTTCGGGTCAACCTCCTTGACACCAGAGCATCCTGTGTCAAGCTGTTTCTGTGAGTGACATCACCGACTCGTTCGTGGAGCGGACCAGGACTTCGCTCCGGGAGACCCTGCTCGACGCGGCGGCCGAGATCCTGGCGGCGCGGGGCTACGCGGCCCTGCGGATGGCGGACGTGGCGTCGGCGGCCGGGGTCAGCCGTCAGACGGTCTACAACGAGTTCGGCAACAAGAACGCGCTCGTGCAGGCGGTCGTCCTGCGCACCACGGGCGAGTTCCTGGACGGCATTCACCAGCGGTTCGCGTCGGCGCCCGATCTGCTGACCGGCATCCGGGGCGCGGTCACCTACACGATCGAGCACGCCAGGGAGAACCGCCTGGTCGCCTCCGCGCTGGGCACGCCCCAGGGCGAGGACCTGCTGCCGCTGCTCACCACCCGGGGTGAGCCGGTGCTGTCCGCGGCGATGGAAACCGCCGCGACGCACTACCGCCAGTTCCTGCCCACCCTCAGCACCGACGCCGCGAACCTGCTCGCCGAGACCGCGGTGCGGCTCTCGTTGAGCCATCTGGTGCTGCCGACCCATTCCGCGGCCGAGGCGGCCGACCTGGTCTGCGCCGCGCTCGCACCGGCCATCACCCACTACTCGTCCACAATGGAGTGAGCGATCATGACTGGAACCCTGCCCGCGCACCGCACCGGATTCGCCTCGCTGCGCCGGGGCGGGCTGAACTGGGATTCGTTCCCGTTGCGCCTGTTCGTCAAGGGGAACCGCAAGTTCTGGAACCCGGCCGACATCGACTTCAGCAAGGACGCCGAGGACTGGCAGACCCTCACCGACGAGGAGCGCCGGTCGTCGACGTACCTGTGCGCGCAGTTCATCGCCGGCGAGGAGGCGGTGACGGAGGACATCCAGCCGTTCATGAAGGCGATGGCCGCCGAGGGCCGGTTCGGCGACGAGATGTACCTGACCCAGTTCTGCTTCGAGGAGGCCAAGCACACGGAGGTCTTCCGCCGGTGGATGGACGCGGTGGGGCTGACGGAGGACCTGACCTCGTACGTGAGTGAGAACCCGCACTACCGCAAGCTGTTCTACGAGGAGCTGCCGGAGTCGCTCGCCGTACTGGAGCACGACCCGAGCCCGCTGAACCAGGTCCGCGCGAGCGTCACCTACAACCACGTGATCGAAGGCAGCCTGGCGCTGACGGGCTACTACGCGTGGCAAAAGGTCTGCACCACGCGCGGCATCCTGCCCGGCATGCAGCAACTGGTGAAACACATCGGCGACGACGAACGTCGCCACATGGCGTGGGGCACCTTCACCTGCCGACGGCACATCGCCGCCGACGACTCCCTGTGGGACGCCGTCCAGCAGCGCATGGGCGAACTGCTGCCGCACGCGCTCGGGATGATCCAATGGGTGCAGGACCAGTTCGAAGAGCCGCGCCCGTTCGACAACGACCCGCAGGAGTTCATCGAGTACGCGGCCGACCGGGCACAACGCCGCCTGGGCGCCATCGAATCGGCACGAGGCGTCCCGGTGGGCCAGATCGACCTGGACTACTCCCCCGAGCAACTGGAAGAGACGTTCGGCGAAGAAGACGCCAAGGCACTCGCGAACGCAGTGAGCTAAAAGCGCGCAGCGCAAGGCTTTGAACACAAGGTAGCTGGGTGGTCATCCCGTCGCCTGACACGCAACGATCACCTTGAGCCAGGGCCGCAACCCAGGCCGCCAACCGGCAGCCGACCATGCCAACCTTG
>NZ_JBHZEN010000127.1:0-4115 GCF_050958625.1 Amycolatopsis sp. 3B14
ATGACCACCCAGCTCGGGTTGTGTGCACAGATCAAGGGCGTCGTTAGTCGCCGCGGCGGACTGGGCCCAGTAGTGCCTGTTCTTTCGGTGTGGTGACCAGCCGTAGGGGGCGCCAGAGGTTCTGGCCCAGTGCCACCACCTGGTCGTCCTTCAGCGTGGTCAGCTGCCGCACCATCTGCGGCGGCAGGCGCCAGATCCGGGCTGCCAGCTCGGCCTGTCCGGCGGGCAGTCGCTGCATGAGCACGACGTCCGCGGCGTTCGCGATCGTCGTCGCCTGGGGGTGCAGGTACGGCAGCACGTAGACCGTCGTGTGCCAGGGCGATCGGGGCGGGAACAGGTCCTGTGGCGTCGGCCCGCCGTCGGTCACCACCAGCAGCGGTGCGTCTTCCGACGGGCGCGGCAGCTCTACCGGCGACAGCCGCCGGATGGTCACCAGCGGCGACGGTCGCCCGTTCGGCTGGTTGCCTGCCGCCTTCGGCAGCACCTGCCACGCGGCGGGCCGTCCGGTCGCGATCGTCACCCACGCGCCGACCGCCATCGCCCGCAGCGCCACCTGCCGCGCCAGGTACAGGCCGCCGACCAGCACGATCCGGGTGGGGGTGGCCCGCAGGGCGGAGATCGTCAGCGGCTCACCCTTGAGGCCGGAGCCGACGACGATGCCGCCGCGGTCACCGGACGGGCTGATCGCGTCCAGCAGCACGGGGTCGACCACGAACTCGGGCGCGACGCCCGTGTTCCGGCCCGGGTCACGAAGCCGCAGGCTCATGCGGTGCCTCCCATCGGCATGGTCGCGGCGAGCCCGTCGATCTGCAGGCCGCGCAGCGGGGTCAGCGACACGCCGACGCGTTCGGCGAGCGTGTTGAGCCGCTCGTCGGCGGCGTCCAGCTCACGCGGGTTGCGCGCGCTCAGCCGCACCACGCCGCGCAGGCCGACCTTGCCCTCGTCGTCCGCGGGTGAGATGGACATCGCCACGGTCGACGACAGGGTGCGCACGCTGGTCAGCGCGTTCAGCGTGGTCGTGATCTTGCCCTTGGGCCAGCTGGTGACGGCGTAGCTGGCGTGGCCGATGCCCGCCGCCGTCGCACTGGTCCAGTTCTCCTTCAGGTTCACCTTCGCGCCGCCACCGACCGCCGCGGTCAGCTCGGCGGCCGAGATCCCGGCCCGCAGCAGCTCGTCTGGGCTCAGCGGCCGGGTCGGCACGCCCTGCGACTCCAGTGCGTTGCGCACGCGGGACAACGCGCCGATCAGGGCGCGGTGCGCGCCGACGACGCCGCCGCCCCGCTCGCGGACCGCGTCCGGGCAACGACGCGGGTCGAGCCGGATCGCCACCCACGTGGTGCGTCGGGCCGCGGCCGGCAGCGGCCCGAGGACCTCCATATAGGACGTCAGCGCGGGCGAGTCCGCGGGCAGCGCCGCGCTGCCCGGGTAGCAGTGCCAGATCATCTGGATGGAGTCCAGGACGACGCCGCGGTCCTCCAGGCACGGCGCCAGCGCCGACAGCGGCAGGCTCGGCGCGCCGCCGGCCTGCGTGATCAGCGCGGGGGTGGGCTCGACGAGCAGGACCGCGGTCCACGTCCCGTCGTGCCAGGCGAGACCGACCTCCTGCAGCTCGTGGTCCTTGCCGTGCGCGACCACCAGGTCCGGCACGACCAGCCGCAGCAGGCTGACGCGCACGTCCTCCGGGCCGGTAACGGACACGTCGCCGGTCGCGATGGCCTGGGCGTCGGGCTTCGGCGGCGTCGACACCCGGTCGTGGCTGCGGAACGAGTAGCGCATCGTAAGTCCAGCCCATTGGGTGAACCACTGACCGCGCCACCGCAGGACCGCGATGATCAGCGCGGCGCCGAGGACGCCGATGCCGACGTAGAGCAGCGACTCGTTGATCGCGATGAGGACGAGCCCGATCGCGAGGCCGATCTCGAGAACCACGAGGTTGGTCACCGGGATCGGGCCGAGCCGGGTGTTCAGGACGCGGCGGCGAGCCGGGGGAGCGACCGGCGCGGGACGTTCGGGGGGCGGCTGCGCCGGCGGCGGACCACCCGGGCCACCAGGTCCGCCCGGACCACCGGGGCCACCGGGGCCACCAGGGCCGCGACCACCTGGACCGCCAGGCCCACCGGGGCCTCCGGGTCCCTGCGGGCCGCGCGGTCCGGCGGGTCCTCCCGGCCCGCCCGGAACGCCGCCACGCGGTGGCGGGCCCGGCGGACGGCCCCTCGGCGGCGGTGAACCCGGGGGCCCACCCGGACGTGGCGGAGTGGTGACGGACATCCGCTCGTTCTTCCCCTCGTACCTACAGCGATCCCGGCAAGCCGGTCGGCCGGGAACCCGACCCTAGCCGGAGTTGGGAGAAACCCACACCGGCGGAGATCCCGTACCGCTATCCTGCGGAACCGTACCGCGACTCGGGGAGCAGTAGGTCGAGAATGCCGTCAACACCGACAACGAAATCGCAAGTTCACGCTTACCAGTTCGTGCTGCGCCGCATGCAGTCCGCGCTGGTGCGGCGTGACTCGGTCATGCTCCACGATCCGATGCGGACCCACGGCAGAGCGACGATCGTCGGGTTCATCCTGGCGTTGCTCGGCGTCGTCGGCTTCGTGATCTTCGGGTTGATCAGCCCGAAGCCCGCCGTGCCGGACTCGGGAAACATCGTAATCGGCAAGGAGTCCGGCGCGATCTACGTCGTCACCGGCAACCCGAAGCAACTGGTCCCGACCTTCAACCTCGCCTCGGCGCGGCTGTTGCTGATGTCGCAGCAGGGGCAGGGCGGTACCGCGGCGGCGACCGCGGTGGAGCCGTCGGTGGTTCCGGACGACCAGCTCAAGGACATCCCGCGCGGGCGGCTGACGGGCATTGTGGACGGTCCGCAGCTGCTGCCGACCACGTCGCAGCGGGTGTCCGACGACTGGGCGGTGTGCGACCAGCTGACCATCCGGTCGGACCTGCCGAGCCAGCTGGCGCTGCAGCAGGCGACGAACGCCACGACGGTGCTCGCCGGCGTGCCCGACCCGGGACGTGAGCTGGGCGACAACGAGGCCGTGCTGGCCGTCGGCGACAACGACAAGCCGTACCTGATCTACCGCCTGGAGCGGAACCCGAACCAACCGAACGCGAACACCGTGCGGGCCGAGCTGGACCCGGCGCGCGCCGGTGTCTACACGGCACTGGGCCTGAACCCGCAGAACGCGCGCCGCATCTCCATCGGCTTGCTGAACGCCATCCCGCAGGTGACGCCGTTCACGCCGCCGACGATCCCGGGCAAGGGCAGCGCGACGCAGTTCCAGGCGCTGGACCTGGCCGGCCTCAACGTGGGTGACGTGTTCGCGGTGTCGTTCTCGGACGGCACGCGGAGCAGCTACGTGGTCCTGCAGAACGGGATCCAGCGCGTGTCGCCCGCCGTCGCGGACCTCATCCGGTTCTCGGGTAGCTCGACCGCCGCGCCGCGCCCGCAGGAGCTGTCGCCGAACACGATCACGTCGATCCGCCAGATCCAGTCCGGCGACAGCGACGCGCTCAAGGTCGACACCATGCCGAACACCATCCCGACCGTGCTGGACCCGACGCAGACCCCGGTGACCTGCCTCGGCTGGAACGTGGTGAACCCCGGAGACCCGACGACCGAGGACCAGCACACGGCCGTCTACGTCGGCACGCAGCTCCCCGTCCCCGCCGACGCGAAGCTGATCCAGATCGGACAGCCGAGCCCGGACGGCCTGAAGATCGACAACTTCTACATGCCCCCCGGCCGCGGAGCGGTCATCCGGTCGGCGACGTCGAAACAGTCCTTCGCGACGGGCCCCATCTCACTGGTGACCGACCGGGGCCTGCGGTACGGCGTCCCCGACGCGAACACCGCCAACGCACTGGGCCTGACCGACCCACGGCCCGCGCCGGACGCCATCGTGCGCCTCCTGCCCACCGGAGCATCCCTGAACGTGCAGGACGCCCAGCGGAGCTACGACTCCGTGCCGGTGTCGCCGAACGCCGGGAGCTTCCCCTCGCAGCAGCAACAGGCATCAGGAACCACCGGAACATCAGGCAACTAGTCCACAAAAGACAGCGGCCCTCCAACAAGCGGAGGGCCGCTTTTCTTTCAACCGCCGCCCGGCAACGAA
>NZ_JBHZEN010000128.1:0-9453 GCF_050958625.1 Amycolatopsis sp. 3B14
CCCGAACAGCACACCTAGAGCCGCAGGTGGTCCCGCAGCCGCCGGGCGACCCGCGCCATCACGGCCTCCGCGCCGGGCTGCTGCGCCGCCGCCACGCGCGACTCGGTCAGTGCCACCACCGCGAACGCCTGCCCGTCGGCGTGCTCGACCACCCCGATCTCGTGCCGCAGCGTCAGCAGGGTCCCGGTCTTGGACGACCAGATCGACGCGTCGGAGACGAAGTCCGGCGCGAGCCGGTGCCGGACCACGTTGTGCCGCATGAGTTCCCGCACCCGGGCGGCGACTTCGGCGGGGATCGCCGACGGCGTCCACAGCGCCTGCAGCAGGTCCGCGAACGCCCGCGCCGAACCGGAACTCGCGCGCGTCACGTCGAGCTGTGGGATGCGGTGCCCGCGCCCGGCGGTGCCCGCGTCCACGGCCAGCGCGTACGCCAGGTGCACCTCGCCGCGCTCGAAGCGTTCCGCGGGCGTGTCCGCCAGCTCCTGCACCGGGTGCCGGACGGTGATGCCCTCGATGCCGAACCCCTTGAGGATCCGGGCGACCTCCGGCGGCGGGGTGAGGCCGAACAACGCGTCGGCCGCGACACCGTCGCTGATCGCCGTGCTGAGGTAAAGCAGATCGTCGACGGCGACGCGCGCCGGGTGGCGGAACCGGCTCAGCCCGGTCGGGCCGGGGGTGGTGATGCGGCCGGGTTCGATGTCCAGCTGCGTGGCGCCGTCGAGTTCGCCGAGCCGGATCCGTTCCAGCGTGGCGACCGCGAGCGGCACCTTGACCAGCGACGCGGACGGCCACTGCGCGTCCGGCTCGATCGCGATCTCCTCGCCGCTGCGCAGGTCCCGCACCAGAAACGAGCCGCGCAGGCCGGCGTCGTCGAGCTGGTCCCGCAGCTCGCGCAGCAGCGCTTCGGTGTTCACGTCTCCCCCAGGCATCGGCCGATCGACCGCGACAGCGGCCGCAGGCGCTCGCTGTCGTCACTGTACGTGGTGGCCAGTGCGTAGCCGCGGACCAGGCGCACCTCGCCGAGCGGCCGCCAGTGCAGGTCCAGCTCGGCGGCCTGCGCCTCCGAACAGAGCAGGAGGTCGGCGGTGCCGAGCACGTCGGCGACCGCGGTGACCAGCGATTCCGCGGTGACGACCTGTGAGGGCCGCAGACCGAGGGCGTCGCGCAGGTGGGTGAGGCGGTCGCGGATGTGCGGCACGTCGTCCTCGGGTTGCAGCCACACGCGCCGCGCCGGGCCGTCGTCGCCGCGGCCGACGCGCAGGGTTTCCAGGTAGACGGTGTGCGCGGCGGGCGGCACCGCGGCGGCGACGCCGAGCGGCACCCGCCAGCGGGCTTCGTCCTCCGGGACCGCGGTGAGGGCCGCGCGGACCTCCTGGGTGCGGACGAGGCCGGCGCGTTCGGCGGGCGGCGCGGGGCGGAAGTCGAGGACGAGGTCGTGGTCGCGGGCTTCGGCGTCGAGGTGGGCGAGGTCGCGGGCGGAGCACCAGTCCGGCACGGCCAGCCGCAACGGGCGGCGGCGCGCGCGGCGGGCGTCGTGTTCGAAGGCGTCGGCGAGGCGGACCAGCCGGGCGGCCGCGGGGAGCACGTCGCGGCCGAACGGCGTCAGCACCGCGCGCCGGGTCGAGCGGTCGAAGAGCCGGTCGCCGAGGTGCTGTTCGAGCGCGGCGATGCGGCGGCTGGCGACCGGCTGGGGGATGCCGGCCGCGGCCGCGCCGAGGGTGAAGCTGCCGCGCTCGCTGACGCTGACGAAGGCCCGGCAGGCGCCGACGAGATCCACGCCGCGCATCTTATGCCGGATCCGCATGGAAACTGTCTTTTTCGTCTTCGACGGCATCGATCGGGCGCGGAAGGCTGGCGCCATGCTTGTTGGAACTCTTCGCGCTGTCGTGGTCATGCTCGTGTTCGGGCTGGTCGGGGCGTGCGCCGCGGAACCTCCCCCACCTCCGCCCGCCGCTTCGACGGTCGCGCCGGCGTCGCAGGTGGACTTCGCCGATCTGGAAGCGCGGTTCGACGCGCGGCTCGGGGTGTACGCGATCGACACCGGGACCGGACGGGAGATCGCGCACCGGGCCGACGAACGGTTCAACTACGCGTCGGCGATCAAGTCGCTGCTGGCCGGCGCGGTGCTGCGGCGGAACGTCGACCTGGACAAGGTGGTGACCTACACCGACGCGGACATCCAGCCGAACTCGCCGGTGACGAAGGACCGGCGCAGCGTGACGGTGCGCGAGGCGGCCGAAGCGGCGCTGCTGCAGAGCGACAACACGGCGGCGAACCTGCTCTTCGCCGAGGTGGGCGGCCCGGCAGGGCTGGCGGCCGTGCTGCGCGAGATCGGCGACACGACGACCCACCCGGACCGGCTCGAGGTCGAGCTGAACTCCGCCATCCCCGGCGACGTCCGGGACACGAGCACGCCGCGGGCGATGGCGGGCAGCCTGCGAGCGTTCCTCCTGGGCGACGCGTTGCCTGCCGACAAGCGGGATCTGTTGGTGGGGATCATGCGCCGCAACAAGACCGGGACGGAGCTCATCCGCGCCGGCGTGCCGTCCGAGTGGCCGGTGGCGGACAAGACGGGCACCGGCGACTACGGAACCCGCAACGACATCGGGGTGATCTGGCCCCCCGGGCGCGCGCCGATCGTGCTGGCACTGATGTCGAGCCGGACGACCGCCGACGCTTCGTACGACAACAAACTGCTCGCCGAGGCGACCTCACGGGTGGTGGAAGCGCTGCGGTAGATGCGTTTCTTGTCGTGATCGTGGCTGGGCCAGTCGTGCGCGCACGGCTGGCCCAGACCAGCAAGCCAGCGGTCCACACGCGGCGAACATCCGGGTTACCGCTCCTGCTTGGATGGTCGTCAAGTGACGATCAACCGGGCCGCCGCTCCGACTCAGCGGTTGGCGGCGCGGTTGGGCCAGTCATGCCCGCACCGCCGGCCCAGCCACCCGGCAAACCTCAGCCCAGCAACTCCTCCACCAGCCGTCGCGCGTAGGTGGGCGACAGGCCGTCCGGGCGGAACAGGATCCGGTACATCATCGGCGCCACCACGTGGTCCAGCACCGTCTCCGCCTCCGGCGCCGCCTCGCCCCGCTGGGCCGCTCGCGCCAGGATCACCGAGATCTGGTCCGCGGCGTACGCCGAGCACCGGCCGGCGTTGGTGTCGTCACCGAGCAGCGCGTCGCGGATATAGGCGCGTCCGGGCTGCGCGGACATCTCCTCCAGGAACTGCTCGGCCCACGCGGCGAGATCGGCCCCCAGCGAGCCGTGGTCCTCCGGCGGCGAGTCGGGCCGGAGGCGTTCCACCGCGACGTCCGACAGCAGCTCGTGCAGGTCGCCCCAGCGGCGGTAGATCGTCGACGGCGTCACGCCGGCCCGCGCGGCGATCAGTGGCACCGTCAGCGCCTCCCGTCCGGCTTCGGCCTCCAGCGCGCGAACCGCGGCGTGCACGGATTCCTGCACCCGCGCGCTGCGGCCGCCGGGGCGCACCATCGGCTTGCGGCTCACGCCTCCAGCTTAACGCAACGAATGTGCGTCAAGCGTGGCCCGCGCCCAGGCCCGGACCCGCTCCTCGAACCCCGCCGCCGGAAACGTCCCGTCCTGCGCGACGTCGGCGATCGTGACCTCGAACGACCCCGCACCACCCGGCGGCGCATCGAACTCCGGGAGCGCGCCGCGGGCCCGGTGCGAGTTGGCCCGGCGGACCGCCGCGGTGAGACCGGCCACCGCCGGGCGGCCGCCGTCCGCGAAGGCGCGCACGATCGCCCAGTTCCGGCCCCGGTCCCGCTCCGGCACACGGCTCGGGTGCTGCAGCAGGAAGCACGCCACGGTCACCCCGTGCAACGGCCCCCACGGCTCCCGCCGCGAGTGGTCCAGCGCCAGCACGACGTGGAACAGCTCCTCGCAGGGACCGGCCCCACCACACTCCGCACAAGCCATGTGCCCGAACCTAGGCTCTCCACCGGCTGGAGGGTCAACTCTCGAACGCCCTGCCCAGCCCCAGCACCACGCCGTCGCCGCCGGCGCGGCCGATCAGCTGCATCCCGATCGGCAGCCCCGCCCGGTCCTCCCCGACGGGCACGGTCAGCGACGGCAGCCCGGTGATGTTGGCGGGTGCCGACAGCCGCACGTACGCGTCCGCGACGCTCTCCGTCGTCCCGTCCGGCCACGTCACGCTTTCCTGCCCCACCGGCACCGCGGTGACCGGCACAGCCGGGGCGGCGATCACGTCGACCGTCTCCATCAGACGCGACCACTCGCGCCGCATCAGCGTCCGCGCGCGTTGGGCCCGCAGGTAGTCCACAGCGGACATCCGCTGCCCGGCCTCGAGCAGCACCCGCACGTCCGCGGCGTAGAGCTCGGACACGGCCTGCACGGTCGGCTCGTGGTAAGCGCTTGCTTCCGGCACCATCAGTCCCCATTGGACACCCTGCACGTACCGCGTCATGGGGATTTCGACGTCCACCAGCCGCGCCCCGAGCGCCTCCAGCCCGCGGATCGCGGACCGCACCGCTGTTTCGACCTCGGGGTCGACGCGGTCGAAGTAGTAGTTCCCCGGCACGCCGACCCGCAACCCGGACGGCTCCACCGCAGACACTCCACACAGGACGCCCATCACCAGCGCGGCGTCCTCGGCGGTGCGCGTGATCGGCCCGACGTGGTCCAGCGACCAGGACAGCGGCACCACCCCCTCCCGCGGCACCAGGTCGTAGCTCGGTTTGAGCCCGACGACCCCGTTCAGCGCCGCGGGCACCCGGATCGAGCCGCCGGTGTCGGTGCCCAGCGAGAAGGTCGCCATCCCGGCCGCGACCGCCACCGCGGACCCGCCGCTCGACCCGCCTGCGATCCGCCCGCCGTCGCGGGCGTTGACCGTCTGCGGCGTGATCAAGCCGTAGGCGAACTCGTGCGTGTGGGTCTTGCCGACCAGGATCGCGCCGGCCCCCGCCAGCCGCGCCGCGACCGCGCTGTCCGACCCGGCCCGATGCCCGGCGCGCACGCGGGAACTCGCGGTGGTCGGCAGCCCGGCGACGTCGATCAGGTCCTTGAGCCCCATCGGGATCCCGTGCAGCGGCCCGCGCATCCCGCCCGCCGCGATCTCGCGCTCGGCCTCGCGGGCGGCGTCCCGGGCGCGGTCGGCGGTGACGGCGACGTACGCGCCGAGGCGGGCGTCGGCCTCCTCGATGCGGGTCAGCACGTCGTCGACCAGTTCGACCGGGGACAGTTCGCGGTTCCGCACGGCCGCCGCCGCGGCGGCCAGGGTGAGGTCAGCTGGCCGCATCGGACCCTCCCGCCTGGTAGACCGCGGCCGGTGCGGTCTCGCCGAGGTCGAGCTCGCGCAGGACGGCGACCACGGTGTCGATGTGGTCGGCGGTGGCCACCACCTCGGGCCGGTCTTCGGATGACATGGCTCTCCTTCTAAAGCTAAGTGTTTGCGTTAACCTTAACGCAAACACATTGCGTTTAGGAGGTGCCATGTGGGTCGTGGGTGACATCACCGTGCAGCGGGTCGACGAGGTGCTGCTGCCGCCCGAGACCGGACCCTGGCTGCTGCCCGGCGCGACGGCGGACGTCGTGAACCGGCACGACTGGCTGCGGCCGGACTTCGCCGACGGCGACGTGCTGCGCCTGGCCAGCCACAGCTTCGCGGTCACGGCAGGCGGTCTGCGGATCCTGGTCGACACCGGCATCGGCGACGGCAAGCAGCGCGCCAACCCGGCGTGGCACGACCTGCGGACCGGCTACCTGGACCGGCTCACGGCGGCGGGGTTCGCGCCGGAGTCGGTCGACCTGGTGGTGCTCACGCACCTGCACACCGACCACGTCGGCTGGAACACGCGTCTGGTGGACGGCGAGTGGGTGCCCACCTTCCCGCGGGCCCGCTACCTGACTTCGCGCGCCGAACGGGACTTCTGGTCGGGCTACGACATGGACGAGCCGCGGCGGCAGATGTTCCGCGACTCGGTCGAGCCGGTGGCGGACGCGGGGCTGCTCGACCTGGTGGACGTGCCCGGCGGCGGCGTCGAAGTCGCGCCCGGGGTGCGGCTGGTTCCCACGCCCGGCCACACGCCCGGGCACGTCGCCGTGCGGTTGACCAGCGGGAACAGCAGCGCGGTGATCAGCGGTGACTGCGTGCACCACCCGGTCCAGCTGGCCCACCCGGGGATCACCAGCTGCGTCGACATCGATCCGGCGCTCGCCGAATCGACCCGCCGGTCGCTGCTGGCGTCGCTGGCCGAGAGCGGAACCCTGCTGCTGGGCACGCACTTCCCGCCGCCGACCGGTGGCCGCGTCGTCACCGCGAACGGAGGGCTGAAATTTCTGCCGGCGTGATGTCGAGTCCCGTCGTCGCCGTTCGTCCTCGGGTCGAACCGAGGAAAGGAGTCGGCGATGGAACTGATGGAGCAGTACCGGCGGGCGCAGGACGGGCTGGACGCGGTGCTGGCGGCGGTGCCGGACGACCGGTGGGACGTGCCGTCGATGTGCGCGGAGTGGACCGTGCGGGACGTGGCCGGGCACTTGATCTGGGGGCAGTGGCAGCTGCGGGCGTGGGCGGCGGGCGAGCCGGACCCGGACCGGTCGGGCGCGCCCGGATCGCCGCGGCCGGGCACGTGGACCGGCGACGACCCGGTGGAGACGTGGCGCAAGGCGAGGGCGGCGTCAGTGCCCGCGCTCACCGGGGAGGCGCTGGCCAGGACCACGACGATCACGGGCATCGGCGAGGTGCCGCTGGCCGCGGTGGTGCCGCTGATGATCACCGACACGGTGGTGCACAGCTGGGACATCGGGCACGCGTTGGGGATGGACCTCCGGCTGGACGCGGACCTGGTGGCGCTGGCGGCGGACTGGGCGCGGCAGCACGTCGTGCGGCGGCCGGGGTTCTTCGGCCCGGAAGTGACGCCACCGCCGGACGCCGATGAGCAGACGCGGATGCTGGCGTTCGTGGGACGCCGCGTGTGAGGGGAGCCTGACAGCGGACGCGCCGGGCGGGCCGGCGCCGCTTCGGCGCGCGGCCGCGGGCCGGGCGGCGGGTGGTCCGGCCCGCCGAAGCCCCGGGCCACCCCTGCGGCGGCGCACGTTGCCAGCGGCTGGAACCTGAGGTGTCAAGGCCTGGTGGGTCGGCCGTCCGGTGGGCCGGATGCTGCCGCGCTTCGGCTCACTACCCCGGGGCGCCCGGCCCAGTCGTCCGTGAAGCACCGCCTCAGCTTCGGCGGCTCGTCTGGAACCGCTGCTGGTAGGCCCTCGGCGAGACGCCCGTGTGCTGCACGAACACGCGCCGCAGGGACTCCGCGCTGCCGAAGCCGCTCGCGTAGGCCGTGGCGGTCACCGGGTGACCCGCGTCCAGCAGGGACTTCGCCGCGTCGAAGCGGATCAGTTCCACGTACTTGGCCGGTGTGGTGCCCAGTTCCTCCTGGAAGAGCCGCGTCAGGTGGCGGGTGCTCAGGCCCGCCCGCGCGGCCAGGCTCGGCAGCGAGTGGTCCCCCGCCGGGTCCGCCGCGACCGCGTCGCACACCGCGCGCAGCGGCGGGGTTTTCGGGACGGGGCCGCGCAGCGACGGCGAGAACTGCGACTGCCCGCCAGGCCGCTGCAGGAACACCACCAGCGACCGCGCGACGCGGCGGGCCAGCTCGGGCCCGTGGTCGCGCTCCACCAGCGCCAGCGCCAGGTCGATGCCGGCCGTGACCCCGGCCGAGGTGAACACCGGCCCGTCCTCGACGAAGATCGCGTCCGGCTCGACCTGGATCGCCGGGTGCGCGCGGGCCAGCGTGGCGGCGTGCTGCCAGTGCGTCGTGGCCCGGCGGCCGTCCAGCAGCCCCGCCGCGGCGAGCACGAACGATCCCGTGCAGATCGACGCGACCCGCTTCGCCCGCCCCGCGATGGTCCGCGCCGCCTCGGCCAGCTCCGGCGGGACGGCGTGCGCGGGGAACACGTCGCCGCCCATCACCAGAGCCGTGTCCAGCGGGCCGGTGTCCGCCACGTCGGCGTCGACCGGGATCCGCATGCCGGTCGACGACGACACGTCCCGCCCGCCGACCGAACACAGCACCAGCCGGTAGTCCGCGCCGAACCGGTTGGCCTCGGCGAACACCTCGCTCGGCCCGGCCACGTCGAGCAGCTTCACCTCGTCGAACACCAGTAGCGCCAGCCGCCGCACGCGCACCTCCACACGTCCCGATCTGTGGAGAGTACGTCGCGAATCGAGGAGCGCCGGCCGCCCCGCCGCTGCGACGCTCGAAGCGACCAGAAAGGACACCACCGATGACCACCGTGATCGCCGGCATCACCATCCCCGACTCCGCCCTCGCCGCCGAAGCCACCGAACTGGTCCGCGACGCGACCGACGACCTGCTGTTCCACCACTCCCGCCGGGTGTTCCTGTTCGGCTCGCTGCAGGGCCGCCGCCTCGGCCTGACCGCCGACCCGGAACTGCTCTACGTCGGCGCGATGTTCCACGACCTCGGCCTCACCGAGAAGCACCGGGGCACGACGCAGCGGTTCGAACTCGACGGCGCGGACGAGGCCCGCCGCTTCCTCGAATCCCACGGCGTGCCCGAAGAGTCCGTGCGGAAGGTGTGGGAGGGCATCGCCCTGCACACCACCCCTGAGGTGCCGTGGCGGCTGGAACCCGAGGTCGCCCTCGTCACCGCCGGGGTCGAGACCGACGTGCTCGGCATCGGCCGCGAGAAGCTGGCCGAGTCCGACCTCGCGGCCGTCGTCGCCGCGCACCCGCGCCCGGACTTCAAGCGCCGCATCATCCAGGCCTTCGCCGACGGCTTCCGGCACCGCCCGGACTCCACCTTCGGCACCGTCAACGCCGACGTCCTCGAACACGTCGACCCCGGCTTCCGGCACATCGACTTCGTGGAGGTGATCCTCGGCAACGGCTGGCCGGAATGAGCCGGTGACCTCCTCCCACAACCACCGGTGGTCCGGCGACGCGTGTCGTTTGTTGGACCGCCGGGCGGCGCGTCGGGTCCAATGCTCGCCGCCGGGAACGTCCAGGAGGAGTTGGCGGGATGCGATCGTTCGTCCACCTGCACGTGCACACCGAGTACTCGATGCTCGACGGTGCGGCGAAGATCGCCCCGCTGTTCGCCGAGGCGAGTCGTCTCGGCATGCCCGCGGTCGGGATGACCGACCACGGCAACATGTACGGGGCGGACGAGTTCTACCAGCAGTCGCGCAAGGCCGGGCTGAAGCCGATCATCGGGATCGAGGCCTACATCGCGCCGGAGTCGCGGTTCATGAAGCGGCCCGTGTTCTGGGGTCAGGACCAGGGCGGTGATGTCTCGGGTGGTGGTGCGTACACGCACATGACGATGCTGGCGGAGAACGCGACGGGGTTGCGCAACCTGTTCAAGCTGTCGTCGCTGGCGAGTATTCAGGGCTACTACCGCAAGCCGCGGATGGACCGGGAGCTGATCGCGGAGAACGCCTCCGGCATCATCGCCACCACCG
>NZ_JBHZEN010000129.1:0-3725 GCF_050958625.1 Amycolatopsis sp. 3B14
CGACGGGCAGTACCGGCGGGGCAAGGCCGTGCCGGTGAAGGCCGGGGTGGACGAGGCGCTGGCCGGGTCCGCGGTGGAGAAGGTGGTCGTGGTGCGGCGCACCGGGACGCCGGTGTCGATGGGCGAGCGAGACGTGTGGTGGCACGAGCTGGTCGACCCGCAGCCGACTGAGCACACCGCCGAGGCCTTCGACTCCGAGCACCCGCTGTTCATCCTCTACACCAGCGGGACGACCGGGAAGCCGAAGGGGATCCTGCACACCTCGGGCGGTTACCTCACCCAGGTGGCCTACACGCACGCCGCGGTGTTCGACCACCGGCCGGGCGAGGACGTGTACTGGTGCACCGCGGACATCGGCTGGATCACCGGGCACTCCTACATCGTGTACGGCCCGCTGGCGAACCGCGCGACGCAGGTGGTCTACGAGGGCACGCCGAACACGCCCCACGAGGGGCGGCACTGGGAGATCATCCAGCGGTACGGGGTGTCGATCTACTACACCGCGCCCACGCTGATCCGCACGTTCATGAAGTGGGGCGAGGACATCCCGGCGCGCTACGACCTGTCTTCGTTGCGGGTGCTGGGATCGGTGGGCGAGCCGATCAACCCGGAGGCGTGGCGGTGGTACCGCGAGCACATCGGCGCGGGCAAGGCGCCGATCGTGGACACCTGGTGGCAGACCGAAACCGGGGCCATCATGATCGCGCCGTCGCCCGGTTCCGCGGAGTTCAAGCCGGGTTCCGCGCAGACCCCGGTGCCCGGGATCTCCGCCGTCGTGGTGGACGACGCGGGCAAGGAGGTCGCCCCGGGCGAGAGCGGTTACCTGGTCCTGGACCAGCCGTGGCCGTCGATGCTGCGCGGCGTGTGGGGCGACGACGCCCGGTTCCGGGAAACGTACTGGTCGCGCTTCGCGGGCGCGTACTTCGCGGGCGACGGCGCGCGGTACGACGCCGACGGGGACATCTGGCTGCTGGGGCGGGTGGACGACGTCATGAACGTCTCCGGGCACCGCATCTCCACGGCCGAGGTGGAGTCGGCGCTGGTGTCCCACCCGGCGGTCGCGGAGGCCGCTGTGGTGGGCGCCGCCGACCCGACGACCGGGCAGGGCATCGTGGCGTTCGTGATCCCGCGCGGGGTCGCCGAGGTGTCCGTCCAGGAGCTGCGGGAGCACGTGGCGCGGGAGATCGGGCCCATCGCCAAGCCGCGGCAGATCATGGTCGTGCCCGAACTGCCGAAGACGCGCTCGGGCAAGATCATGCGCCGGCTGCTGCGGGACGTGGCGGAGAACCGCGAAATCGGCGACGTGACAACACTCGCCGACGCGACGGTGATGGCCCACCTCAAGACTGGCGTGAGTTCGCAGCGGTAGTGCGGTGGTGGCGGTCCGGCGGGGATGTCCGTCGCCGGCCACCGCCACCCGGAGGTCGATCTTCGCGCCGTCCTTGCACGGTGAACAACATCCAGATACCGCCATAATTTCGACAACAAATTCCTATTTCCGTGCGCGTAACGTTCATCCTTTCCGGAACGACAAAGCGGCTGCATTGCCCCGAGATCAATTCCTTCCGAAAAGGACGTCCCCATGCGCATGATCAGTCGCGTTCTCGGCACGGTAGCGGTGGCGGGTATCGCGCTGCTCGGTCCGGCACCTGCGGTTTTCGCGGCTCAGCCGACCGATCTCTACGACTGCGGCGACTTCACCTACCAGGAAGAAGCGCAGGCCATTTTCGACCAGACCCCGGGGGATCCGTACAACCTCGACGACGACAACGACGGCATCGCCTGCGAAAGCCTGCCGCACAAGCCGTCGGAGCAGCCGTCCACCCCGAGCAGCAGCCCCGCCACCCAGGCGCCGCCCGGGACGGCTCCGCCCGAGACGACCACCGCGGACCTCGACTGCGCCGACTTCGCGACCCAGGCGCAGGCCCAGGCGGTCCTCGACGCCGACCGCAGCGACCCGCACCGCCTGGACGCCGACCACGACGGCATCGCGTGCGAGACCAAGTTCGGTGAGCAGAACTCCACCGGCGGCTCGCAGGTGAAGGTCAAGCCGGTCGGTGGCGTGGACACCGGCGGCGGTGACCAGGGCACCGACGCCGGCCCGGCGGTCGCGGTCGGGGCGCTCGTCCTCGTCGGCGGCAGCGCCGGCACCGTGCTGCTCATGCGGCGGCGCGCCGGCCGATGACCACCGCACGATGGCGCCGATGGCTCGCGATCGCGGCCATCGGCGCCACCCTCACCGCCTGCGGCTCGCCCAGTGAGCCGCAGCCCGCGCCGGCCGCGCCCCCGACGTCGACGCTGGCGGCTCCGGTCTCCACCACCGCCGCCGCCCCGGTCGACGGGCCCCTGCCGCACTCCCGGCCGGTCAAGCTCGAGGTGCCGTCGATCGGCGTCAGCACCGGCCCGATCATCGACCTCGGCCTGGCCGACGACGGCGAGCTCGAAGTCCCCGGGGACGCCGTCACCACCGGCTGGTTCACCGGCAGCCCGTCCCCCGGCGAGACCGGGCCCGCGGTGCTCGCCGCGCACGTCGACTACAACCACGTGCCCGGCGCGTTCCACCGCCTCAAGGACACCAAGCCGGGCGACCAGGCGATCGTGCACCGGGCCGACGGGACCACCGCGGTGTTCACCGTCTACCGCGTCGAGCGGTACCCGAAGTCGCAGTTCCCGACCGACGACGTCTACGGCGACACCGCGGGCCCGGAGCTGCGCATGATCACCTGCGGCGGCGCGTTCGACCGCTCGACCCGCAACTACGCGGACAACGTCGTGGCCTACGCGCGCCTGTCGCAGGCCTACCGCGGCTGATCACGCCAGCGCCTCGGTCGGCGTGAGCCGGGCGGCGCGCATCGCCGGGTACGCACCGGCGATCGCGCCGACCAGCGCCGCCACCCCGGCCCCACCGAACAACGCGAGCGGCGGCAGCACCGCGGGCCAGTCCTGGGTGAGCGCGTACCCGGCGGTCACACCGACCCCGGCCAGCACCCCCACCACCCCGCCGAGCAGGGACAACAGGACCGATTCGGCGAGGAACTGGCCCCGCACCTGCCGCCGCGTCGCGCCGAGCGCCCGCCGGAGCCCGATCTCGCGCCGCCGTTCCAGCACCGAGATCACCATCGTGTTGGCCACGCCGACCCCGCCGACGAGCAACGCGACGCCGCCCAGCGCGAGGAACAACGCGCTGAACGACGACTCGGACAGCCGTTTCGCCACCAGTGCCTCCGACGGCCGCGTCACCTCCACCTCGCCCGGCCGCTGTGGACTCAGCGTGGCCGCCAGAACGGACCGCACGTCCTCCACGGCGGACTCCTCCGCCCGCACGTACACGGTCGTCGGGTGGCCGCCGAACCCGAGGCGCGCCTTCCGCCACCTCCCAGCCGACGAGCACCGAGCGTTCGATCTCCGGCGCGAGCGGCATCGCGTCCAGGACGCCGGCGACGGTGAACCACTGGCCGTCGATCCACACCTGGCGCCCGGGTTCCCGCACCCCGAGCCGGGTCGCGGCGACCGAACCCAGCACCACGACGGGGAACCGCGAGTTCGCCGCGTCGAGGAACGCACCGGTGTACACATGTCCATTGAGGACGGCGAGCAGCTCCGGCGTGGCCGCGAGCACGCTGAGCCCGGACGTCTCGTCGGCGTGCCCGCACCACCGCGGCGCAACTGGACACCGGCCTACCGTCCGGATCCACGACATCCCAGCCCGCACCACCCCCACACCT
>NZ_JBHZEN010000130.1:0-3518 GCF_050958625.1 Amycolatopsis sp. 3B14
TCCTCCGGTCCTGGGCTCGGCTCAGGGCCGGAGGACGCGCGGTCACAGCTGCGGGGCGACCTTCGAGGCGATCAGCTCGAGGTGGTCCAGGTCGGACAGGTCCAGCACCTGCAGGTAGAGGCGGGTGACGCCGGTGGCCTCGCGGTAGCGGCCGATCTTGTCGACCACCTCGTCCACGGTGCCTGCCAGGCCGTTCTGCTTCACCTCGTCGGTCTCGCGGCCGATCGCGGCGGCGCGGCGGGCGAACTCGGCGTCGTCCTTGCCGACCGCCACCACCTGGGCCGCGGAGCGGATGACCGCCTTCGGGTCGCGGCCGATCTCGCGGCACGCGGCGTCCACGCGCTCGAACTGGGTGGCGGCGGTGGCGGCGTCGACGAACGCGGCGTTGAACTCGTCGGCGAAGCGGGCCGCGAGCGCCGGGGTGCGCTTCTTGCCGCCACCGCCGATGATCACCGGCGGGCGCGGCGACTGGGCCGGCTTGGGCAGCGCGGGCGCGTCGGCGAGCTGGTAGTGCTTGCCGTCGAAGGAGAACGTCTCGCCCTCGGGGGTCTCCCACAGGCCGGTGATGATCTCCAGCTGCTCGGCGTAGAGGTCGAAGCGCTCCTTGATCTCCGGCATCGGGATGCCGTAGGCCTGGTGCTCGGCGTCGTACCAGCCGGAACCGAGTCCGAAGTCGACGCGGCCGCCGGACATCTGGTCGACCTGCGCCACGGAGATCGCCAGCACCGACGGGTGCCGGAACGTCGCGGCGGTGACCAGCGTGCCCAGCCGGATGCGGGAGGTCTCGCGGGCCAGCGCGCCGAGGGTCACCCAGGCGTCGGTCGGGCCGGGCAGCCCGGAGGCGGAGCCCATCTTCAGGAAGTGGTCGGAACGGAAGAAGGCGTCGAAGCCGTTGTCCTCGGTCGCCTTGGCGACGCGCAGGAGATCGTCGTAGCTCGCGCCCTGCTGCGGTTCGGTGAAGATCCTCAAGTCCACGGTCTCCACCCTATCGATTCAGGTGCGGCGCACGCGGTGCAGCAGCTGCACGATCACCGCTTCGATCTGGGCGCCGACCTTCTTCGGGTCGGGTGAGCTGGCGATCTCGGTCGCCGCGCTGTGCAGGGCCCCGAACAGCAGCCGCGCGGTGATCTCGACCGGGACCTCGTCCACCTCGCCCGCCTCGATCAGGTCCTCCAGGCTCGACCGGATCAGCCCGAAGCTCGCCCTGTCCTCGGCCTCCCGCCAGCGCTCCCAGCCCATCACCACCGGCGCCTCGTGGATCGCGATCCGCTGGTAGGCCGGGTCGAGGCAGCTGGAGATGAACTCCCGCAGCCCAGCCAGCGCCCGCTCCCACGGCGTGCCGCTGCCGCCCATGATCTCTTCCAGGCGCCCGAAAACCCGGCTCTCCACCTTCTCGAACGCCGCTTCGAAGAGCGCCTGCTTTCCACTGAAATGGTGATACAGGGCACCTTTCGTGACCCGGGCGCGCTTGGCGACCTCGTCGAGCGAAGTGCCGGCGTAGCCCCGTTTGGTGAACAGCTCCACAGCACTGTTCACCAGGGCCGACCGCGTGGACTCCGAATAGTCGAGACGCCTGGACCGCATTGTCACCACGCTCACAAGCTTACGCCGGTTTCCGTTTCCATACCCGTGGTATGTTCGCAGTGTCGGCACCATACCGACGGTATGCTTCAAACCCAGAGTATGGCCGGGGTCACAACTTGGGGAGGACCCGTGAGCTGGAACGACTTCTACCGACGGCGCGACATCCTGGACGCCGTCCTGACCGCGGCGGCCCGCGACCCGCAGGGCCCGCTGCCCTTCGACGAGATCCCCGGTGCCGAGAAGGCCTTCGGCACGCGCGAAAACCTCATGCTCGCGCTGCACTACCGGTGGACCCAGCTGCTCAGCGGCCACCTGCGCGCCCAGGTCGAGAGCGACAACGACCACGTGGACGCCGTCAAGCGCGCCTGGACCGCCGCGGTCCGGCGCAACCGCGCGTTGTACGAGGTCGTCGCCGCCCATCGCGACGAATACCCGGCGCTGAAGGCCGCGCACCGCGCCGAGCAGGCGATGCTCGCCATCGCGGCCGCGCTGGCCGAGCCGGACGAGCCGGTGGACGAGGTGGCCAAGGTCGGCGCGGCCTTCGAGGCCCTGCTGAGCGAAGGTCCCGGGCTGCGTCCGGCGCGCCCGTTCGACCGCCTGCTGCGCATGCTGGCCCCGAGCGCGTGATCTTCCCCAGGCCCCGCCCGTCTCCCACCGCCACCCTCAACGGTGACGCTCCGCGTCGCTCTACTATCGCGAACATGAAAACCTGGACCGAGGCCGACATCCCCGACCAGACGGGCCGCACGGTGCTCGTCACCGGCGCGAACTCCGGCCTCGGTCTGCAAACCTCCCTCGTGCTGGCCGCCAAGGGCGCGCGCGTGCTGATCGCCTGCCGCAACCCGGAGCGCGGCGAGCAGGCGCTGCGCACCGTCTCGGCGGGCGCGGCGGTCGCTCCCGAACTGATCTCCCTGGACCTCGCCGACCTGTCGTCGGTACGCGCGGCGGCGGCCCGCGCCGAGGAGATCACCGGCGGGAAACTCGACGTCCTGATCAACAATGCCGGCCTGATGGCCGCCCCGAAGGGCCGCACCAAGGACGGCTTCGAGCTGCAGTTCGGCACCAACCACCTGGGCCACGCGGCACTGACCTGGCTGCTCATGCCCGCCCTGCGGCGCGGCACCAACGCCCGCGTGGTGACGTTGTCCAGCCTCGCCGCCACCGGCGGCCGCGTCGACTTCGACGACCCCGGCTTCGAGCACCGGCGCTACAACCCGGCCGCGGCGTACAGCCAGTCCAAGATCGCCAATCAGATCTTCGCGCTGGAACTGGACCGCCGTCTGCGGGCCGCCGGTGACGACGTGATCAGCGTGGCCGCCCACCCGGGCTACACGGCCACCAACCTGAACTCCAACATGGCCAACGCGCAGGGCCACCCGGTCGTGCGCAAGCTCGTCGGCGGCGTGACCTTCCTGGGCGATCTGCTCATCGCGCAGGGTGTCCGCACCGGCGCACTGCCATCCCTGATCGCGGCTACCGCGCCGGACGTCAACGGCGGCGACTACATCGGCCCGCGCCTGTTCCGCGGCATCCGCGGCAACCCCACCGTGGTGCCGCCGCTGCGGGCCGCGCTGGACCGCGAGAACGGCCGCAAGCTGTGGGACCTGACGGCCAAGCTGACCGGCGTGACCCCCGACCCAGCGTAGGTCATCCGCCCCGTCCGGGGGCGTACGCTGGGGCGCGTGACTGTTGTGCCTGAAGGTCGGAAGCTGCTGCGGCTCGAGGTCCGCAACAGTGAAACGCCGATCGAGAAGAAGCCGTCCTGGATCAAGACCCGCGCGAAGATGGGGCCGGAGTTCACCGAGCTCAAAGGCCTGGTCCGCCGGGAGGGCCTGCACACGGTCTGTGAGGAGGCGGGCTGTCCCAACATCTACGAGTGCTGGGAGGACCGCGAGGCGACCTTCCTCATCGGCGGTGACCAGTGCACCCGCCGC
>NZ_JBHZEN010000131.1:0-1023 GCF_050958625.1 Amycolatopsis sp. 3B14
TTGTCCGTCATCCTGCTGTCCTTCCGTGATGCCTTGACGCCCGACACCCGGGCGTCGTCGAATGCGGGGAACGCGGTCAGCGCCACGCCGGCCAGCCGCGCGTCGGACACCAGCCGCACCATGTCGTCGTTCGGGTCGGCGCCCCAGCTGGAACCGTCCTCGTTGAACTCGGCCTCGATGCTGAACCCGTCCAGCACCTTGTCGTCGGCCTTCATCAGTGCCTTGTCGCCGTCCTCGCCGCGGGCGATCTTGAACGTGCCTTCCAGGCCCTTGTCCGTGGATTCGAGCTTCACGGCGTAGCCGATGGCCTCGGAACGGTTGTGGTCGAGGTTGAGCTTCACCCGGCTGGTGTCCGACCAGGACAGGCTGTCCTTGGAGAACCGGTACTTCGCCCATCCCGAGCGGGCGACCTTGTTCCACGGCACGAGCAGCCCGGAGACGGTGCGCTTCTCGACGTCGACGCGGAAGTTCGCATCGGCGACTGGAATCGCGAACGCGATCACGTCGTGGTTGCTGTCCTCGGCGAACTGCGCGCTCGTCGCGGTCCGGGTCATGCCGGCCTCCTCGGTGGTCTGCGGCTGGCCCTGGTCAGCCGCGGGTGTCTGTTGCTGGCGCGGAGAGACCTCGACCGGAATGGCGGGCAGCCCCTCCATCTCGCGCACCTCCGGCACGGTGAGCACGCGCGTGGTGAGCCCGGTCTGGTAGGTGTTCCACCGCTCGGTCGCGTTGGCCTTCAGGTAGTCGTCCAGGTTGAACTCGACCTTTTGACCGCGGCGGGTGACGTCGTTCATCGACAGCCGGTCGGTCACGGCCCGCATGTACATGGCCAGCACGTCGTTGATCCGGTCGCGCCGCCGGTCGGTCGCGTTCGCGTACGTGCGCGACGTCGTGGACACCTGCAGGTCTTCGGCGTCCAGACCGAGCGCATTCGCGATCTCGATCGTCGCTTCCTTCTTCAGCTCGACCAGCTGCAGCTCGGCCGCCCTGAAGTACCAGACCGTCAACGCGCCCACGCCGGCCGAG
>NZ_JBHZEN010000132.1:0-1069 GCF_050958625.1 Amycolatopsis sp. 3B14
CTCCCATCCGCGGGTTCAGCCGCGGGAACAGGGCGGGCGCCAGCGCCGCGGCGATTACCACGGCGAGGTCGAGCGCGGCGCTGGCCGCGCGGGGTAGGCGGCGCATCAGGTGCTCCGAGCGGGCTTCGCCAAGGCACGCGTGACCGGATCCAGCTCTGCCTCGTACCAGCTGGCCCGAAGGACGACGTCGACGTGCCGCGTGTCCTTGGCTGCCCGAAAGCCGAACGCCGCGAGCAACTGCGTTTCGCCACCGTCCGTCGTCCTGTCCGAGACCATCCCGTCGGTGCCGAGGAACCGGAGTGGCCTCCCCTCCGAACGAGGGTCGCGCGCGAGTCCAGCCAGCCATGCGTCGAAGACGTTCCGGGGATGGTGCTCTGGCGCGACCGCCCCAACGGTGCCAACGAGGGGGGTGAAGGACTCCGGCAGGTGCCAGTTCAACGGCGGCAGTTCGCGCTTCACGCCGAGTTTGAGCAACTCGTTCAGCACCACCAGACACCGGCGCTGCCTTGCACGCTGGTCCGCGTCAGTCGCGGGTCCGAAGGCGTCAGTCATCGTGCCTCGCATTCCACCACGGTCGTTCGCTGCTGGCCGGGGATCTCGCAGCGCGGGGCGGCCGGGTCCGGCCCGAAGCCGGACAAGACGGTGATCAGGATGATGGCGGCGATCGCGGCGGCCGCGGCGAGTGCGCGCCTCATCGGCAGTCCCCGATGCAGCGGATCACCGCGCTGTCGCCGGCCGGTGCCCAGTCGGGCGCGGCGGCGCCGGGCAGCGTCCACGCGTTCCCCCCAGCTTGGACAAGCAGGCCGGTCGCCACGAACGTGGCGGGGAAGATCAGGATGAGAGTCAAGACCCGCCAGCGGGTGAAGGTGGCGGGCGCGTGCGGGCGGGAGAGGCGGCCGCGGCGCACCTGCCCGGGCATGGTGTGTGTCACAATTCAGTCCCTGGTCCACTGTGGAATAGGCGTAGTGGCTACAGCAAGAGACTGAGTTCTTAGGCTCGGTCCCGAGCTGCGTTTTCCCAGGTAGCGACACCGCTCAGACGCGAGATTCTTCTAATCTCTAGGTCGCAG